>PCUL01000238.1 GCA_002771745.1 Bacteroidetes bacterium CG18_big_fil_WC_8_21_14_2_50_41_14
AAGTCGTTGAGTTCGCTAATGGAAGTGGCATTGGTTACAAACACCGTTTTTTCCGTGGTAATTCCCGCTTCACACATATTAAATCCCTGATAACCAATGGCGGCTTCTCCTGAATACAAGGTGTTCCAAACGATGGTGGCTGATTGGCCGTTGGAAGTAATGTTGCCGGCAGTCTCCGGTGATAAGGTCCAATTATAATCTGTGGCATAAACGGCTGTTCCACCCGTCAGCGCAGATGAAGTGGTGAGTACCGTATAAACGGTATCCTGTGTCCACAGGATTTCAGCTGCTTCGGGTGATTTCAGGATCGTAAGAGTCTGGTCGTCGGTTACTGTGGTTCCTCCTGCACCTTCCACCGTAAGTGTAAGGGTGAAATGTCCATTGGAGATATCATCGTTTGAAGGAGAATAAACAGCATTCAGAACCTGTGGATCGTCGAACGATCCTGACCCCTGCGTGCTCCACAGCACGGAGTTATAGTTGGTGGCCATGCCGGAAAGTTGTATTTCCGGAACGTCACAGATGTCCTGATCAAAACCGGCCCAACCTGTGGTGGTTTGCACCTGTGGAAGGGTGATCAAATCAATCCAGGCGCAATCTTCAAGGTCGTCTGATTCGGCAAATTTGATAAACATCCAGATTAGCGTATGCTTGCCGGTGGTAACGGGATAGGAAACACGAGTCCAGTCGAACTCACCTGACCAACTGCCCTTTTCCTGTCCATCCATGATAAAATTAATCAATCCGTTTCCTTCCAGGGTGGCTGATTTGATTAAAAAGGATACAGAATCAGGTGAATATACCTGGTAAGCCAGCGTCAGTATCGACATTTGACTGGCTGTAATATCGGCAGAGCGAAGTGCAAAATTCCCTTCATATTTTACCTGATGATCCACTACCCATGGATGGGCCTGGTCGTTTAACCATTCAAATTTGGTTAAGTCGCCTGTTTCCCAATCTTCGACGGTTACACCAACCTTTACAAATACCGAATCTACTGCATTGTAAAGACCGGTTTCGTTTTGGTTGACCAATATGATTTCTGTTCCCATCGGCGTGTTCCCGTCGGTTTCAAAAAGGAAGGTAACCACCATGGTAGAATCTGCCGGTAAAGTTTCGGTTGATGTGGCGTCGGTGTAAATGCGGGTAAAGTTATTTTCGGTAAACAACGAAGAGACAAGCGATTTGGTAGCGCTGTGTCCTTGATTTTGAATGTCGAACTGAATTTCGTAGGTTTCACCTGCATCCACAATTCCATTTGAATTGCCCGTCACCAGGGTCAGGTGAAAGAAGTTTACTTTGATGTCAGGAGCATTCACGGTCATCTCAATTTCAGATTCCCAGGTAGTTTCACCACTCACGGCCGATACATGAAAGATAACCTGATGCTGATCGGGAATATTCCCGGCAACAGTAAAAGAGAACCCGTTTTCGATCATGATTTCCTGCTCGGCTTCGATGGTGCCGTAGGTTTCGGTATTATCGGAAAGCTGAATAAATTGATCATCGCAGGAAACTGTCACCACGGTGTTGTTGGCGGCTTCTGTACCCACATTTTTCATTTTTAATGAAAGATAGGTCTCGTCTCCAAAACAGATAAAATCACTGCCATTGCTATTCAAAAAAGATTTTTCGATGTTGAGCAAATAGGGTCCGCTTGGTGGCACACAAAGCAATTGGGTATGATAACGGAAGTAATTTTGTTTGGTGATGACCAGATCCACCAGGGTGCCCGGTACAATGTAGTCCACCGGAATAACCTGTGGTTCTCCGGTTCCTTCGGCCACGGCAATAATCTGTCCGTCAGCTGAAAGGCAAATCAATGACCCCGCATCCGCAGTGATTTCAAAAGTGGGCAATCCGCTTAATATCACTTCATTGTGATCTATCGTTAACTCCTGGGGCACTTCGGTGTATACATTCAGGAAGGCATCGCCATGGTGATGGAATAAATTGTAGGTAACTTCTTTGTTACCGGTGTTGTATGGCCATCCGGTGTATTCGAGAAAGATTTTTCCATAGGCATTGGCAAAAGCCGGCAGTGTGCCATGGGTTTCAGGGAAATTACCACCATAGTCGGGCATAAAGTCGGGCCACATATAGTCGTACAATCCCCATACATAAGCGTCGTTTACAAATGAATAACTTACCTCCGAGGCGGCAATCAATCCAAGGGCGCCACTGGCATGACCACCATAGGTGTAGCGGTGGAATTTTTCGGAAAATACTTCCGAAGAATTGTTGTATTTACCTGTTAAACAGTTGATGGACATCACAAATGTTAAATCGGTGTTGGTCAAACCATTGATGCTGCCTTTGTTATAGCCTGGTTCACCCCAGCCGACTTCGTTGCCATGGTCGCGGTGCTGCAGCATAAACGAACCCTGATTGATGGCCTGGTTGATGTCGTCGGAATTTCCTCCTTGCCAGGCTCCAAGCTCACCGGGAGTTTCGGTAATATAATTTACACCGTTGGGTCCAAAATATTCCATTACGCCTGAGGTGTTGGGAGCTGTTGACCAGGGGTCAACTTCAGGATTTCCTTCATACACTTCGTTGATGCGTATCGGGTGTTTTCCCAGCTCGTTTTTCCAGAATCCGCCAACTGTTTCGGAGCAAATTTGAAACCAGCGCTCCGTTTGCCAGCCCAATGCTGTAATAGGGTGATCGTAGAAATCAAAACTTGTGGGAGGATTGGTTTCGTAGTCAATAAACTTTTTGATCATGGTTTTAAGCTGATCCCCGTTTTGTGCCGTGATGCGTGCAAAAACAATGTCAGGCATGCTGTTGTTGTCCACATCGGCCAGGATATTGTCCGAAACACAGTAATTATCCCATATAGGAGAAATGATGGTATTGTTCATGTTGGTGCCATAATCTCCCAAAAGAAGAACGGCGGCCGGCGGGGTTTGCCAATCGGCATAGATGGAGTTGATGTAGGCTTCGAGGGCGATGGCGTTTACACCACCAATTTCGCCCAAAGTAACCACTCCGGTGTGGATGCCCTGCATGTTTCTGAAACGGCTGATGGTATCGGCCCAGGCAACAAATTCAGGGTCGTTGGGGGTGATGATCAGGTATTCGTACTCGTTGCTGCTTCTGGCGGCAGCGATTTGTTTTGCATAATCTATCTCAGGCAGCACCTGGCTGTTTACAATGGAGTTTTTCAGGATGGGATCCCACCAGCGGCTTCTCAACCGCTCTGTGCCATAGGTCCCGTCGCCACCTTCGGCAATTACCTGAATTTTGATGTCCCGGTATACCTTCAATTGTTTGGTGACCGGATTGTATTGGTAGGGTGTAATTCCCAGTCGTACTACATTTACCCCACGCAAAGCCGAAGGTGTTGAAACAATCACCGGTTGTGCCGGATAAAAGGCGTCTTTTGTATAAACAGACGGGTCCTGTATATACCGTAGTGGAGACTTATCCGTATCCCATGGAATTTCAGGCGAAGGTTCCATCACTACATTTTCGATGAGTTCCACCCTTGAGTTGGTGATTTCTACCCTTGCCGTGGCTCCGTTGGGAATGGCCAGCATATATCCGTTTCCGGGAAGGTTGGGTGCCCCTGCCTTGTTGGGCAACAAGTGGGACGAAAGCACGATTTCGTGCATGGGTTCTCCGTTGATTTGCTTCCCGGCAATGGAAAAATCCTGAATCGAATAGGTGAGCATTACATCAGAACTACGCTGTTCGTTTAATTGCAAACCGGGTTTTCCCCAACTGTCGTTGTATTGGTATTTACCTGTTTGTGAAAAACCACTGGTTACCAGGGAGGTGATTAACAAAAGAATAACAACAACTTTTTTTGGAAGTACAGATTTTCTCATAAATAACTCTTTTCAAGGATTTAATGGCCAAGATGCAGTTTGAAATAACGATCCAGGAAGTGTTGGTATCCATTATTTGATTAATAATGACCCCCTTAACCAGCTATCGGTTGCAGCAAGCCCATCATTAAATGATCTGGTGTTGGCAATATTATTTTTAAACGGGCTAAAAGTACTTTTTTTAGCGGAATATTCACATTTCAGGGTAACTTTTTACTGGTTGGGGTCTGGTTTCAGACAGAAATTTTTATATTTGACATCTAATCAACTTAATTAGTCATTTTTTTGACTTTGGATATTGCACCCTTTTGGGCCTTGCTATTGTCACTTATTTAAAAGCAGTTGACGGGTGTTAATCAAATTTAGCCAAACGTTGGCAGCAAGGCGAAGACCCACCACACATTTAAGCACTTCCGGGTTTTTACCGACACTAAAAGCAAATACAAAAAACCAAAACAGCTTAAATTTTTGCAACCTTACACTATACTTAACCAGAATAAAACTTTAAACAGATTGACAAATCTGTCAGTAACTTCATCGAAACAAGCTAAAAATTTTTCCTATTTGGTTCTGGTTTGTCCAGATTAGAGGATTCCAGCCTGCGGTTGGCAGGTAGGGGTAAGCATAACAACAACCCGTTTTTGTAAAAAATATTGAAAGAAATCACTTTTTTGTTTGCTTTTGTGTAAAAAATGTGATAGCATTGCAAACGACTAAATTAAGAGTGCTGGTTATTAACTGGAAACCTGTAAGAAAATCAATGATAGAGTAAGAAATAGCAGCTAATTCATATCGTATCGAAAAAAAATTTATAAACCAAAATACATAATAAATGTTGGAATTATGAACAGGTTCATAAAATAAGCCACCCTGGAAATATCTCGTCCGGGGAGGCTAAAGTAGCTTTGCTACTGTAAATACCCTGCAAAGTTACAAAATTGAGATAATTAGGTAAAGTTTTTGTGATAGAAAATATCACGCGGTTTTTAAATTAATTTTTTTGTATTATGAAAAAATTATTATTTATTGCAATTATAGTTTTTGCAGGAATTATTAGTGCTAATGCACAGAGTTATACAGTAAGCACTTCATGGGATGCAACAGCCAATTGGCCAACTCCTCTTGATCAGTCTACAGATGGCTATGGGGTATGGATTACAATTCAAGATGTTACTAATGATGTTGTGGTTGTTCAAGATGAAGGAAGCGGTTTTCTGCATAATAATGTCTTATCATATGTTTTTGATGTATCTGGTGATATGCAACCATATATTGCAGGCTTATCAGGTACTGCTTACTTTAATATATATTGTGCTGTTCGGGCAGGTAATACTGTTACCTTGGCTGTATATGATTCAGGTAGGAGTACAACAACTAATATTCCTTCTTCTTATTTTGTTAACGGTCAGGTAGATGCAGATCATGTAAGTTTTTAATTACTAATTAAAACGCTAATGTACCCCAATAAATATTTATTGGGATGCATTTTATTAAAATGAGAAAATCAAGGTTTATATATGCAATATTATTTATTTGTTTAGCAGAAATTTTACATGGCCAAAACGAAGCCAATATCTGGCATTTTGGTTTTCATGCCGGGCTTGATTTTAATAGTGGCAATCCCGTTGTACTGGGAGGTGTTGGCCATTACTCAAACAGGTCAAATGCCACAATAAGTGATTCCCTTGGAAATTTTATGTTTAGTTTTTCTGGCACGACTGTTTGGAACCGCAATGGTGATATCATGCAAAATGGAGACGATATTGTCGGGCATAATGGAGCGAGCCAGGGGGCATTAATCGTGCCAATGCCGGGATCAAACTCATTGTATTATGTTTTTAGTGTATCTCTAAAAGATTTTCCAAAGGGCTTTCATTACTCCCGTATAAATATGAACCTGGACAATGGACTTGGTGGTGTTGAAGCAAGTTTCAAGAACATTAAAATTAATATGGGGGATTTTGCCTTAGAGAAAATAACGGCAGTAGTACATAGTAATAACAGGGATATCTGGGTTATTACACGTATTTTCCCTCCTGGAGGGGGTTCCGTAAATGATGCTTATTTATCATATTTATTAACTTCCGGAGGATTAAATACCACACCGGTTGTAAACGAAATTAGACATATTGATTATGTAAGCGGTATTGAAGGAAGTATGAAAATCTCTCCCGATAAAAAGTATTTAGTAACTGCTTATAATAATAAATTTCAATTTACACTTGATAAACAGGCTTTTGATATTTGTTGGTTTAATGCAAATACAGGGGAAATAGAATTTTTATACTCTATTGGGAAATGGGGTAATGGAATTTCTATACAATATGAACCATATGCAGTTGAGTTTTCACCTGATTCAAAACTAATGTATCTAACATATTTTAATGAGACTGATAATCTTAATCATTATGAGTTATTCCAATATGATATGCAGTATATTGATGATTCAATCCAATTCAAACAATCTGAAATTTACATTGACAGCGGCCAGGCATGTGGATTACAACTTGCCAGGGATGGCAGGATATATGGTATTGGTGAAAATGGTTATGGTTATAGCAGTAATATGGGCGTAATAAACAGGCCCTGGGAAAGAGGCACTGCCTGTGATTTTCAGAATAATGCCTTATCTTTTGGAAATCAAAACATCTCAATTTTCTTTCAAAACATAATGCTCGATTACCTTTACCGCTTCGAGTGGGAAGGCAGTTGCTCGGGCACACCAATAAAATTTAACCCCAACTTTATTAACCCATTACAAATAACATGGGATTTTGGCGATGGAAGCCCCACGGTAACAGCAACAAGCCCGGAGCATATATTTAATGCAGGTGGCGAATACGAGGTGCATGCCACTGTAAAGTATTATGACACTACGGCCTTTATGGACCAAAGAACAGAAGAAACCTCACGGGTGGTAACAGTACTGCCATCGCCAACGCCCAACCTTGGCAACGATACCATTATATGCGAGGGGACACAATTAACTTTAAATGCAGGTAATATACCGGGTATCTATACATGGAGCAACGATACCGCCACCATAGCTTTTGGCCCCGACAAATACGAAATAACAGTAAGCGATACAGGTAACTACATGGTACGTATTTCCAATTCATCAGGCTGTTCGGGTTATGATACCATACATGTTAGCTGGCATCC
Organism: Bacteroidetes bacterium CG18_big_fil_WC_8_21_14_2_50_41_14; assembly: GCA_002771745.1. Classification (GTDB taxonomy): domain Bacteria; phylum Bacteroidota; class Bacteroidia; order Bacteroidales; family F082; genus UBA6244. The sequence continues at coordinate 6,996 of PCUL01000238.1, forward strand.
CGGCCCCCAAATAGAGGAGCAGAACCTGCAGATACAACCTACGGTAGCAGGTGGCGCAACAGGCAGTATAACAGGCCTTGAGGTAACCGGAATCCCACCCTTATCATTTATCTGGTACGATGATAGTGGAAATATTATGGGTAACACCCTCGATTTAACTAACCTTGAAGAAGGGAATTATTATTTAGAGATAACCGATGGGAACGGATGTGTGAGCCTTTCCCAATCCTATACCATAAGTTCCGGTAATATATTGATAGATAGTGTTGATGTCAAACATTCTCATTGCTGGCAGGATATAGGTAGAATAATTATATATGCCTCCTCACAAAGTGGTGGCCCTTTTGAATATTCCATTGATAACGCCATAAGCTGGCAAAGCAATAATACATTTACCAATTTATCCGAAGGAAGTTATTACATCAGGGCAAAAGAAACCGGAAATGGCGAAACACCCTATTGGCTAAACCCGGTAGAGATATTGGATATTGCCGGTCCGCGAGTAACAAATGTATCCACAACCCCCGAAACAAATCATACCAGCGATGGCGAAATAATAATCACGGCAACCACCACAGCCGACAGCCTTTGGTATTCAATCAACAATGGCCAAAACAACCAATACAATGACGGTTACTTTAATGGCCTTTCGGCAGGAATATACCCATGCAGGGTAAAAGACAATTACAACTGCGATACTGTATTTGCAGTTGAGGTAATAAGCCATAATACCCAGCTAATAGAAGCCATAGCCGGCGATGGTTATGCCTGTAAAGGCAATACGGCAACAAACCCGCTAATTGTAAGCGACTTTAAGGATGTTAAGCGATTTAATGCCTTATTGGAATATGATAGTACCATACTTACATGCGAAGGCTATGATAATATTGTTCAAGAGCTGGAAGACGGAATTACCATAACCACACAGACCAATGATAATAAGATATATATCAATTGGGAAGGGGTAAGCTCATTAACATTGCCTGACAATACAACCATATTGGAGCTGGTATTTAAATGTAACGAAGAAGGCTATCCGGGGATAAGCTGGGAAGCATCTCTGGGAGAGAGTAATTTTTATAATGAATCGGGCGAAGAGATACCTGCAAATTACACCATGGGAAGAGTGAGAATATTTGCCCGTCCGGAGATAATTCTTGGCAACAGCCAAAGCTATTGCGAAGACGATGAAGTTAATATATGGGCATATGTTGAAGGAGGAAGTGGTGAGTTTTCCTATCACTGGGCAGGTCCTCAGGGTTATAGCACTGATGAAGAGTATATATGGATCAGTGGCATACAAACAAGCATGCAGGGCACATACAACCTAACTGTTACAGACGACTCATTAAACTGTGTTGAAAGTAAAAGTATGGATATAACAGTAAACCAAGGAGCTGAAATTGCATTTTCAGGGTACGATACCCTTTGGGTTGAGCCTGGCTTTATCCTCGATGCAGGGACAGGCGCAGCATATTATCTCTGGAATACCGGTGAAACAGCTGAATCAATTGTAATTGACAGTATGGGCAACTACAGTGTTGCACTCACATCAATCGAAGGCTGTAAATCAACAGACACAATACAAATCCTCTGGGCAGGTACACCTTTTTACATTCCAAATGCCTTCACACCAAACGGTGACGGACTAAATGACAGTTTCAAGGCAATACCAAGATACGATTATGTAAGCAAATACTACCTTAGCATTTATAACCGTTGGGGGCAAAGAGTTTATGAAACCACTGATATTAACAAAGGTTGGGATGGTACTTATAAAGGTAGCCCATGTATGTTAGGTGCATATATTTATCGCATTGTTTATAAAGAGTCAGGACAACAGCCTGTTGAAAACAAGGTTGTGGAAGGTACTGTTATGTTGGTCAGGTAATTAAATCTGGTATTAGTCTTAAACTAATTACATCCTGGACTAAAATTGTTTAATATAGAACCATGAAATTAATTGGACATAATGGACTGGAAAACAGCAAATGCTTCACAGTCAAACATCCCGATTTGTATCGGGACCAAGTCGCACAAAAGCCCACCGCCAAAATCAAAACTTGTCAATAAGTTTGCCTGCCCCGATTAAAAAAATCGCCCAGCTGCCAGCAAAAAATATAGTTCATGCCGCAGTTAGTAGTACTTAGAAAATGAATTTGAAGTTTGAAATTTAAGAAACCAATGAAAAATATTGAACAAAGTACGGAACGCACCATATTCAAAACGAAAAAGCGGTTAGTTTACCGATGGTTTCAGGTCGCATTCTTTTTAATGGCTTTCTTAAATTCTTTTGGTCAAAGCCTTGATTTTTCTTATCAATCGCCTCAACCCGGAGCTCAATTTATCAATCCCGAACAAACCCTCATCCTGAAAACGCCCAATGGATTTGAGCCATCGGGATTAAAATCGAACAAATTTATCATTAAAGGTTCCCTTTCGGGAAACATCGGGTGCAACGTTCAGTTGTCGGATGATTCAAAAACTTTGATAGTAACGCCACAAAAATACTTCCAGTATGGCGAAAAGGTGGACATCACCATTTTAAGCGGGTTGAAGGATAAATCAGGAAATTGGTTTAAAGCTATCCACTTTGATTTTTATATAAAAAATGGCGAAACCCTTTCCCTTCTTAAGCAATACAAGCAAAGCAAGGATTGCGATTTTGCTGTTCCCGAGTCAAAAGATCACATCAATACCGATGCGGAATTTGCTGTAAACGATAACAATCTTCCATCCGACTATCCGATCCCGACCGTTGTTTTTGGACAAAATCACGCCTTTGACGACCAATTTATCTTTATGAATATGGTCTGTCGCGATCATACAACATACAACAACTATCTGACCATTTTAGACAATTATGGAACTCCCATATTCTATCAAAGAACCGATTTGAGCAGCCGTGACTTTCGTGTGCTGGAGGATGGTTATTTAGCTTATTCTAATAATGACCTGGCACATCCTGAGCGTGAGAAATATTATCTGCTCGACAGCTCCTATGTTATTTTCGATTCGGTGATGATGGGAAATGGTTACCATGTGGATGGCCATGACATGTTGTTGCTCGACAACGGACATTACCTGATGATGTCGTACGACCCACAGTTGGTCAATATGAGTTTGATTGTTCCCGGAGGAAACCCACAGGCAACTGTCGTAGGGCTTGTTATTCAGGAAGTTGATCTTGAAAGGCAGGTTTATTTTCAATGGAGGAGCTGGGATCATTTCAGCATCACCGATGCTACTTATGACATTGATTTAACAGCATTTGTAATAGATTATGTGCATGCCAACTCCTTTGAAATTGATGGAGACGGAAATATCCTGCTTTCGTGCAGGCACCTGGACGAAATCACTAAAATTAATTTCAACACAGGCAATATTATCTGGCGTTTCGGCCTGAACAGCGAAAACAACATGTTTACGGTTCAAAACGACCCATTTGGATTTTCGCACCAGCACGACATCAGAAAACTGAACAATGGCCATTACACCTTGTATGACAATGGCAATAATCATAATCCGCCTTTTAGCCAGGCCATGGAATACACAATCAATGAACAAACCATGCAGGCTGCTTTGGTCTGGAGTTATCAAAGGGAAGGTGTTTATGCACCTGCCACAGGTAGTTTTCGAATGCTCGGGAGCGGCAAAAAACTAATAGGATGGGGGACTCATTACCCATTGAATATTACCGAGTTGAATGCTGATAATTCCGTATCATTTGATTTGATGATACCCCAAGAGGTAGCCAGTTACCGTGCCATTAAACAACCATGGAAAACAAATTTATTTTCGGCATAT
>PCUL01000209.1 GCA_002771745.1 Bacteroidetes bacterium CG18_big_fil_WC_8_21_14_2_50_41_14
TAAGTTTGAATAAACACTTTCCAATAACACCCGCTGACCTGTGCCATCCAACAGCTCTATCCAGGTTTCCTGGGTTTTTTCAGGGAGTTGCACCATGATCCGGTCGGTACCGGGATTGGGGTACACCTTTGTTTGATTGGCAAAGGCAGGTGAATCGTTGATTTTTACCCACACATGCTGATTTTCATAAGCTCCCATATCGATGCGGTTGCCGAAGATGCGGGGGTTGCCGTCGAGATCCAAATCAGGGAGGAAAAGTCCTGTGGTGTCGGGTGTTCCAGAGTTAATGCAAGGGGAGTTGTCTTGTAGGGACCAGTCGGCTAACAACCCATCATACTCCAAACCATGGCTTTCAGTAGGGTTCACGAAAAGGGCATCGGCATCAATATTACCCTCGCCTTCAAAACCAAGTTGTACATTGCAAAAGTTTACTGTGGGAGGAGTTGTTACAAGAATAGTCAAGTGGATTTGTTCTGTAAGATAATTGGGCATGAAATAATTACTCCTAAAGATATTATTAAGTAGTGTGACATAATTGGAATTTATCGTTAATGCTCCAGCAAGGAAACCAGTTAAATTATTTACAATCGTGTTATTTGAATAGAAAGGATGGTTAAAGCCATGTCCGTTGTATATTCCAACCCCATAATTGTTACATATCAGATTGCCGACAATATCGACATTGTAATAGCTTTCATAAATGACACCTGACCCGGTTTTATTATTGAAAAACCGATTGTTTTCTATCAGTGCATAAGCTGAATATCCTATCCCAAACAAAACGGCAATACCTCCTCCTGTTCCTCCGGCGGAATATCCGGGCAAATTATAATAAGCTGTATTGTGGTTAAAAAGGTTGTTACGTACATAAAGGCTGTCCACATCACGGATACATGCTCCTCCGCCATGTACGCCATATGCGTGATTAAATTCAAAATGATTGTTTACAACTGAAACATAAGTGCCTTTCTTCAGATATATACCTCCACCGTCCGATTTCACACGGCCATTGCCAATGTAACTGTTCTTAATTACCAAGTTTCCGAAATCATGCCCAAATATGTTTCCACCCATATTTTCAGGTTTGTCCCAGTCTGGAATCCACGATCCGGGAACTACCGCTTTGCCATTTGTGATTTTACAGTATTTGAAAAAGGAGGTGTCAGGTGAGGAGCGTGGCAATAACCTGATGCCATGCCAGCCTCCTGCGGTGGTGGAAGTGTCATTGTGTAGGTAGGTGTCCAGGTGAGTAAATGTGATACTGTCGGTTGCCGTGCCTATAGCCTTGATGGTGCCGTAAGATGTTATGCTGTAATAACCAAGAATGTGTATGAATGCACCCGGCATTACGGTTAGGGTTACATTACTGTCAATCAACACATTACCTATGATTTCCAAGGTGTCAGCGGCCCAAGTGGTGTCAGTGGTGATATGAAGGCTTAGGTTGGGAGTTTGTGCAAGTGTTATAAGCGAATTGAAAATAATTATATAAACAATCAGAATCTTTCCTTTAGTTACTGTACTTTTCATGTTTTTTTTTAAATGGTAATCAAGATAAGCCCCCTGAATTAAACCGGGAGCTTATCTTTTAAGAGATGAATTTTTAGTCTGGAATTGGCAGATTAACCCTTACACCATAATTCATAAAATACTTGTGTTCCCAGTATGAGGTGCTATCTGTTGGGGTAAAAATATCCATTTGAATAAACGATTTACCTTCAGGTCGTTTCCCATGTAAGGTTGTGTTAGGAAGAAATTGTGTTTCGTAAGTATACAAAATTTCATGCGCTCTATTAAGATAGAATGTTAGTTCGTCATCTTCTAAACACGGGGGAGTGGAGCGTTCTTCATAAAACACCATATAATCCACATTGGGATCAGGGTTTTGGTTGTTTACATCCGGATACATACTGTGCGTGACAGAATCCGGTACAATATCAACAAATGATCCAGGCCCAGCCCATTGGAAAAATGGATTATTTAACCTGTTTTTCAACTCTTGGCCACCATCTGATTGCCATTGGAGGGTTCCATCACAATGTCCTCCCATATTCCCAAAGGTCCAATCATCACCAGAATAAAATGGTGGATAATTCCCACTATAGTATGAACCGAAACCTGTAATTAGCATAAAGTCCGCTGACGTTAATGTGCTTTGCAACAAATCAAGTCTTCCGTACATTGGCATCATATCCGGGTCAGCAATAACAAGTTCCAGACTGTCCAGATCTTGTAACATCTCATTGTACATCGTATTAATATCACTATATTCAGCTAAATTTGCACCAAACAATGGTAAAGTATAGTAGGTGGTATCCTTTCTCTGTAATTTAACCGGATCTTCCGTCCGAGCTTCTTCTACATTAAAGTTAGTCTCTATATACCACTCGGCTTCGGATAGAGAAATGGGATCGAGG
>PCUL01000353.1 GCA_002771745.1 Bacteroidetes bacterium CG18_big_fil_WC_8_21_14_2_50_41_14
CCGATACTATTTATCATCCTCACGCCTCCAATTCCTAGCATCAACTCCTGTTTTATCCGGTTTTCGTTATCGCCACCATACAATTGATAGGTTATAGAACGGTCTTCGGCAGAGTTTTCCTCGGTGTCGGTATCAAGAAGATACAATGGGATTCTTCCTACATTCACCTGCCAAACCTTTGCAGAAACATTGCGCCCGGGAAATACGAGCTGAACGATCACCCATTCGCCATTGGCATGGCGAACGGGCAGTAAAGGCAATTGTGTAAACTTTTGTTCCGTATATTCTGCTTGTTGGTCGCCAAAAACCGACATGGATTGTTTAAAATATCCATACCGATAAAGTAGTCCGACAGCGATCAGGTTTTTATTTGAGTCGCTGGCCTGTTTCAGATAATCGCCGGCCAGTATACCAAGCCCTCCGGAGTAAATTTTCAGGCTGTTGTGCAAACCGTATTCCATGCTGAAGTAGGCTACCATCTCCTCGGGTTTGTTTTTGGCTTCGCTCATGTATTCTTCAAAACGGGCATACACTTTTTCTAGTACCTGAAGAAACGCTTCATCACCAGTGAGTTTGTCAATTTCATCTTTCGAGAGGGATTCGATGAGATGCACCGGATTGTTGTCGAATTGTTTCCATTTATCTTCATCAATACCGGCGAAAAGTTGTGAGGCATCATCATTCCAAGACCACCACAGGTTATAGGCAAGTTCCTTGAGTGGTATTAAAGTTTTCGGCAGGATATTCTGTACCAGGATTTTTTTCCAAACAGGCTTGTCTGAATATCCCTGGGCTTTCAACAGCAGCGAGTCGGTAGGCGGGGTAGGAGGGAGATTGCTTTTTCTCGTCTCCGAACGGTGGATAGCTTCTGACCAGGCATCAAAATAATGGTTGATCATCGATTGCCAGCGGGCCTTTTCAAAGAGTTGTCTTATTTCATTCCTGTTTTCTTGCTGGTCAAATGGGCCGGTAAAGAACTCGATGGTATTGGCGATCTGAACAATAGCTGCCTCTGTTTCGCCTTCCTGGCGGTCGATTACTGTTACCGATTTAAACTGAAGCGAAGAGTTTTTAACAGCCCAATCGCCAAATCCGGCAAAAGTAGTGGTCAGGGTCGGAATATTGAATGCAATACTTTCCAGCGGGGTATATCCCCAAGGTTCGTAGTATGAAGGGAAAATGGTCAGGTCGAAACCTATCAGGAAGTCGTAATATGCCATATCGACCACTCCATCTTTTTTATCAAGGTATACGGGTGCAAAGATGATGTCGATTAGGCTGTGTTCGTCATTGGTTAAACCTTGTCGTTTTATTTCGTTTAAGATAGAATCGTGATCAGGATGAAACAGTTTATGTGTTAAAAACTTGTCGTCAGATGAAGTGTGGTTTTTGTTATTTTTTTCAACTATACCATCGTGTTCGGTTGGAATAGCAATAAAAGCCACTATTTTTTTTGAACCTGTTTTGTTGTTGTTTAGTTGTCCCAATGCCTTAATAAAGAGATCGATACCCTTGTTGGAGTATTCATATCTGCCACTGGTCATTATCAGCAAAGTATCATCAGCATAGGTTTTCCCTGTCCGTTGAGAAGCTATTTTTAAGGCTTTCTTTTTGGCGGCAGTTTGCATTTCCTGAAAACGGGGGGCCATTGGAACGAAACTCTCATCGAATCCGTTGGTGGTAATGATATCAGGAAGTCGTCCGTAAAACTGGGAGCATTCACGACCTGTAATTTCGCTTACGGTGGTGAGCACATCGGCTTCACAGGCCGCAATCGATTCAAGAGAGTGCTGTGCCGATATATTGAAGTCGCGTGCCGTTTTTTCGGGTTGAAACTTGGTCAGATTTTGATATAAAAGCAAGCCATTTCCGGCAATAGAACGACCCAGAGCTGTTGCATGGGTGGTAAAAACGGTACTTACTTTTGGGTTTTTGTCTTTTAGAAAAAGAACTCCGGCACCGGTCATCCACTCATGAAAATGAGCAACAATATTGCTCATATCCTGAAGTTGATGTTGTGCAAAGCTTTTGATGACCTGACCTGCGGCATAACCAAACATGGCAGCCTCAATATAATGCCATTCTCCGCGAATGGAATCCAGGTTGTATTGTTCCCAGAAGTGCGCGAAAATAGTGTCTTTTTCCGGAAATAAGGGAGTGAAATCGACGAGGATTACATTCGGGCTTCCGGGGATATTCCATTTCCCTGTACGGACTTTCAACCCCTCCATAAAGGCAACAGCCTTCCACTCGGCAAATAGTCCCGGAATTTCTTTAAAATCAGGATTAGCAGCGGTTTGTTTCCATACGTCAGGTCCAATTACGATATAGTTCTCACCTAGTTTTTCTACCGTGAGTCTGGCTTTTGTCGAGATAACTGTGTAGATCCCCCCAATTTTATTGCAGATTTCCCAAC
>PCUL01000017.1:0-2457 GCA_002771745.1 Bacteroidetes bacterium CG18_big_fil_WC_8_21_14_2_50_41_14
ATGTTTTTACTATTTTATTAAGTTTCAAGCTAATACTAAATCAATGCAGGAAATTGAAAATATTGAATTAACTTTTTTAAATCTGGATGACTATCAGGAGTTAAAAGAGGCCATGATAGAATCGTACACCACCATGCCCGATGCCTATTGGAAAGAGCATCAAATAGACTCTTTGATTAGCCGTTTTCCTGAAGGTCAGGTTGTGGTTAAGGTCAACAACCAAATCGCGGGCTGCGCACTTTCTATTATCGTCGATTACTCCAAATTTGATGACCACCATACCTACGAGGAAATTACCGGAAAATACACATTCAACACGCACACCCCTTCCGGCGACATGCTATACGGCATTGATGTGTTTATCAAACCCGAGTTTCGGGGTTTAAGACTTGGCCGCAGGTTGTACGATTACAGGAAAGAGTTGTGTGAACGATTAAACCTGAAGGGAGTCGCTTTTGGAGGCCGTATTCCAAACTACCACCAATACGCTGATAAACTTACCCCAAAGCAATACATCGACAAAGTCAGGCGTAAAGAAATTGATGATCCTGTTTTGAACTTTCAGATATCCAATGATTTCCATCCATTTAAAATTATGAAAAACTACCTGAACGGCGATGGCGATTCAAACGACTACGCCGTTTTGCTGGAATGGGTGAATATTTATTATGAAAAACAGCACGTTAAAGCCAGCATTATCAAAAAAGTAGTGCGACTTGGGTTGATTCAATGGCAAATGCGGCCATATAAAAACCTGGATGAATTGTTGCAGCAAGTTGAATTTTTTGTTGATGCTGTTTCAGGTTACCGTTCTGATTTTGCGTTGTTTCCAGAGTTTTTTAATGCACCACTCATGGCCGAAAACAACCACCTCACCGAACCTGAAGCCCTGAGAGAGTTGGCAAAACATACAGAGGTGATCACGCAGAGATTTTCGGAATTGGCTATTTCGTACAACATCAATATTATTTCAGGAAGTATGCCTGAAATTGTGGACAACAGGCTTTATAATGTTGGATATTTATGTAAAAGAGACGGAACCGTTGAACGGTATGTTAAATTACATACCACGCCGGATGAAATAAAGGTGTGGGGAATGCAGGGAGGCAGTGAAATAAAAGTCTTTGATACCGACTGTGGAAAAATTGGCGTGCTGATTTGTTACGATGTGGAATTTCCGGAGTTGAGCCGGATTCTTGCCGATATGGGTATGGATATATTATTCGTGCCCTTCCTGACTGATACCCAAAATGGATTTTCCAGGGTGCGGAATTGCGCCCAGGCCCGTGCCATTGAAAACGAATGCTACGTAGCCATTGCAGGAAGTGTCGGAAATCTACCAAAAGTGCACAACATGGATATTCAGTATGCGCAATCCATGGTGTTTACCCCCTGCGATTTTGCCTTCCCTGCCAATGGTATCAAGGCAGAGGCTACTCCCAACACGGAAATGATTTTGATTGCTGACCTGGATATCGACCTGCTTAGAAACCTGAACCAGTTTGGAAGCGTAAGGAACCTAAAAGACAGACGTAAAGATATTTATGAGTTAAGGAAAAGATAGGATACTGTCGACTTTTATAAAAACATAAAGGTGCAAATCAATCAATTAAAATAATTTCAACAATTATTTGATTATCAGATTTATAAACAAATTCGTGGGTAACGATTGCATACCCCGTTTTAAATTAAAATGAGTATCCGGTTATGTACCTAATCGATAAAACAAGGTAAAGGATTTTACAAATTCATCCGAATCTTTAATTATTTAGCTGCTCTATTTTTAACCATAAATTTAGTCTCAATTCCTTTTCACCCCCTGCCTACCGGCAGGCAGGCAACCCTAAAGGGAGAATGAATTGAGACTAAATTTATTAGATTATTCTATACATCAAACAATATCAAGAAATTGATAACTTTTGTAAATCAACATTTCCCTGAATCACCCTTTAGGGCAGGGGTAAAAATTCAGGGAAATGTTGATTTGAGGATTAATTTAATACTGCTGCTAAATAATTACCCGAATCTTTAATTTTACTCACCCCACCCTCCTAGTTTTCGGGAATTGTCTCCTATCTTCACTAGCGGGGGTGAGTTGAGTGAAGTCAGATTCGAATGATCAAGTACTAAAACGGAACCTCATATAATATATACTTATAGGTTTTTTTTTATTGGATTTATGACCCCTATCCCCTCCCGATGGCGTTCGCCCCGAACGCTTTCGGGGCCAAAAGGGAAAGGTGATAATTTATTCTAACTTGAATTATTAAACCTTAATAAAATACACTTATAAGCTTAATATACAATGTTTTATCCCTCCTCCCCTTGGGGGAGGAGGGGTTATAAACCAGCATATTTTTTTTAAAATTTTCAAGGCAAATCACCAGGTACGGAGTACCGCCAATATTGAAAGAAAAACAAGAACCTCTTTTTAAGGTGCAGCGCACCGTCCTATTT
>PCUL01000017.1:2491-3359 GCA_002771745.1 Bacteroidetes bacterium CG18_big_fil_WC_8_21_14_2_50_41_14
ATTGTGGCCAAACTATCGAATATGATGGTTCAAATGGAAGATGCTGCAAAAGATCAGTTTAACCTCTCTAATCTGAGCCATACCCAGATGAATTATCTGGAAACCATTCATATGCTTGGAAACCCTAATATTACGGAATTAGCCAACATTCTGAAACTCTCCAAGCCAACAGTAAAAGTTGCCATCGACAAGTTCATCGAAAGGGAATTTGTTTATAAGGTACAATCGGACGAAGACCAGCGCAGCTCACATATCCATCTCACCGAAAAGGGAAAGTTGATCAACCAGATGCACGATTATGCACACAAACGTATCGCTGAATTAATTGGAAGCAAGCTGAATGAAAAAGAGTTACAATTATTGATCAATTTGTTAACTAAGGTATTATCCAATTAAAAAAATTATCCTATTAGTTAGTACTATCTAACCAATAAAATTCCAAATAATGCAAACCACAGTTGACACCAAAGAATTACAAGGACTTACAACGGAAGAAGCCACCGCCATACTACAAAAGGAAGGTTACAATGAACTGCCTTCATCAAAACCTAAAAATGGTTTTCAAATTGCACTTGGAGTGGTAAAGGAACCCATGTTCCTGTTGCTGGTTGCCTGTGGCGCCCTGTATCTCTTGTTAGGAGACGTTCAGGAAGGTATCATGCTTCTTGGTTTTGTGTTTGTGGTGATGGGCATTGAATTTTACCAGGAGAAGAAAACCGAAAAAGCATTGGATGCCCTGAAAGACCTGGCCAGTCCGCGTGCACTGGTGATCAGGGATGGAGAAACCATCCGAATTGCCGGAAGGGAAGTCGTGGTAGGTGATTTGATAATTCTGCAGGAAGGCGACCGTGTTCCGGCCGATGCCATG
>PCUL01000017.1:3398-4230 GCA_002771745.1 Bacteroidetes bacterium CG18_big_fil_WC_8_21_14_2_50_41_14
GTGGTGACGAACTTCCTGTGGTCTACTCTGGTTCGATGATTGTTCAGGGAAATGGAGTGATAAAGGTAACAGCCACTGCCATGAAAACTGAAATAGGAAAAATAGGTAAAGCACTGGAATCGGTGGTAGAGGAGCCAACGAAACTAAAAAGTGAAATGGGTACATTGGTGAAACGACTGGCGATTATCGGCATTACCCTCTGTATTCTGGTCATCATCATTTACACGGTTACGAGAGGCGATTTGCTGAAAGGGTTTCTCGCAGGAATTACCCTGGCCATGGCTATGCTGCCTGAGGAATTCCCTGTGGTACTAACCATTTTTCTTGCTCTGGGCGCCTGGCGCATGTCAAAAAAAAATGTCCTCACACGCAAACCGGCTGCCGTTGAAACACTCGGCTCGGCCACGGTGCTATGCACCGACAAAACAGGCACCTTAACTCAAAACAAAATGACCGTTACCCGACTTTTTAACGGCACCGATTTTCACGATGTGGTATCAGGAGCATCGTTCCCTGAACCCTATCATGAAATCGTGGAATACGGTATACTATCAAGCCAGGTGAACCCTTTTGACCCCATGGAAAAGGCCATCACCAATATTGGCGACCATTTTCTCAAAAATACAGAACATCTTCATTCTGACTGGGTGATGGAGAAAGAATATCCCTTGTCGAAAGAATTAATGGCCATGTCGAGGGTGTTTTCGCCAACTGGTTCAGCAGAAAGGGTGATCGCGGCAAAGGGTGCTCCCGAGGCTATTTTCGATTTGTGTCACCTAAATAAGGAAACCGTTTTGAAATTTGAAAATGCGGTGGCCGAAATGGCTTCTTC
>PCUL01000017.1:4240-4382 GCA_002771745.1 Bacteroidetes bacterium CG18_big_fil_WC_8_21_14_2_50_41_14
GTGTTGGGTGTAGCCAGGGCAAAATTGACCCCGGGCAAATTGCCTTCGATTCAACATGATTTTGATTTCGAATTTCTGGGCCTCATCGGACTGTCGGATCCAATCCGGGAAACCGTGCCGTCGTCCATAAAGGAGTGTTATA
>PCUL01000152.1 GCA_002771745.1 Bacteroidetes bacterium CG18_big_fil_WC_8_21_14_2_50_41_14
AAAGCGAGAATATAACTGGACTCTATTCTGCCTATCAAAATTAAAGTACACGAAAGAAAAGTGTATAGTTATTCAAATATGGACTAAACTATATCGAAAACATTCTGTTTAACAATGAATTAGACCTATTTATGCAATGTTGCAAATTTTTACACGTACATAGATGCTTCTAATCAAAAGAATATACTTTTACATAAATAATAAATTTAAAAAATGAATACTATGAAAAAAAGATTTTTACTATTGTTCAGTTTGCTAAGCATACTGTTTTTTGGACAAACCTCTATCCTATCTGCTCAATGTGATATTAGAATTGATATGCAAGACAGCTACGGAGATGGTTGGAATGGTGCTTCAATTAAAGTATATCATGGTGCTGATCTGTTAGGTACAGCAACTATGTCTGGATCTAGTGGCTCTGTCACAATTTCAGCACCGGATATGGCAGATATTAGTTTAGTTTGGACGGCAGGATCTTACCCTGAGGAATGCGGCTTTACAGTTACCAACGGAATTGGTATTGAAGTTTATGTATGTGAATTTACAGAAGCTCCAAATGCCGGAGAGTTTTTTATATTCACAAATTTATGTTCTTCTGTTGGTCTTGACATCAATCTGATAGATCTTGTTATCCCTGGCAAAGTTGCTGCTGGAGAAAATGAAATAGTTGGTATAGTTCGGAGTGAAAGGGACACACCTATTACATCTTTTGATGTGGTATACTCGATTAATGGAATTGACAGTGAGGTAGCCACCTTTGACAACCTGAATTTAGGATTTAATGAGACATATGAATTTGTACATCCCCAGCTTGCTAACATTGAGGTTGGTGTCCGTGATATTGTTCTAAGTGTTGAGAATATAAATGGCCAGGGTGAAGATGATGTCACCACCAACAATACTCTTAGTGTTCAGGTATTATGTGTGAACGAAATATTTGTTAAAAATGTTGTATATGAAGAAGGGACAGGAACATGGTGCGGATGGTGTCCTCGTGGACTGGTTGGATTAAACACAATGGCCCACAATTATACTGACGGAACCTGGATTGGTATCGGTGTTCATAATGGTGATCCGATGAAGGTTACTGAATACGACCAGGGAATTGGAACCTTTATTTCAGGATACCCAAGTGGGGTGATGAACAGAGAAAATGTGTTTGATCCTGGTTTGTCATCACTTGAACCTGCCTACATGACAGCAAAACAAGACATTCCATTAGAGAAAATTGCAATCACAGCAAAAACATGGGATGAAGGTACTGGTGAACTCACGGTTGAAGCAACTTCTAACTTTGCCATGGATCTTACAGGTACTTCTTATAATGTGGCAATGGTTATTGTTGAAAGTGGGGTAACAGGAACAACTTCACAGTGGAATCAGAGAAACTACTACTCAGGTGGAGGAAATGGCAATTTAATCGATTGGGATGGAACCAATTGGGCAAACCTTCCTGATCCTGTTCCTGCTGCAGATATGGTTTACAACCATGTAGGTAGAGCTTTAGTTGGTGGCTGGAATGGTTTTCCAGGGACTATACCTGCTGATGTAACATACGGAACTTCCTATGTATATGAGTTTACCCATACATTAGACGCTTCATATAATCCTGCTGATGTTGATCTGGTTGTTATGCTTATTGATGCAACAACCGGGATAATTGCAAATGCCTACGAATTTCCTCTTGAAGCAGATGTTTTGATGCCCGAATTTTCTAGTGATGAGGTAGATGGAGAGGCTCCGTTTTTGGTTAATTTTATTGATGAAACTCAAGGCGGTACTGTTGCTGCATGGTCATGGGATTTTAACAATGATGGTGTTGAAGACTCTAACGTACAAAATCCATCTTACACCTATGAAACAGGAGGCGATTATTCAGTTGCTTTGACAGTTACCAATGAAACAGGAAATAGTTTTAAGTTGGTGAAAACAAGTTATATACATACCGATTTTGTTGGATTAGGAAACGTAATAGAAAACAAATTTAAATGCTATCCAAACCCTGCAAAAGATGTTATTAATGTACAAAGTGTTGATAATTTGAAGAGTATCAGAATTTTTAATGTAAGTGGACAAACTATTTATTCAGATTATATAATTAGTTCGAAATCACAATCTATTGATATTTCTTCCTGTGAGAAAGGCGTCTTCTTTATGGAATTAACTACAGAAGCTGATACAAAAGTTGTAAAGTTCGTTGTTAATTAACTTCTAGCAGTAACCTATAAGTATGTCCCCGCCCTAAAATATTTAGGCGGTAACTAAAGATAAAAAAACCTGTGATTTAATT
>PCUL01000462.1 GCA_002771745.1 Bacteroidetes bacterium CG18_big_fil_WC_8_21_14_2_50_41_14
ACTACCGGATTGATGCTCCAGTTGCTGCTGGAAGTAGTCCATGTGTTGAAATCAAAGGTCCCCTGTTCCCATCCTTCGAAGAATGGTATTGGGAAGCCCCATACTACATGTACGGTGTCGGTGCCTTCCCATGCTGATTCCCCAATCTCTCCCGGGAAACCAAATACGGTCAGGTCATATAAGGCTGATACATCATAGAGGTAAGTGCCCGGGTCAATGGGGTTGATTACATAGGTAATCCATTCGTCAACATCCTGTCCTTCGTAAGGTACTTCGGCTATTTCTGCACCGTCCTGGTACAGTTTAAAGGCCAATAAACCATCAGGTACGTCACCACCTGTTGGAGGTCCAACGGTGTTTTCACCCTGATCGTATCCAAAGGCTACGTCTCCGGCTCCCTGCATGGTTCCGCCTAAGGTCCATTTGCCACTTACAATGTCTCCATTGAAGTACAAACCTCCGGCAATACCGGCTGAACCAAAGTCGTCACTTACACTGTGCTGTACTCCTGTGGGTCCGCCTGTGGCGATATCCCATTGTGATACCCAACAGCCACCGCCTGAAGTTGTTCCTTCGAACAACCACAAGAAAGGTCCGTCAACTGTGGCGCCATCCCATGCAAGTCCATAAATACTTGGTGGTCCGGCGATAACATCAAGAATAGCTCCTGACATATCAAATAAAGTCAGGTCGGTTGACCAGTTGTTGGCCCAGAATCCATTGGCGTCGGCATCGTAAGCGATGGCACGTACGGCTACAGGGGCGGAAATGGTGCTTATCAACGTCTGGTTGGTAAAGTCCATTTTCCATACCGTGGTAGCTGCGGCTGCACCATACATATAGGTGCCGTCGAAAGCCAAATCGCGTAAGCCGCTTACACCAGGAATGGTGAAGGTTTCAACAAAGGTTCCGTCAGGATTGAATTTTGCAATGTTGTTGGATGACCAAACTGGTGCATAAATGAACTCACCATCGGATTCTCCACCAGCTAAACCGGTTAAACCTGAAGGTCCGTCCATTTCAAAACCATAGAGAATATCCCAAAGAACTCTGCTGCCATTGAAAGTTGCTGTAGAAGCGTTGCCTTCAAGCGCACTGACTGATGTTTCTGCTGCCACATAGGTGCTGCGGTTGAACGACATCACAGGACCGGCTTCGGTCATTGGTGGGTTCCACATCATGGGGATCTCGTTGGTGCCATAAATATATTCGTCACCCAAATTACGTGGAGGATACAGGTATCCTGAGGTCCAGGTATATTCGATAGGATCGGAAATACCACAAGAGTACAAAGCGGCTACTCCTGCTGTATAGGTCTGGCCATATTGTAAGTCGCGGTAACGGTGTGTGCGGTCGTTGATGCCTTTTTGAGCAACAAATGCTCCATCCAGGTATACATAGTATCCAAGAACAACGGCAGGTCCGTTGGTGATCGATACATTGTCAACGGCCCATCCTGCGGCCCATTCTCCATTGTCATTGTAATGGAAGGCAAACCAAATGGCTGAATTTCCACCTGGTCCTGAGAATGCACTCAAATCCACGGTTTCGGTTGTCCAGGCACTTACTGCCGACATCGATTGAAGGATATCCCAGGTAGTTCCACCATCAAGGCTGTATTCTACATAGGCTTCCTCGCCAAATTGCATGGTGAAGAAGTGGTCGAAGGTCAATACAAAATCGGCACTCTCCCTTAAGTCAATCAAAGGGGTGATCAAATAGTCTACACTACCATCGTTACCACTGTCCAAATCATCGTTTACATAAGCATAGAATCCATCGCCGGTTGGAATGGGGAAATAACTACTTCCGCCATCATCGCCGCGCTCCCAGCCTGCACCATCGGTAGTGGCTTGCCAGCCAACAGGTGGGAAGGTGGTGCCTTCGAAGGTCTCAATATCCAATGCAAAGATAATGGGCTCGTCCCAGGTAGCTATTGATGTTTGAGCATCAACATACAGGTTACGTGGCATGTATTCTTTTTCTGTAAGAACTAAATCGTAAACTGCGTTTCCTGAGATGGTAACAGACATTGTAATGGCATTGTAACCTACTTTAAATACGGTTAATTCGTACCTGCCATAAATTACGCTATCAAATACAACCGTTCCGTCTGCGTTGGTAATGTCGAATAACTGAAGATTCGGACATTCGGCACCAATCAAACTTACTTCTGCGCCTTCAGGTGATTCACCGTTGCACAAAGTAACGTTTACGGTCACCTCGGCATCACGCTTGTGGGCTACTACATTGGAGTAAACCCATTCTGATTCACCACTAGTGTATACCGCTTTTACTGCATAAGCATAGAAACCAGGTGCCAGGGCACCCCATCCGGTATGGTTGTAAGAGGTGGTCGTGGGGTTAGCTATCGGGGTCAATGTTCCTGTTGAAGGATCTCCACAAGGATCAAAGCCACTAACAAGTGCTACTACATA
>PCUL01000097.1 GCA_002771745.1 Bacteroidetes bacterium CG18_big_fil_WC_8_21_14_2_50_41_14
TAACACCGGAGGCAGTATCGCCAAAATTCCAGTGGATGGTGGTTGGCTCGGGAAAAAACCAGGGGTTGAATGTAAAAGTATCGCTTTCGCAGATTCCGTTGTAATCGAAACGGAAAAGAAAGTCCGGCGCGAAGTTAACGAAGGATTGTCCTCCAATCAACCCATCAACAATCGTCAATGCTTCATCTTCATAATTGCATTCAACTCCTCTTCTGTCAGGATTGTTAATTACGCCAATAACATTTGGACTAGGGCCATCTGGCAAACTGTAATAACAATATATCTTACCATCTGATGCAAGTTGTATATGATAGCCTTTTGGTTCTCCTACCAGAGTTGCTGATTGAGTAAAGGACATTTGGTCTTCAACATATTGCATGTCGAGTTGATAAACACAGGAAACTTTTTCTTCAGGTACAGCTGAATAATGATCCCCTGAAATGTACAAATATTTAGAAGAAGGAGAAAACTCAAGATTTTTTTGATTAATCCATGGGTCAACCGGTAGTTCATGTGAATGGAACTGATACAAATATTCAATTTCGCCAGTCTCGTTATCAAGTTTACATATCTCATTTGCTGTGTGAGCTTCAAAACAACTCATGATATACTTCTTGTTGTATGCAACCTTAATTACTCCAAAACCTCCAGTTTCAAATGGTCTCTCAGGGGCATTGCTTAATACAGGTATTGGATCAACACCTTGTGGTGTGACCTTAAATGCTGCATATTTGTGTTCCCTGTATTTTCGTGTAAATATCCAATAGTCACGTTTGTTCTTCATATAAGAAGCTGTTATGTGATTGGCGGCATCCCAGCCCGCCTCTAAAGTATCAATATCAATTACTTCCCCAAGACCGCCATTACGATTCATGTTAATTGTATAGTAGAACATGGGGTGAAAGTTTTCAACAGCACGAGCTGTAAACACATAATATAGGCTATCGGAACCGGGCTTGGGAATGCTGAGTGCACCCTGTCCAGCAGGGATAAAGCCAGTACCACAAGTCAGTCCTGGCATGACATTATGCTCCCTATTAAATATTTTCAATCCATCTGAATAAAAAAGTAAGTTCCCATTGGTATCGCTCATTGTTGAAACACTACCCATTATGAGTTCTGGCATAGTATTTATCGGATTTTCAATGGGGATGCCACTATTAAAATCAATTCCTACATTTTGATGAGTAAACCAATTGACTGTTCGTTTGTTGGGTTGGGAATAAGTATTATAACCTATGCAAAAAACAACGAACATCATTATAAATGGCTTAGCAAATAATGATAACTTCTTCGTGGTTATTATTAATTTCTTTAACATGTAAGGTAGAAAATAATAGAAGTGCAGAGAAGTCCCCTGCACTTCTATTTGTAATTAATTCATAATTACTGTCATATTGTTATTACTTCCAGTAGGTATATGAATATCAGCCCAATCAAACACCTTACATCTGGTACCTTCACAGCAAACAATGTTTTCGTTGTAGTATTTTACATTTACACACACCTGAAAGGTTTTCCATGAATCAGGGTCGACGCTTTCTGTTCCGCTAATAGTAACAGGATTGGTTGTGAATGTACTGCTACCATTAGCGAAAATAGTATTGTCGTTTGTGTAGCGTACCACCCAACTGATTTCCTTTTTAGTAATATTGTTGCAGTTACAATTATTATCATCTATTGAAACATCAACCGACCATTGCGCCGTAGCACTTTGCACACCTACAAACATAAAGCCTGCAAGTGCAATCATTAAAAAAATTATAGTTCTTTTCATAATCTCACTTTTTAAGTTTGGACATCAAACATACTATGTTTTTGATTCAAAGTCAAGTTATGTATTATTGTTTATCCTTAAATCCGCAAGCATTTATCGTTATACAAAATTAATATCCGGATGGACTTCTCCCGTGATACCAACTTTGGCCAGCTCATATCAGCGCAGTAATTCTTGATAGGGTTGGCCTGTGTATAATTTTAACACCCATTGTCTTGCTTGGTATACCCATTTTCCTGCTACGGTGATAAACAGGAAAACAAATCGCTTTAGCCGTATAGTTGGGTTGATCTTTTCAAATTTACAGGAAACTTTGTCCACGTAAAAATTATAAAAGTTTTTGATGATGGAAGTGATGATCATAAATGCATTGTTTTCGTTCAAAAACGAAAATGGCAAGTGCATCCAGCCAAAATAATTGTTCATAACATTAGAAACCTACTTGTTATTCAACGGTCTTGTATCAGATAATTGATGCAATCAGCTTCGTTTGCGAAAATCTTTTCAAATTCCATCTGATCTCTTGGATAGTCCTGCCTACAAAGAGACATCAAAGTGGCAAGAAGTAAATACCCTAGATAAGTAATTCAAGTCAGATACTAATTCTAATTCTAATCATCTTACCAGCGTAACCGTTCCCATTTTTGTTTCGGTTG
>PCUL01000019.1 GCA_002771745.1 Bacteroidetes bacterium CG18_big_fil_WC_8_21_14_2_50_41_14
TAAGGTAGATATACTCTCTTCTATTTTAAATAATTTTGATTGCACTTCGTTTTTAATCCCAATTCCATGATCCAGAACACAAACCATCAGGTGTTGGTTTTTTCGTTCCGCGGTGATGCGTATTTCACCACCAATAAATGAATACTTGATGGCGTTGGAAATAAGATTTCGCACCACCGTTTTAAGCATGTCCCGATCAGCAAAAACGATTTCTGATGACGACAAATCGCTCGAAATGGTTATTGATTTCTCCTGGGCAATGGAGTCCATTTGCCCCATTACTTCATTAATTAGCAGGGCGATGTCAATAGGCGCAGGTTTAAACTCCATTCCTCCGGTTTGCGAACGTGCCCATTCCAACAGGTTTAAGAGTAAATCCATGGCATTGTTCGAGGACTTAAGAATGATCTGAATATATTTTTCTAAATCCTGGTATTTTTTTTCCTGAATTTGTTCACGGAGGAGATTGCCGAAGCCAATGATACTGTTAAATGGACTTCTTAAGTCGTGCGCGATGATCGAAAAAAACTTGTCCTTTGTTGCGTTAAGTTCGGTTAATCGCTTTTCACTTTCCCTAAGCTTGTTTTCTGCCAGTTTACGCTCTGTGATGTCTTCAACGCTGCCTTCGTAATAAAGGATATTTCCTTCCTTGTTTTTGATGGCTTTAGCGCTTTCGCGGACATAAATCGTCGACCCGTCCCATCTAACCCAGGCAGATTCCAACCCGCAGACCTGTCCTTCAGATTCAATCACTTTATGAAACTGTTCACGTGAATAATCGGGCTCAAACCCTTCTTTTTCAAGGTTTCGTTTCATCAACTCCTCAAGGCTGGTGCAGCCCATCATTTTAACGGTAGCCGGATTTGCCATGAGGATACGTCCATCAGGTGTGGTGCGATATAGACCAATGGTTAAATTCTCGAACAAGCCCCGAAACCGGTCTTCGCTTTCTCGCAATGCCTCTTCATCAGTCTTACGGCTGGTGATATCACGAATGATCATCTGATAAAATTTTTTGTTATTCATATTTAATAACCGGGAGCTGATTTCAACCTGTAATAGTGCCCCATCTTTGTTTTGGTGCCGGGCATCAAAAACCAATCCTGTGTGTTCTTCAATTTGTTTCAATTGCGGTTCCACCGCTTCTAATAAATCTTTAGGATAAAGCCCCCTCCAATTCATTTTCAGTAGTTGCTGATTCTCATAACCATAGGTTGCAACAGCCCGTTCATTGGCCTCAACGATTTTGCCATCTCCATCAATAAGCAAAATGATATCGTTGGCATATTTGGTAAGATATTCCAGCCGCTGAAGATGGATAAATTGTTTTCTGGCCATTTGGTACAGCTGATGGTTGTAAATCGCGATCAAACTTAGTAACACAAAACAAAAAAGCCCCGTAACCCCGCCAACAATCAAATGTTCCTCATCAAAATAGGGTATGTCAGGGTGCAAAAAATAATCGACCACCGCATTCAAGTTGATGATTAAAAAAATGGCTGTTATGCTGAAGAATATATAGACAGACACAGACAAGTACCTGACATGCAAATTATTGTCAGTTTGACTTACTGTTCCCAGCTGCCATAAACCAAATCGCCAGCGTCTTTTTCCGGTTGGGTTCATAAGTTGAATTGATCTGAACAAAAATTGCAAAACATAAAATGGACCCTATGAGCTAATCGCTAAAAGTACGCTTAAAATTTTATAAATGTTCTGTTTTTTTCTCTTTTTTTGAAAAATTAAACATAAACACGGTTAAGAACTGGGAGAGTACCAAATCACTCCTTTGTGGTTAAAATTTGAGATGCCTTATCGTTGTCAAGTGTCAGAAATTATGTATTGAAAATGAATTAATGATAATGGGGCAAAAGCCCTTTTGTTTGATATGTTCATATGCCTCTGGCTAAAGCCAAGGGGCAATGAACTGCATTCTTTTGATTTTTTTTATCCAGCTAATTCAAACTCATATGCCCCTGGCTAAAGCCAAGGGGCAATGAATGCTACTGATACCAAATATTTTAAATTACAAGGCAAATGATTGTCAAGAATATGCCCTTGAAGTAAAACACTCTCCAACTTGATGGGTGTCTCCAGACTTTTATAACTTTGCAAACACATTGGTAGTTCTAAAGGGGAAATCTAATCGCATGTAAAGTTGTGACGTACCAATAAGTGTTTCAATAATAAAGGATGAACATGATCCTGTTTATGACGTTCCGTTTTAATACCTTTAATCTTTATAATCTTTGAAAAATCAATCGTTTACCCTTGTCCCTTGAAGGGGGGTTGTCTTTCAGGATCTATTTTTGGTTTTCAAACGGATTCTCATCATGTTTTTACTATTTTATTAAGTTTCAAGCTAATACTAAATCAATGCAGGAAATTGAAAATATTGAATTAACTTTTTTAAATCTGGA
>PCUL01000451.1:0-2421 GCA_002771745.1 Bacteroidetes bacterium CG18_big_fil_WC_8_21_14_2_50_41_14
GTCGGTGATGGTATAGGAATCGGAAATGGACACACAACCGTGGTCATCGGTGACATGCAGAAAGTAATTACCCACAGGCAATCCAAAAATATCCAGGTTGTTGCCCAGGAGGTTGCCGTTTCCATCGTACCAACCCCAGGTGACGGGTATCACTCCTTCGATGGTAAGTCCGGTAATACTTCCATTGCTGCCTCCGCAGGAAGTGGGTGTAATCACCAGGTTGGTTTCGTTAAGTACGGCTTTGTGGTACCATCCCACATGGATGCTGTCGCGGGTGCGGCAGCCTTCGGCGTTGGTGACATTCACCCAGTAATAGCCTGTATCAAGAACGGTGATGGTGGGCTGGCCAAAAGTACCATTGCTCCAGGCATAGCTGCCCGGTTCGCCGGCAACGCTTAGGGTGACGGGTGTTCCCTCGCACACCAGGGTATCTGGCCCAAGATCAGGGTGGGGCGATTCGACGATATCGATGACGCGGGAAGTTTTTTCAATGCGGCCGTTGGGGTAGTTTACGGTTACATTTACTTCGTAGGAACCACCATGTTCATAAATGTGTACCGGCCATAAATCATATGAGGTACTAAAATCACCAAAACTCCATAAAATGGAAGCAGGCTCAGGAATAAAATTGGGCTGAAAGGTGATGGGCTGACCCGAGCAATGGGCATCCCATTCGAAACGGTACAGGTAGTCGAGTAAGATGTTGGGAAGAAAAAGGTAAACTTTATCAGGACCCATGTAGATGGCATCGGGTTCAAAGTTACAGTCTGTACCCCGTTTCCAAGGCTCATGAATGACACTGACATAATCATAGTGATCGTAAAAGTTTCCGGTACAATATATTTTTCCATCCCGCGCCAGTTGTAGACCATTTACCGGTCCAGTGGCTATTTTAATCTCTGATTGCAATAGTTGTAATGAGTCTTCATAGTATTGCATATCATATTGATATAATTCCATTAAGTCTCCAACTGCTTCATTGAAGAATGTTAAATAGAGTAGTTTTGAATCAGGTGAAAATTCAACAGCCCAGGGTTCAAAGATTTTTTGAGTTGTGCCATCATTTTTTGTCAGGGTAAAGAGAAAATCTATTACTCCTGTTGATGAATTGAAATTGCAAATATCATATGCCTGACGTAATGCTCCGATTCCTTGCCCATCTGTATATGCAACAACCAGATGTTTTTTATCATGAGAAACTTTCATATTCCCCACCATTTCGTAAAAATCAGAATTTTTTGCAGGACTAAGTATGGGTTGTGAGATAATTCCATCTTTTGTAAGAAGAAAAGAAGCAAAACAATTGTCTTTAAATTTCCGGGTAATAATCCAGATGTCTGTTCCGTTCTCATGTTTTACTGCAACCAGTTTTTCAAGAGCGTCCCAGGCGGCTTCTAACGGAATATTCTTTTCATTGGTTACGGCACCTAAACCACCATCCAAATTCATATTTACTACTGAATAGTACATTCCATCATAACTCGTGTACCGGGGAACCGTAAATAAATAATACAAGTTATTTGATCCGGGTTTTTGAACAATTAATGCTCCCATGCTGGCAACCTTGTGACCAATAAGCCCATCCCCATTTTGCATTATTTGTCCGTTTTTATTTCTGATGATGTTTGCATTAAAGGTAAAGAGTAGATTACCAGATGGATCGCACATCGTAGCACTGGCATTAAAATATTGTGTGTTTACATAAGGAATAATTAAAGGTTCGCCAGTATTGAAATCAAGCCCCACATAATCACCGAATAGCCATATATTGGCTTGATTTTGGGCATATGTGATTTGTAGAATGAAAGATAAAGTTAGAACGATATATAATTTTTGCTTTACCATAATAATGTAAAGATAAAGATAAATATGAAAAGCAATAAATGATAGACCAAACCCTGCTTGAAATCTACAAGGTTTAGTCTATCAATCAATTAATCTGAAACTTAAGGAATAGAAATAGGGTTCAGTGTCAACTCTGCACTAAACGAATTACAAGTAATCCCTGAGTTAGTATCCTTATTCCCACAATAAAGTACACCAGGAGGAGTAATGTTCACCATTCTTACAACAGAGTAAATTTTAAAGTTCGGTGGAAACTCAAGTAATGGGTTATTACAATGCGCCTGAACTTCCATTTGTACATTAAAAGTTGCGGAAAAAACATTGGTGGCAACAAACTGAGTCCCATCATAAACTACGATATTGTTCGCAATATCATAAATTTCAATTGAAGCCATAAACCGATCACCCGGTAAATCCTGAAATTGACAGACGCTTCCATCATAACTCCATTCTTGGGTAACATTGTAAGCACCCTGAGCCGACAACCTGCTCATTCCGAGCAAAAATACTACTGATAAAATAATTAATTTTTTCATGCTACATTAAATTTAGATTAGTAATTAGATAATTTCACTG
>PCUL01000451.1:2447-4406 GCA_002771745.1 Bacteroidetes bacterium CG18_big_fil_WC_8_21_14_2_50_41_14
TTTTTTCGATATTTGACGCAATCATGTTCGTTGATGAATTAAGGGGGTTTTTGTTTTTTACTTATGCGTAATTGTTATTTGTTATTAGCTTGTCGTTTAATTAACTGTACTATTTAATCAAACTTAGTTAATAGTTGTGCTTCAAAGTTACTGATAAAAAATGGGGGGAAACAAGTTTTTTTTGCAATATTATTTATGTGGCTATAAAACAGCCATATAGCAGATGATTTGGTGTAGCTACTTTATGTGCTAATGACGTAATTTGTATATTGGACATCCAACGCATGTGGGTGCTTTTGGTTACCTGGATTAAAATCCAGGCTTACAATGTCGGTCATGCCTCTGGCACATTGTTGTGGGTGCAAGAAAGAATGACAATAGTGGTTTTAAAAATAATTAACCATCATCTCCATCATAAAAATCTGTACCCCACATGGCCATCAGCGATTTTTTTGATATAAATCAATCTATATTGCAATTCATTTTGTTAACACCTATTATACTAAAATCAAGCACCAAGAAAAAATCGCTCAAAACTTTCGGGATGTGGACTTTTACAATCCCGAAGGTTTTCGGATAGGAATGACCGCCATTTTAACCTGAGATTTTGATCTCAGGCGCTGATCAGGTTGACACACCAATGACAACTTTTTATACACTCTTACTTCAACTTATCCGCAAAAACCTTTTCAAACTTTTCAATTTTTGGCGTAATCACGATGTTACAATAACCATTGCCCGGATTGTTGGCGTAATAATCATCATGGTAGGCTTCGGCAGAATAGAACACGGTGAAAGGGGCAATCTCAGTAATGATTGGGTCTTCCCATATCCCGGCTTGTGTAAGTGCTTCCAGATAAGCCTTTGCCTGAAGTTCCTGCTCAGGGTTGTGATAAAAGATCACCGACCTGTATTGAGTTCCTTCGTCAGCTCCCTGCCGGTTTAAGGTGGTAGGATCGTGGGTTTTCCAAAAAACTTCCAACAATTCCTTATAAGAAATGACTTCGGGGTCGAATACCAACTGAATTACTTCGGCATGACCCGTCTCACCGGTACACACTTCTTTGTAGGTAGGGCTTTTGGTGGCTCCACCGCAATAGCCGGGCGTAACACCCTCCACCCCTTTGAGCCGTGAAAAGATGGCTTCGGAACACCAAAAGCAACCTGTTCCAAATGTAGCGGTTTGATCATGTGAATTTTTCATTTGAATTTGAGAATTAAAAGTGTCCTGACCCTGCAATAAATCTGCCTGGAGGGTGAACACAAAGAGTAAGAAAATAAATAACTTTTGCATCCTGAAGATATTGAAAGGCAAAAGTAAATTACAAACTACATCCTATTGAAATAAATTTCTTAAAGTTTTGTTAAATTATAACAAGAAGAGTTTTTTTCCGTGGATCAGCTCTTCCAGTTCGGGCGAAGGCCCCATAAACCGGTTTCGGAAATCGTTCATTTCATCGGTGGTTTTTTCCGACATCAAAGCCGCCATCTCGCCCATGGCTGCCGACCCGATCACCATCGGAGGCATGGTCAACAGCATTTTGTCGCCTTCAAACTGCGCCACCACCTGGTATTCGTCCATGTCTTTTATCTCGCCTCCTTTAAAAAAACACGTTGAAAGCCAGGCATCCAGATTAAACGAGTTCAGATCGATAATCATGGGTTGATGGCCCTTTTTCTCCATCACAGTCTGATAGTAGTGCTGTAGGTTTTGCATGGATTCCTGCGACATGGATTTCTGAATTTCTTTATGACAATCCACGCAAATGGCCATTTCGTAAATGGTGGACGAAAAATCATGACCGGGGTAGTTTTTAATGGCTTTTTCCACCACATAGCTTACCCCTTCTTTTAGAAGCGATTTGCCGCAGACCTGACAAATCTCGAAGGGTTTTTCTTCTAAATCAGAAAAAAAACGGGTAGGAATTTCGATTTTGATGTGGCGGTCGCTCTGCATGA
>PCUL01000029.1:0-2211 GCA_002771745.1 Bacteroidetes bacterium CG18_big_fil_WC_8_21_14_2_50_41_14
GATGAATTCATCCGCAGGGTTCGGGTAGGCTTTAACGGGTATGGCATCCAGGCTTTTGTAATATTCTTCCGGCGTGGGTGCTTCGTCAATACCAACCTGCACCACCGTGCAGTTTGTCATATCAATATCGCCCGAAACGATGGGATCGGGGCAAAGGCTGTCATACACAAAGTTCTGTGTATAAAGGGTGTCCTGCTCTAAGTTGGCATTAATTTTATAGAGGTAGATATCTGTGTGGTCCATATCGGGTTCATTGATGCCGCAGGCAATAACATATTTGTTGTCAAAGGTTTTTATTAAACTTGAAAACCCATCGGTATTTGGCCGCGGTTGTACATTGTAAATTTTCCCACTTGTATCAACTACCAATTCTCCATATGGATTAAAAAAATCTGATGTGCCAAAAATAGCAGTAGCCAGAAATAAGGATTCGTTAATAGGCTCCATTTGAATCAATGTGTTTCCCAATGTACCGTAAGCAATTGAATCGCGCTGAATAACATTAAAACCCAATTCCTCACCATTGTGGTTAAAAAACATCATGGTTGAAGTACGCCCGTAATAACCACTTTGTTCAGCAAAACTGTAACCCACTCCAATGATTACTGTATCATTTAGAGGGGTGACAGAATAGGATTCGCCTACAATACTGTCGCTTACACCGAAAGGCAATATCCACTTTTCGTTGAACAGGCTGTCGATGCCAACAAAAAGAGGTCTCAACCAAAAATGGTTGGGATCATCGGGATAAGGATAATAGCAATAACCACTAAGTATATAATCTTTACCAAAATGGTATAATTTGTTGCAACTGGGTAATTGGATTAATGGATGATCTGTTCTTGATGCATAAGGTCTTTTCCATAACAAATCACCATTAGGATTATAACACAACAAAAATACCTGATTAATATTATCATTACTATTAAATCTTGTCAATACAATTATCTCACCATTTTCATTAATTATAATATCAGTAGGAAATCCAAAATTGTAATCCAAATCCTGATAGATTGTACACCATAATTTTTCTCCACATGCATTAAATTTAATTAAGAACGGCCAGTTATTATCATTAGAAAAATCAATGCCCGCGATATATTTATTTCCAATATCATCATTACAAGCAGCCTTTCCCTGCCTACCTTCAGGGTGAATTAGATTTTGATTCCACAACATTTCCCCGTTGATATTCGTTTTTATATCCCACCCATTCCAAGAAATATTAGTGATTACATGATATCCTACCAAAAAATATCCCTTATCGTAATCTTCCAACAAATCATGTACAGATTCATAATGATTGGGTTGTCCAAAGTTAGCTGCCCACCTGTGCTGGGCATTCAATTTAAAAGCAAATAAAATGAGAAGGAACGTTAAAATGATATTGAGGCCTTTTATCTGTCTCATCTTCCGATTGTTTTTTAAAGAAATAGTAGAATTTTCCATTTTTCCATTTTTTAGAATGTGGGAGTCCAAAGCCGGAAGAAGCCCATTACTTCAAACTCCCGGCTTCGGTCTCCAAATTTCCGACTTCTTTACTTGACTATGGTAAATTTAATACTTTCAACTATTTTACCACTTATCTTAAGGTTAGCTATGTAAATACCCGGTTTCCAATCGCTTGTGATTAGGGTTATTTGATCCTGCTGGCCTTTTGTTTCTATAGCCTTGATGGTAATACCATTTATATCATTAATACTGATATTTGCCAAAACATCAGTTTCCAATTTGTATTCGAGTATGACGTAATCTTTGGTTGGATTAGGGAATAACTTCAGAAAGTTTGGGGAATCCGTGTGAAGCAATTTGTCGTAATCTTCCATGGCCCTGGTACTCTTGTAAATGTCGGGCAAAACGATGGGTTCGCTATAAGTGGTTGCACCCATAGCTACCAACAAATTGCGTGCATAAATACCTGCCCCGCTGCTGTCGGCAGCAGCTATATCCCACAACTGTTGTTGCTGCGTACTATCCGGGTAAAGGATGTTTCCCTGGTTCTGTTTTATCGCAACCAACCAATCGTAATAGTCGACCATGTTTTGGTGCGTTGTCAACTCATAAGCCGTGAGCGTAAAAATAGATGGTATATTGCTTAATACATTGCTTCCCAGATTGTATTCGCTCCGGTTGAGGTGCAGCAGAGCCAATTGGTATTGCGCGTTTAGTGTGTTCACGTTTGCAAGCAAATCGATCAAACTGTCAGTCGAA
>PCUL01000029.1:2273-2415 GCA_002771745.1 Bacteroidetes bacterium CG18_big_fil_WC_8_21_14_2_50_41_14
ATCATATCCCAGAAGACTTTGTTCATATCCTGGTTGTTGATGCACAGGCACATATAGGACCGTTTTCTCTACAGGGTTCTGTGCCCGGGAAAACTGGGTTAGCAAAACAAACACGATAACAATAAGTTTCTTCATGATTTTA
>PCUL01000285.1 GCA_002771745.1 Bacteroidetes bacterium CG18_big_fil_WC_8_21_14_2_50_41_14
TGATAATTGGCAATGGCGAGGGTTGTGTCGCCCATTTCGAGAAAAACGTTGGCAATATTACCATATGAGCCAGCCTCTCCATATCTGTCGTGCAGTTTTTTACGAAATACCAGGGCCCGCTGGTGATAATCGATGGATGTGGATAAATCACCCATGTTGTAGTTAATAATGGCTATATTGTTTAAACTATACCCTATCCATAGCTCCTGACCAAGCGCCTCATACATATTAAGTGCCTGGATAGCATTCTCTAGAGCCTCTTTTAATTTGCCTTGTTTTTGATAAACGATTCCCATTTTATTGTATAGCGAAGCCATGCCTAAACTGTCGTTAAGCTTTTTCCTGATTTGCATCGAATGATTAAAAAAGTCAAGCGCAATCGCATACGAACCTCTGTCGACATGAATAATGCCCATGTCATTATAGGCCTGTGCGACTCCCTTGTTGTAATCAATGGCTTCAGCCAATTCAAGTGCCTGGCTACCATATATTAACGCGCTATCACCTGAAACAAAACGATACTCCCAACACAAATCACATAATATGTTAACCCGGTTGATTCCGGTACTTTTTGGTAATATTCCTGCAAGGCTATCAATGGTTTGCCCTGCATTTAAAACAGTAACAAGGAAGACTATTACAGATAAAAAGAGAATTTTCTTTAACATCTTGATCTATATGGCATCGAACAACAACAAATATATAAAAACTAATCTGAAAAACAGCTTTAGTTGGAAATACAACTGCAAATGGCCCGGTTATATGTTATGATACATCATCACGACCAATATCGTCAGTTTGTCGTTTGCCAAAATAATTGTCATAAAAAAAACTTTAAGCTTGTCAGGTTTGAGCAATTAATCCGACAAAGCTGTTAAATGTTAAACTTTAGTTAATAAATTGATAACCATAATTAAGAGACTAGTTTTGTCTTGTGATATTGAGTTAAATACCAAAACCGACAAAGAATGACAAAAAAATTAAAATCCATTATACTGGCAATGTGCATATTGGCTGTCATGGCGGTTGGTGCGCAAACAGTAACTAATGTAGTTGCCTTACATCAATTGGCCCAAGAATATAATGATGAATGGAATGAAAGCCAGGTAAGAGTGCAACAATATTCTTCTTTACATCATTTGCCAATTACCGAAGAAACTTCGGATGGGAAACTAATTCAAATGATTGATGTAAGAGATGGGAAACCAGTTTATTACATAACCCACAACATGGGTGCTGCCATCACAACCCGCGTAAATACTATTTGGCCTGGAGGTGGAGCCGGTTTGGATTTAACTGGTGCGGGATACGACCAACTTGGTGAATGGGATGGAGGAAGTGTATTGACTTCACATCAGGAATTTTCCGATCAGGGCCCTTCAAGGGTAACAGTAATGGATGGTGGTGCAACGCATTATCATTCTACTCACGTTGCAGGTACCATGGTTGCTGCCGGAGTTGTTCCCTCGGCCAAAGGAATGGTTTATTCTGCAAGCCTGAAATCGTGGCAATGGAGTAACGACAACTCAGAGATGGCTACAGCCGCGGCCAATGGATTGGAAATTTCAAATCATTCGTATGGTTTAATCAGGGGATGGAACCACAACACGACCAACGGAACCTGGACCTGGTATGGCAATGCAAATGTATCGCCCACCGAAGACTATAAATTTGGTTTCTATGACAATGACTCGAAAACCATGGATCAAATTGCTGTTAATGCACCCAACTACCTGATCGTTAGGTCGGCAGGAAACGACCGGGGCGAAGGGCCAGGTAATGCAGGTCAAAACGGAGAGCCTGAAAAAGATGGTGGAATTGATGGATACGACTGCCTTGGCAGCGAAGAAGTAGCCAAAAACATTCTTACAGTTGGTGCCGTATATGAAGTGCCAAACTATTCAGGGTCCGAAAGTGTTGTGATGAGCAGTTTTAGTTGCTGGGGACCAGCCGATGATGGCCGCATCAAACCGGATATTGTTGGAAAAGGGGTTGATGTATATTCTTGTCTGAACGGAAACAATTCCGATTATGGCAGCCTTCAGGGAACATCCATGTCAGCACCCAATGTTTCAGGATCCATGGCCATGTTGCAATATTATTATAAAAGCCTTCATGGCGGAATCCCCATGCGGGCTGCTACACTCAAAGGACTTGTTTTGCATACTGCCGATGAAGCCGGGGAATTCCCCGGACCGGATTATGTTTTTGGCTGGGGGCTGATGAACGCGGAACGTGCCAGTACACTTATTACTGAAAACACGCAACAAAATGCGATCAACGAATTGGTGCTGAATCAGGGTGATGTTTATGAAAGAGAGATTCAAATACTGGAAAACACTGACCTGCGGATCACTATTTGTTGGACTGACCCTGTTGGGACACCCGTTACAGCCCAGCTCGATCCTTCGGATGCGATGCTCGTAAACGACCTGGATCTTCAGGTTGTTGACGAAAACAACGCGGTTTTCTATCCATATAAGCTGGATCGCAACAACCCCTCTGCCGCAGCAACCAATAATTCAATAAATGAGGTCGACAATGTTGAGATGGTTTTTGCAGAGGATCTCGCCGCTGGCCCCTATACCATCAGGGTTAGCCATGGTGGTACACTTCAGGGCAATCAGCAGGCATTTTCGATGATCATCACCGGGCTGGATGAGTACGCGGTGATACCCGAATGCTCAAACAACCTTAAAACACCACTTGATGGCGATGTGAATGTCTTTCTTAACCAATGGATCTCCTGGAATCCCGCCCTGTTTGCCTCAAGTTATGATGTCTTTTTTGGAACCGATGGCGGTGGTATAGCCACTCCCGTGAACACCATCAATGGTACTAACTTTTCTGAAAATGGGTTTTCAACCCTCATGCAGGAAAACACCACTTACTATCTACAGGTCATACCGCGAAATATCCAGGGAACAGCCATCAGTTGCAACGAAATCTGGTCTTTCACCACCATGCCTGCCATCAATAGCTATCCTTTTACAGAAAGTGTTGAAGATGTGACTGGTTCCGATTTGCCTGAATTCTGGCAGTCGTTAGATAATTCGGACGCAAATTGGATAAGCACCAACCTGATTGGTCATACTGGTAACAACGCCATGGCTTGCTGGAACCCAAAAGGATTGGTATTGACGGAATATAACAATTGGTTGATTTCACTTCCTTTCAGAGTTGAAGAGGGCAAAGAATACAATGTATCATATTTCTACCACAGTTTTCTGCCCACAAACCCTGAAACCCTGTCGTTATACTGGGGCTTTTCACCGGATGCGAATGGATTAACCCATCTTCTTTTTGAAGGGATCGACTTCTTTTACCCGGAATGGCTTGAAGGAAGCGGATTACTAATACCCAATGCCGATACCGTTGTTTTTCTTGGCTGGCATTTATCGTCCCCGCAAGGTTATGGTATATTTATGGATGATGTAATGGTTGAAGATTGGGGCACCGTGGGCATTTCTCAACCTGAGTTGGTTGACGAAGTAAAGATGTATAGCCGGAACAATCAATTTATTGTTGAAGCCGGAAGCAACTGGGATGGGGCTCGGATCCGGGTGATGAATCTTTACGGGCAAACCCTGTATTCTGAGAATTATACAAGTTCCCAACCGATTTCATTTGGATCTATTAAGGGAGGTATTTACCTTATTTCAATTCAGAAAGGGAATAAAATGGAGACACGCAAAATAGGGATGTTTTAAAAAAGATAACCAGACGGGCTTTTGATGGTGGAGATTGTCCCCATATTTAAGTCAACCAAAAAAAAGGTGGTTTCTAAAGGAACTAACTTTTTTATGGCTCTTCGCCTCCTTTTATGGAATGTGCCTGGCTGCTTTCAGCGAATTGTACACTCCTCAATTCTCCACCCGCAATGCATCCATCGGCTTGATGCTGACAGCTCTTTTGGCTGGGATGATCCCGGCCAATGCTCCTGCCACAATGAGTATAACGAGTGCGGTTACTGCGGTAGAAAAATCTACTTCGGGGCGTTCAAACATTTCAGATTTTACCTGAAATTTAATCAGGGCAAGGTTAATGGCCTCCACCAGCGCAACTCCAGCCACCAGCCCGGCATAACCGGATGTCGAAGTCAGAAAAACTGATCGTGAACACCGTTTTCGAGCCCGTGTCCCGAACCCAGCAGGATGATCAGCATAAAGATTCCCCAGGTAACGCTAAATCCGGTAAGAAAAGTACGCAGCTTATTCTTGCGAATTACACTAAAAATTTCTATCCACCGATCAATAATATACATTGGTTGGTGGTTAAAGCAGGCTCAAAATTAGTGGAATTTCAATCTACCAGCGCACTGCCAAAGTAAATATTTTGGGAAAATGGAAATAGATTCTGACAAATCCGGACTAACTTCTAAAATCAAAATGTCATTCCAAAAATGATTACTTTCCTTTATAAAAGCGAACTTAAAATTAAGACCAAAACCTGATTTTAGAAAGTGTGGGTTATCTTATTATTTTAAATCGATTTACTGATAAGTTGATAATCTGTCAATTACGGGTAAGCCGACTATTTTATATTATGTTGACATTTAACAAATTACACTATTAGCAGGTAAAGATCGGCTGTCCAGCTTACATTATAAAAAAAAGGCCGGCAAAATCGCCGGCCTTTTTTTAAAATTTTTGAATAGGCTTACTGCAACGTCATGGTAATGGTGGCTGTGTAGTTTGTTTCGCCAAATCCAAAGTCTGCAAATAGTGGCGATGTTACCACTAATTTTGTTCCATTAAGAGAAACTATGGTAGCTGGTGCAGGATCCGAATCAGGATAGTAGATAGTTAAAGTTTTCGAATCGGTGCTTAAAGTCCATGTACCATCCGAAGTAGTCTGTGGGTCGTCCGAACTGCACTTTGTTGCGCCTTCATCATCGGTTACACTACCGTTGGTATTGAATTTAATCAGGTTGTCTTTGGTGCAATCCTGCACCCCAACAGAATAAATGTCGGTAATAACAATTCCTGCTACTTCAATTCCGGGATTAATGGTCATACCTGTTACTTTCCAGTTACCCGCAGTTAAATACTCCGTTGGTGATTTGGTGGTTTCATCTTTTTTACAAGACGACATAACAAAAATTGAGGCCATCGCCAGCAATGATAATAATTTAATTGAGTTTTTCATATTAATATTTTAGTGAGTGGCGAAAATAGCAATTTATTGGACATAACGGGCAGAACCTAATTTTAGTGGTAAGTTACCTTTTCCGGAAGTTCTGCAATTTGGAAGGCTTCATCTCCTTGAGAAGTAATTTATAGTCAGGTTTTCATCTGAGAAAACGATCTTTTTTCTTATCAACTAAAATATTAGTTAAAAACCTTCGTTATTACCAAAAACCTATGGGATGATAGCCTATAAATTTTTTCTTATATTCATTGTCTCCACAGCATTTTCGCTAGTGCTTATAAGCCAGGAAACAAAGATGACGCCGGCACAACTGGCCAAAATGGATACCTCGTTTCAAGCCTGGATGAGAGAACGACACCAGGCCGCCATATTAAAAAGGGATGCATTCTTCAAAGTATTTAATCAGGCAGATCCTGATACCATCACCCAACTTTCGTTTTCAGGGATGGATCTTGAAACACTCCCTGATCTTGAAAAATACAATCGGGTAACAAGAATCAACCTTTCCGACAATCAACTTAAAAAGATATCTTCTTCCATTAGTTATTCGCGCCATTTAAAATCCATTGTGCTCACGAACAACCAGATTAAGAAAATCAGGTTTAAAAAAAACGACTCCATTGTCAGTCTCAATTTATCTGAGAATAATTTGAAGCGAATACCACGTTCCATTAAAAACCTGCCTAATCTTAAAGTACTCACCGTCAACAACAACCAAATAAAACGCATCCCGCGATGGGTGGGCAGAATGGAAAACCTCAACGACCTGGACATAAATTATAACCGCTTAAAGCTGACCAGGGCATTCGTTCGACACCTGAAAAACATGGAAGTTTTACAGATGGGAGGCAATCACTTGGTCCGACTACCGGAAAACATCGGTGATCTAAAAAAGGTAAAAAAACTTAACCTGGGAAAAAATCAACTTACCGATGTACCCGCATCTGTTACACACTTGGACAGTCTCAATACCCTGATTCTTTATTCCAATCATTTTAAATATATTCCCATTGCCGTTACACAAATTCCTCAGCTTCAGGAACTGGATTTGTATTACAATGAATTGCAATACGTCCCCCTGGAGCTGGGAAACATGACCCATCTTAAGCGACTTTATTTGGCATTCAACCAATTAAAAGTATTGCCTGATACCATGAGGAATTTAATAGACCTTACATTTCTGTATGTTCATCACAATCAAATTACTTACATCCCACAATGGATCAACACATTAAGTAACATCGAAATTTTGGACATCAGTTACAATCAGTTGTTCGAGATCCCGGACTTATCTGTTATGCCTGCACTCAATGAAATCGACATCCAAAGCAATCAAATTGCCTATTTCCCCTGGACTCTACTTGAAAAGCCAAACCTGAAATTCCTGATCGTAAAGGACAATCCATTTATATTGAGTAAGCAGGAAGTCAAACAGTTGGAAACACATATGGAGGAGTTGCAGACAAGAGGAGTCATTGTCAGAAATTAGACATTTTTCGATCGGGCATCCTCGTTCACTACCAAACATGTTCCTGCGTATAGCCGGTTCGCAATTTTTAATACTTTTGCTGTTATATAATAGTAAAACTATGCCTATACTTGGAAGCATCATAAAGAAAGCTTTTGAATTGCGCAGCAAGCCTGTGGAAAAAAAATTGAGTAAATTAAACCCGGTAATAGCTCAACAAAAGGAATTAATCAAGCTTCTGAGCAAAGCACAGTTTACCGCTATCGGCGAACATTATAAATTTTCGAAACTACTCAATTCACCAGATATTGAAAGGGATTTTAAGGCTTCTGTGGCCGTGCACGATTACCAGGCGATGTATAAACGTTGGTGGTACAGGGCTTTGAATGGTGAAACCTATGTTACCTGGCCAGGGAAGGTAAAATACTTCGCGTTGAGTTCGGGCACTTCCGAAGCATCGAGTAAATATATACCGGTAACGGATGATATGCTCAAAGGCATCAAACAAGCGACGCTTCGTCAGCTTGTATCGGCCACCAAGTATGATTTTCCGCTTGATTTTTATGAAAAAGGCATTTTAATGATCGGTGGCAGCACACACCTACAATACAACGGCACCTATTATGAAGGCGATCTTTCAGGTATTACGGCCGGAAATATTCCATTTTGGTTTCAGCACTTTTATAAACCGGGAAGACGCATTTCGAAAACCAGCGATTGGGCCACCAAACTCAACGAGATGGTAAAAAAAGCGCCTACCTGGGATATTGGTATTTTAGTTGGTGTTCCTGCATGGGTTCAAATCCTGATGGAACGCATTATTGAAGAATACAATCTGAAGACTATACACGACATCTGGCCCAACCTGAAGGTATACGTTCATAGCGGGGTGTCGTTTAAGCCTTACATTAAAAGTTTTGAAAAATTGGTTGCCAAACCATTGATGTACAACGAATCGTATTTATCGAGTGAAGGCTACGTGGCTTATCAGAACCGCGCAGATGGAGAAGGCATGGAAATGATCTTGAACAACGGAATTTACTATGAGTTTGTTCCATTTACATCTGAAAATTTTGATGATGAAGGAAACTTAAAGGAAAACCCACAGGCCCTTTCCATAGGCGATGTGGAATTGGGAAAAGAATACGCGTTGCTCATGACCACCAACGCGGGAGCATGGCGCTACTTGTTGGGAGACACCATCAAGTTTATCGACAAAAAACATTCAGAAATTGTCATCACCGGACGCACCAAACACTTTATCAGCATTTGCGGTGAGCATTTATCGCAGGAAAACATGAACCGTGCTATTGAATTGATGCAAGAGGATTTAGATATCGAAGTAAAAGAATTTACGGTAGCAGGGGTTCGTCATGGTTCGCTTTTCGCGCATCGATGGTATATTGGCACAAACGATCCACTCGATGCGGATTTGGCACGTCAAAAAATAGACGATCATTTAAAAAACCTGAATGATGATTACCGTGTTGAGCGCATGGAAGCAATTAAGGATGTTTTTGTAAAAGTATTGCCTACCCAGGTTTTTTACGATTACATGAAAGAAAAAGGAAAAGAAGGCAGTGCAAATAAGTTTCCAAGGGTATTAAAAAATTCCCGGTTCGATGAGTGGGATCGTTACCTGAAACAGCGCGGTTTGGTATAAATAGTAAAAAATACTTTGATGTCTGTATTTCTTGAAGGAACTATCCTGGGGTTTTCATTGGCTTTGTTTTTTGGTTTTGGACCGGCTTTTTTTGCCCTGATACAAACGGGTATCCATCGTGGGTTTTGGCCGGGAGTATTGCTCGCATCCGGAATTTTCATTAACGACATTGTCATTGTCCTTGTTTCACTTTTTGGCGCAACCAGTATTTTTGATGAAAATGCAAAGTACCAGACAATGGGTATAGCGGGAGGCGCTTTGTTGATTATTTTCGGCTTCTTTACCTACAAACGTAAAACACAACTTGAGGTACCGGAGGACCAAAATATGGATGCCAACTCGCCTCATCCATTGGTATATTTTGGAAAAGGATTTCTTTTAAATACCGCCAATCCTTTTATCTGGCTATTTTGGATCAGCATCGTGATGGGTATCACTTCCCGATACGGGGGACAAAAAATCGATTTGTTCCTGTTTTTTGCCGGAACACTTTCAGTGGTGTATATCACGGATATTATAAAAACCTTTGCTGCTTCACGCTTCAAGAAATTTGCAACCCATAAGTTCCTGATTTTAATTAATAAACTTGCAGGTATCGCCCTGGCTGGATTCGGTATATTTCTAATAATCAGATCAATATTCCAATTTTAAAGATAGAATAAGACCCCTTTTCAATCTTATTTACACTTGATTTTGGCTCTCAAAATAACCAATTTCAACACCCCCAGACCCCCCCGATTCTATTGTTATTTTTTCACACAAATCATAAAATCTTATACAATTTATGTGAAATATCATAACAGTTTTGCCTGATCACGGCTGTATCATTGCATCGTCAAAGATAGCGAACGAAACGGCTATCAAGTATAATATTCACTAAATATAATAAGATGAAAAGAGTAATGATTAAAAACCGGATGCTGATCGCATTTACAATCCTTGTACTTGGATTTACCTCATGCGATAAAAAAGAAGATGCTGTCGCCACACTAAACGACACCGTTAACCTTAAAACCAACGAAGCAAGTCAGACTGACCTGGATGGCTTGATTTATATGCGAGAAGAAGAAAAACTGGCGAGAGATATATATGTTTATCTGAACGAACTGTATCAAATTCCGGTTTTTGAGAATATCGCCAAAAGCGAAGATTACCACACAAACCGGGTACTTGCCTTAATTAACTTTTACGGTTTAACCGATCCTGCACTTCCGGAATTGGGTAAATTCAGCAATGTGGACCTACAGGCGTTGTACGACGATTTGATTGTGAAAGGCCAGGATTCGCTGATTGCCGGTCTGATCGTTGGTGCAACCATCGAGGAAGTTGACATTCTCGATCTGAAAGAATACCTCAGCCAGACGACTTCTGATACCATCAAAACACTGTATACAAACCTGTTGCGCGCTTCAGGCTACCACCTCAAAGCTTTTAATGCCCAACTGGCTTTCAGGGGAATAACCTATGTTCCTCAGTTTTTAACCTGGGAACAATTTGATGCAATCATCAATTCTAACATTCCTGCCGGTGGAGGCACCTGCCTGGACTCTCTGGTTTATGCCATCACAGATAATGAGGAAGCGGCCTTGCTTTTTATGCGAGAAGAAGAAAAACTGGCGCACGATGTATACGTTAATCTGTTCAATCAGTGGAATATACCTGTTTTTGACTTTATCTCCAGAAGTGAAAATATTCATACCACACAGGTGCTCACTCTCATCAACTTCTTTAATCTGGAAGATCCGGCGTCGGTTAATCCGGGAGAATTTAACAACCCCGATCTTCAGATATTATACGATCAACTCCTGGCTCAGGGTAGCGAATCCTTGATTTCAGCTTTAACGGTTGGCGCCACCATCGAAGAAGTGGATATTGTTGATTTGACGGACCGCATGGCTCAGTCCACCAACAACTCCATTCTCATTGTATTTGGTAATTTAACCAAAGGATCCAAAGCACATCTCAGGGCATTTGTGGCTCAATTGCAGTTCCAGGGAGTAACTTATGTACCACAATTCCTAACCCAGGAAGAATTTGATGCCATTATCAATGGTGACTAAACCACTTATAACAGGATAATTTTAGTAGTCTGAATAATTTTGCAGTTAGCTCAACCGCCGTTCTGAATCAGGAATGGCGGTTATTTTTTTTGGAGGAGTTGTACCTAATCAATCAAATTCAAGTCAATAACGTCATCAAGCTAACTTTCCCGGGATACTCTGCATGTTTAAAAAAGAGCTAAATTGAATATCG
>PCUL01000384.1:0-2112 GCA_002771745.1 Bacteroidetes bacterium CG18_big_fil_WC_8_21_14_2_50_41_14
CTATGGTGGGCGATTTTGTGGTGTTTGCCAACAGCGAGAGCAGCCTGATTAACTTATTAAGGTATTACGAAACAGGCAAGACCCTGGACCTGAACGACAACTTTAAAGCATTTTCGGATAACCTGGCCCCGAGTTCCAACGTGCTTTTGTATTTTAAACCCTCTGTTTTGTTGGGACGAATTACAGATTTGGCCAATGAATTTACCTCGCGAAAACTTGAGATCAACGCTCCTGTGGTGAATCAAATGCAGGGGGCAGCCTTTCAGTTCAGCGCCGGAGAAAACCTGATTTTCACCAGTTATTATCTGAAACAGGCTACCGTGGTACACGAAGAAAACCTGGCCATGTGGAAGGTAACGCTCGACAACCAGATTGTCGGGAAACCCATTCTGGTAAGCAATCACCGCGACCGCGATCAACAATTGGTGGTATTTGATGATACACCTGCCGTTTATCTGATCGATTCAGACGGAAAAGTGCTTTGGAAGAAACGGCTCGAAGGAACCCCTTTCGGGGAAATTTATGAGGTGGATTATTATAAAAACGGGAAAATTCAATACCTTTTCAATACCAACAGCCACATTTATTTATATGATGTCGAAGGCAAATCCGTAGCTTCCTATCCAAAGAAACTCCATGCAGGAGCTACCAGTCCGTTGAGTTTATTTGATTATTCGGGTAACAACGATTACCGCATGTTGGTGGCCCAAGCCGATAAAACGGTGAATAATTTTACCCTCGACGGACATGAAGTGGAAGGGTGGAAAAATCCCCACCTTCAAAATGTAGCCAATGAGAAGGTTACCCGTTTGTTGATCAACGGGAAGGATTATATTGTAATTACTGATATAGATGGCAAAGTTAAAATTGTGGATCGCCAGGGGAAGGACCGGATTGTGATCACTGAAAAGTTTACCAAAGCCAGAAATTCAGGTTATTACGTCAATAGGACCAATAGCAAGGGGATTATAATTACCACCAACGCACAGGGTAAATTGATTTATATCTCGGCCACGGGCAAGCTTAAATCCACCGATTTTGGGGACTATAGTCCCGAACATTTTTTCCTGTATGAGGATTTTAATGGCGACGGAACCATGGATTTTATTTATGTGAATGGCCGCGAACTCAAGGTGTTCGACCGGTTTAAAAAATTGCTCTTCAGCTATACCTTCAACTCTGAAATCACCATTAAGCCCGAATTCTTTAACCTGGGCAAAAAGCAAAAGGTGATGGGTGTGGTGGCCAACGATGAAAAAACCATCTATCTGTTCGACAGCAAAGGCAACACCATCATTTCCACCGGATTGGTTGGTGAAACTCCCTTTACAGTTGGCTCAATGTCCAACGACCAGAAGATAAATCTGATCTCCGCGGCAGGGAATACGTTGTACAATTACAGGATAAAATAAGGTTGTGCTTATGTGGCTTATGCAGCTATCTCAATTCCAGTCTTTTTAATTTCAACGACGAAAGGATTCCCGGAATTAAAATCCTCACGAGATATTGGGTGTGGTTCAATTCTAGAGTCAATTTTTGATGCAAGCAACATCAATTGAACTTGCATATCGAATCGTCTTGAATCATCCAAATTTGTAAAAATCAGGGCTAAATCAATATCACTATCATCAGTTGTTTTTCCTTTTGCATAAGAACCAAACAAGTAAGCACTCTCAATGTTAGAATACTTTTCTTTAATCAAATCAAGATATTTAGCTATTGCAATACCAACGTTTTTATCCATTGTCTCAAAATCATCATCCGAGCCATCAATCCAATATTTAATCAATTTACCCTTATTTAAATCATTACTTTCCATAAATTCAAAAGTACAAAAAGATATCAAATATCCATGTTTAAAATTTTATGGTAATGTTCTTTTGCCATTAAGCACAGTAGCATATAAGCACTCTCCTCTGACAGCAGAAATATTCGCAAAACTTTTTTCATGCCTTCCCCTCTGCGATTATCTGCATAATCAGTGGGAACCAGCATCTCACCATGGGGCCATGGATCATATTCACAGAACAAAAAATCAACAGGTTCAATCAATAACCGTTCTAAATTGCTATATTTGGCGCCAAATATAAATTATAACAAGATGGTTATTGG
>PCUL01000384.1:2152-2882 GCA_002771745.1 Bacteroidetes bacterium CG18_big_fil_WC_8_21_14_2_50_41_14
TAAAAGCATTTGCCGCTGACAACCAGTATGAAAAAGCCGGAGCCAAAATAATGGTCCGTGCCGAAATACTCCAAAAAGCAGAAGTGCTGCTGATGATCAACACGCCTGAGCCGGATGTGGTGGATTCTAAAAAAGAAAACCAGATCATCCTGAGCGTGGTAAATCCCTTTTTCAATAAAGAGGTGGTTGAAAAACTGGCGGCCAACAGCAAAACGGTGTTCAGTCTGGATTTGATACCACGAACTTCCCGGGCACAATCCATGGACATCCTTTCTTCCATGGCCACCATTGCCGGATATAAGTCGGTGCTGGAATCGGCCATGTTGTTGCCCCATTTCTTCCCCATGTTTATGAGTGCGGCAGGCACCATTCGTCCGGCCAAAATGCTTATACTTGGAGCCGGAGTGGCCGGCCTTCAGGCCATTGCCACAGCACGCAAGCTGGGTGCGGTGGTGGAGGTTTTTGATGTGCGCTCTGCCGTCAAAGAAGAGGTGGCCAGTTTGGGTGGTAAGTTCATCGAGGTGGAAGGCGCCCGTGAAGAAAAGAGTGCCGGTGGATATGCGGTGGAACAAACCGAAGAATTTATCCAGAAACAAAAGCAACTCATCCACGACCATGCGGTAAAATCCAATGTGGTGATTTGTACCGCCCAAATTCCGGGCCGCAAAGCCCCGTTACTAATAGAAAAGGCCACGGTGGAAGCGATGAAAGCCGGCTCCGTGGTAGTCGA
>PCUL01000441.1:0-1657 GCA_002771745.1 Bacteroidetes bacterium CG18_big_fil_WC_8_21_14_2_50_41_14
AAAGAAAACCAATACATTATAAACAAAACTTTTCATCTTTAATATTTCCTTGTTAATAAAATGCAAATCTAAAGGCGGCAGGCAGGAATGCAAGAAAACTAAGCTCCTTATCCTATTGTTTATCAATAAATAATAACCGATATTTGTCATGCGATGTCAGGCGACAGATATAAAATCGATAATCAGGAGTCAGTTTATTTCCTAACCCTTATGATAGTTGGGTGGTTGGATGTTTTTACCAGAATTGAATACAAGGATGTAATTGTTGAAAGTCTGGCCTGGTGTCAACGGGAAAAAGGCTTGAACCTGCATGCCTGGTGTTTGATGACCAGTCATATGCATTTGGTAATAAGTGTACAAACGGGCCACAGTGTTTCAGGATTTTTGAGGGATTTTAAAAAGCATACGGCCAAAGAAACCATTAAGCTGATCAAAAAAATACCAGAAAGCCGAAGGGAATGGTTGTTGTGGTATTTTGAGCATGAAGGCAAAAAAGACAAAAGAATTACAAAGTATAAATTCTGGAAAGAGGACAACCATGCCATCGAACTGGATTGTACTGAAACGGAA
Source organism: Bacteroidetes bacterium CG18_big_fil_WC_8_21_14_2_50_41_14 (assembly GCA_002771745.1). Taxonomy (GTDB): domain Bacteria; phylum Bacteroidota; class Bacteroidia; order Bacteroidales; family F082; genus UBA6244. The sequence goes on from PCUL01000441.1 coordinate 571, forward strand.
ATGATGGACCAAAAAATAAACTATATCCACGAAGACCCTATAAAAGATGGGATTGTGGATGATGCTTGTGATTATCTGTATTGCAGTGCGCGTAATTATTGTGATAAAAAAGGCTTACTTGAAATTGAATTTTTATGATAGATTCGTTTCCTGTTTTTGTCTCCGGTCGGAAGCGATGGGCTAAGACATCCCTGCCTGCCGCAGGCAAGCTCGTTACCGCTGCGCTCAAACGAGGACGAGTTAATATCCAATGAATAGGGGTAAAACAGAATCAATATGTCATATTTAAGTGCTTCACAAATTTGGCCTCCATTGTCAAAACAACTTCAAAATGAAAAAGCTGATCATTTCCGCCATGTTTATCCTGTTTATGATCCCGTTTTACGGACAGCAGGATAGCGCGCTGTTATTCAATGAGTTTCGTGTATCAATCAACAGCAACGGTAGTTTCACACCCAACACCAATGAAAAATTTGGTTTTGGTGTCGGTGCTTATCACACCCTGAAAGCCAATGAAATGATCGATGCGCTTTTTGGTTTTGAGTACAACCAGACTTCGCAATATCTTTATTCGATGTACGAAGGGCACGTTGCCAATTCCACCGATTTAACCTATACTTTTCACAGTTTTTCAATTCCAATTACGGCGCGAACAACTGTCGGACGAAAAGTGAAATTTTTTGTGGATTCAGGAGCTTTTGTTGACTTCATCCTGGCCGCAAACCGAAAAGGCACCATGCATACTTATTCCCCGGATGAGAATGGTCAAGTGGTATACAGAGAGTTTGACTTTAGTGAGCGCGTAAAAGTCTCTTTTCCAATTTTTGGTGTATCTGTGGGGATAGGCATTAAAATTCCCCTGCTGAAACATGAGTTTCTTGTTCGAACAGAATATAAGTATGGTATAAATGCCATTTCCAAAGGTATGGACTCAATGTATAACCGGTATTATAGGTTTTCAATTGGCTATAAACTATAATTCCAGATGTTTTAATACGCTGAGATTTATCAACTTTTGTTGATAACCCTTGTGCATAACATGTGTATACTCTTACCTTAAAATAGCTTGACTTTATTTTATGGGGGT
>PCUL01000441.1:1682-43196 GCA_002771745.1 Bacteroidetes bacterium CG18_big_fil_WC_8_21_14_2_50_41_14
GCCTGACAGACTCACACCACAGGACTCCGCAAGGAACTGAAAAATGGTTGGCAGCCAACACCGGGAGGAAAAGACGGAGTAATCCATCAACCCCAAATCCCGGAATCAGAAAGATGCCTCTCTACGGAGAATTATCCGGATGAAAGCGGCGAAGATAGCTAGCCACAAGCAAAAAGGCTACGGCCAGTTTGCAAGTGAACAGGGAATGTGTTGAATAAACAGGTTCCCTGTTTTTTTTATGGGCGTACTACAAGCAAATCTTCCAGCGACGACTTTAATTCAGTAAACGAAAATTGAAATCCTGTCTGTAAAACTTTGTTTGCCGAAACTGCCGATCCTTCCAATACCAAGGCCGACATCTCACCCATAAAAAGCTTCATGATTAATCCGGGTACAGGCGGCAGAAAATAAGGACGGTGCAATACCCTGGCGATCATTTTCATCAGCTCATTATTGGTATTTTGGGCAGGTGCCACCGCATTATACACGCCGTCCGGGAGACTTTGTTCCAGTCCGGCAACAATGAGGTTACACAAATCATGAATGTGTATCCAGGGGACAAACTGCCGTCCGCTTCCCAACGCAGCACCTAACCCATATTTCACCGGCAAAGCCATTTTAGGCAAGGCCCCTTCTTTTGCATCCAGCACCACGCCTAGCCGATATTGGATGGTTTTGATTCCCAGTTCCCTGAATTTGCCGGTTGCTTCTTCCCAATTTCGGGTAGTGGTGGCCAGAAAATCTGTGCCAGGCGGGTCGGTTTCGGTAAAAACATGTGGACCTGTGGTAGTTCCGTAATAGCCAATGGCGGAAGCTGCAATCACTACTTCAGGAAGATTAGCACTTCTTTTAAGTTGACTGATAATCAGTTCGGTTGATTTCACCCTGCTGTCCACAATTTCCTGTTTACGTTCGTCCGACCATGGTTTATCTGCAATGCCTGCACCCGCCAGGTGAACGATGGCGTCCGAAAATTCGATGGCCGCCGGGTCGAGGCTTTTTGCTTTAACATCCCAAAAGTAGGTTTTGATAGACGATCCTTTTTCAGGATTTCTGGAAAGCCAGGCCACCTGATATCCTTTTTGGGTGAGCAAGACCGTGAGGTGTTTGCCAACCAATCCGCTTCCTCCGGTAATCAGTATATTTTTCATCTGTTATTTATTTTAGTTTTATAGGACAGATGGAATACGCCATGATTAACAATAATATCATCTCCTTTTGATGATTCTTGAATCATGGCTATTTCATGGTCTAATTATTTATGTATCTGTCTAGCAATAGGTTTATATCCGATGTTTTATCACTTTGGTGGATGTGCCAGTGAAAAGCACTCAGTTTCTCCATGACCTGTGTGGCCTGCACCAGCTCTTCATCCGACAGGTTGCCCCGGATGATTCTTGCTGCCTTGTACATTTCATAAAATGCAGCAATGATGGTTTCTCTTCCTTTTGAAGTCAACTCCAACCGCTTGGAACGTTTGTCGTTTACATCGGCATATTCCAGGATCAATTCCGAAAGAATCAGCCGCCTTAAGACTTCCGTCCCGGAAGAAATTTCCATCAGTTGCAGGTTGATCAGCTCCGATTTAAGAAGGCCCGGAGTTTTGATCAGCGAGGCCAGCAACCCAAATTCTTCCAGGGTTTTTATTCCGGTCGTCACCAGCGCTTTTTTTACATAATGCCTTCCAAACCGGTATAATTCGGTTAACATCGTAGAAAACTCTACCTCCGGAAACCGCTCGGGCAGATGGTGTTCAGCCATGGAAAAATCCGGCATGTTGGTACTGACGGGTGATACGGACAGTAGTTCCTTTTTGAGGTAATTGGAAAAATCCATGAGGTTGTTTCCCTTTTGTTCCGATTCAAATTTCTCCAGATAGGGAAGCAACTTCTTCAACAACTGATAATCGCTCATGGGCTAATTTTTTTACAAAATTAATCAATTAATACAATTATATAATATATTTGCAAAATAATATACATATACATAGTAAACGCAACTACAATTTTACATTGAAAATACTACCCAATGACTGCACAACTCAATCATTATAAATCCAGGATTGTTCATTCAACTGTTATTTCTTTGATATTCATTTATTTGATTGGCTTTTCTTCCACAATAATGCTGGCTCAAACAGGAACCGTTTCGGGGCGTATCATCGACAAGGTAACCAATGCACCCATTGCATTTGCGAATGTGATTGTGGACAATACCCTACTGGGAAGCACCACCGACATCGATGGGAAATTTACCATTACCAAAGTACCGGCGGGATATGTACAGCTGATGTCGACCTATGTGGGTTACAAACCTGTCAGAAGCCGGGATATTTTCGTGAGCCCAAAAATGGAAGCTACGGTGGAGCTTGCTATGGAACCTGCAGAAAACCAGCTGGAAGAAGTGGTAATCAAAGTGGATCCGTTTCAAAAACGCATTGAATCGCCCGTTTCGATGCAAACCATTGGCATAAGAGAAATAGAAACCAACCCGGGTAGCAACCGTGATATTTCGCGTGTAATACAATCATTTCCGGGAGTAGGTTCTACGCCCAATTTTCGCAACGATGTTATTGTACGTGGCGGCGGTCCCAGCGAAAGCCGCTTTTTTCTGGATGGCGTAGAAATTCCCGTGCTCAATCACTTTGCAACTCAAGGCGCGTCGGGAGGTCCGGTAGGGATTATCAATGCCGATTTCATTTCTCAGGTAGAATATTATTCGGGAGCTTTTCCTGCCTCGGACTACAATGCGTTGAGCGGAGTTTTTGAGTTTACCCAAAAGGATGGGAATTCAAATCACCTGTTTGGACAAGTGGCATTGGGTGCCAGTGAGGCATCGCTAACGCTTGAAGGGCCGGTTGGCGACAAGGCAACCTATCTGTTTTCGGTTCGGCGATCGTATCTTCAATTTTTGTTTTCTGCCATCGGATTGCCTTTTTTGCCTACTTACAACGATTACCAGTTTAAAACAAAAATCCGCTTTAACACCCGCAATGAGCTTAGCATCATCAGTTTGGGGTCACTTGATAAACTGAAACTCAATACCGGGATCAACAATCCTGATGCTTCCCAGGAATTTATTCTTACAGAACTTCCGGTAAACAATCAGTGGAGTTATACCATTGGAGCTGTGTATAAACATTTTATGAAAAACGGCTATCAGCAGCTGGTGATAAGCAGAAATAAGCTGAACAATCAGTTTGAAAAATATCCCGAAAACAACGAAAGTCTGCCAAAAACATTCGATTATCAATCCAATGAAACAGAAAATAAAATTCGTTATGAATACCACCTTCAAAATCATGGTGTAAAATATAGTTACGGCATCAGTGGCGAATATGCCAGTTATGATAACCGGACATACCAGGCTATTTATTTAAATGATTCCCTTACGGAAATCAACTATCAAACCAAGTTCAACTTGTTTAAATATGGTGCTTATGGACAGGTTTCAAAACCATTTTTTAAGGAAAGACTGAATCTTTCATTGGGAATCCGGGTTGATGCCAATACTTTTTCCAGTACCATGAACAATCCCTTCGATCAGCTTTCGCCTCGATTTTCAGCTTCTTATCTGCTCATGGATGGCTTTACCTTCAATGCCAATGTGGGCAGGTATTATCAACTACCGGCCTACACCACCCTTGGTTATGCCAACAATATGGACGCGTTGGTAAATAAAAATGCCACCTATATTGGCGCTAATCATTACATTGCCGGTTTTGAACATCTTGTAAACCAACACATCATGTGGTCGGCAGAAGGGTTTTTTAAGGATTATTTTCACTATCCCATCGACCTGAATACCGGAGCCAGCGTAGCCAATACCGGAGCTGAGTACAGTAGCGTTTCAGGAGCCGTCCCGGTAAAATCCATTGGTAAAGGTCAGGCCTATGGTTTTGAGCTCTTGAACAGGATGAAATACAGTAAATTTACTTTTATTGGATCGTTTACCTATGTAAGGAGTTTGTTTACCGATATAAAGGGAGACTACATCCCTTCTTCATGGGACAACCGCTATCTGATTACCTTAACAGGTACAAAAGATTTTAAACGAAACTGGAGTTTTGGTGCAAAATGGAGGTTAGTAGGTGGTTTGCCATATACACCTTACGATTTGCAAACGTCGGCTAATGTGCAGGCCTGGGATGCAAAAGGAGGTCCCTACCTGAACTATGATCAGTTAAATGCGAAACGGGCCCTTGCTTTTCATCAACTGGATATCCGGGTCGATAAAAAATATTTTTACAACAAGTGGACGCTCATGTTTTATCTCGACATCCAAAATCTGTACAACTTACAAAATGAAGGACAACCTTATATCATCAGAGAGAAAAATGCAGATGGCAATTTTAGTACCATCAACAACGGACAGAATTATGTGCTGAAAAGCATTCCAAACACTTCGGGTACGGTGTTGCCAACCATTGGCGTGATGGTGAAATTCTAAGTTAGTAGAGATTTTTCAAAAAATCTCTACTAAATCGTTGAGGCCACTCCGAAAACCCAAAAGCAAAAAAAACTTTTGCGGAGTTAAACTTCTCGTTTAATTATGATTAACTTTACCGATGCAAATGGATAGCTATCATAGTTCCTCAACTAACAGCTACCATTAAATTATCTAAATACGAAATGCCATGAAAGCTCCCCTTTTTATCAAAGCACTCACTATTTTAATTCTTTTCTCTTGCAGTACGGTGCCACTCACGGGACGTAAACAGCTCAATATGATTCCAGGAGATCAAATCATGGCCATGAGTTTTCAGCAATACAGCGATTTTTTAAAAGAAAATCCACCTGTTACCGGGACCAAAGATGTCCAGATGGTGAAAACTGTTGGCCGCAATATTGAGTCAGCGGTTGAAAAGTATCTGGCAGACAATAAATTATCCTCCCTTTTAAATGGATACCAATGGGAGTTTAACCTTGTAAACGATAATGCCATCAACGCCTGGTGTATGCCTGGCGGCAAAGTGGTGGTTTACAGCGGAATTCTTCCGGTTACTCAGAATGAAACAGGGTTGGCAGTGGTGATGGGTCACGAGATTGCCCACGCGATTGCTGAACACGGCAATGAGCGTATGAGCCAGGAATTGCTGCGGTCGGCAGGATCGGTTGGTTTGGAAGTGGCATTGAATGAACAGCCCGAGCAAACCAAAAATCTCTGGATGATGGCTTATGGTGCCGGAACGGAAGTGGTCGCTATTTTGCCCTACAGCCGTATGCACGAAAGTGAAGCCGATCACCTGGGACTTATTTTTATGGCCATGGCCGGTTACAATCCGGAAGAATCAGTGGCCTTTTGGCAACGCATGAGTGCTGCCAGCAACGGCCAGAAACCACCTGAATTTCTCAGTACCCATCCATCCGATCAAACCCGCATTAACAACCTCAATAAGTGGATGCCACAAGCCATGAAATACTATACTGGTAAAAAAAATCCAACCAATCAGCGGAAAGGAAATTCGGCGAAAACAATTAAGATATTAGGGAATCCCAAATAATACATTGGCTAATTCCATGAAGAGGCTGATTCCTTAATGGTTATTAAGGAAAATTAGCGTTTGTTAATAGTATATCCACGTGGTGTTGTTTACTATTCAAACGTGATTGTATCAGAAACAAGCAATTTATTAGAAAAGCAGGTTAAATCGACAAAGCGGCTTATTCGTCAATTTCAATTTTCACCTCATCCAGCCTGCTTCCGGAGCCTTTAAGTATAGTAAAAAGATAAGGCGATACGTGTATTTTTTCGTTCAATACCGGGATGCTTTGGTGTTGATAAATAATAAATCCGGCCAGTGTTTCGTATTCGTCATTTAACGGTATGCTGAGTTTGTATTTTTCGTTTAAATATTCAACTTCCAATCGGGCGGAAAAAATATAACTGTTATCCGTCAATTTTATTTCTGTTTCTTCTTCTATATCGTATTCATCTTCAATGTCGCCAAAAATTTCTTCAATCACATCTTCCATGGTGACGATACCTGAGGTTCCCCCAAATTCATCCACCACGACGGCAACACTTTTATGGTTTTTAATAAAGCTTTGCAGCATATCGCGTGCCGACATGGTTTCGGTTACCAGATTAACAGGTCTTACAATTTGGCGGATGGTTGTGGGATTGCTAAACATATCGTAGGCATGCACATAACCCACTATCAGATCGATTGTTTTTTCAAAAATCATAATTTTTGAATGCCCGGTTTCGGTGAGGTAATTTCTGAGTACTTCCACACTTTCACCAATTTCCAGGGCCTCAATCTCAGGGCGTGGTACCATGCATTCCCTAAGTTTAACATGTTTAAAGTCAATTGCATTCTGAATCATCACCATTTCCTGGTTCAACTCCTCTGGTTGTTCATTTTCCGGAGTATAATCCCTCACGTATTCTTCCAAATCAATGGAGGTAAAAATATAAGGCTCATCGGCAAGTTGTACCCGCAACACTTTTCTTAACAACAATTCTGATATCCCGATATAAACAACAATCAAAGGATAGAAGAGGTAATAGAAGAGCCATATCGGTATGGCGAAAAACTTCAAATTAGCGTTGGGGTTAATACGGAAAAGAACTTTTGGGATAAACTCCGCGACGATCAGAATGAGTAAAGTTGAAAGGATGGTTTGTATCAACAAGACAAGATAACCGGAAGAATAACCCTCCGGGAGGTGACTAACGATAATGGGTTCCAGTACACGGGCGGTAGAAATCCCGTATACCACCAACGCGATGTTATTGCCCAGCAACAGGGAGCCAATAAACCGCGATGGATTGTTGTAAAATGCTGATAGAATAGCGGCGGGAAGGAGCTTGCGCTTTAGGTCCAACTCCTGTTTAAGCTTGTTAGAACTTACAAAGGCGATTTCCATTCCTGAAAAAAACCCTGAAAGGATCAACATGCTTATGATAATAATACCGTCTGTGCTCATGTGCAAATACAAAAATGCAAAAGTATCGAATAAAGTGGAATTTTTTTATCTCAATTCGAAACAAGTCAATTTCTTGATATGAATGGTTCGTAAGATTTTAATAAATTCCTTGGTTTGGAGTATTGGAGTTATCAAGTTGTGGTAATTGCAAATACTCCACCACTCCATTTCGCCGTTGTCACTCATAAAATATTTCTTTCGAAGTCTGGTAGTTAAGGATTTTCGGGTTCATCATCTTCCAGTTCCAGCTCACCCCGGATATGGTAAATTTCTCTGTTACTGAACGATTCGTTGGCACTCATGCTATCTCCGTAGATGACCTTGTCAGGGGTTACAATTTTTACAAAGGTTCCGGATCTGATGGTTTTTTTCTTCCGGTCCCAGTACAAGTTTTCAGTAAACAATTGTTCATTTGTCAGGTAATTTTTAACGACTACATCATTTCGGGCACTCATATTTTTAGTTCGCTCGTACATGATGCCATAGTTAGCCCTAATAGTGGATGTTTTTTGACCTATGGAGTCGAAAATGATGACTTCAAACCCTTCTGCGAATTCAGTATATGCATCATTTCCATCAAACTTTTCCATTAATGGACTGATTAATTGCACCTGAATCCTGGCTGAATCGGATCGTGTATAGTTAATATTAAAGGCTTTCATCACAGGCAGTGTATCCTGACTGGTTATTTCCTTGATGGTTTCAAGAGAGTTTTCGCAAGAAAAAAAGACCCAGGTCATGAGTATGACAAGGGTCAATAGTTTGATTTTTTTTAAGGATATCATGATAAGTGCAGGCGGTTACCTGGCAGCCCTCACGGTGGTTTCTTCGTTTATCCAGCACTCAACTTTATACGAATCGCCTTCATTCAAGTTGTGGAAGAAAAGCAATTCCGTGGGAGGAAAATACTTTTGATAAGTGGCAATACGGACGTTCATTTTCTCGGATAAATCAGGTTCAATACGTTTGGCCTGATTATATTTATCAACGGCTACCCAATAAGCTACTTTTGTTGTCAGCTCATCGGTGCCGCAATCTTTGGCGCCAGCTGCATAACTATCGCCAATAATAACATAGGGGGTGCCGGCGGTTGGATTTAGAGCGGCTGCCTTAAGAGCCACCTGGCGTGCTGAGGAGTATCTTTCAAGGTTCAGGTAATCTTCCGCCAAAAACATCAACGAATTATAGGCCTTGCTTTCGTTATCCATTTTGGAGGCTTCCTCCAGGTAAGGGATGGCTTCCTGGTACTTTTTTTCCAAAAGCATCATTTTACCAATGAGGTAGGCCGACTCGGGGGACGGCTCAACTTTATATAGATTTATGGTGGCCTTAAAATACAAAGGTGCCTCAACACATTGTTTTTTATCAAGCAACTTTGTAATCTTTTTTAGCAACCCAATATCATCTGGTGTTGCATCAAATTTCTTTTGATAGATACGAACAAGATCAATACAGTTGGCAAATGGTTCAAATGTGATTTCAATATTTCCTTTTATATTTTCCCATTGTTCGATTTCTTTTGTGTTGCCGGACTTAGTATATTTCTCAATATTACTGTCTATGTAATCGCTAAGTATGTCGTAGGCATCTACAATAGCGGCTGTATCCGTTTCACCTGATTTGGCCATGCGTGTCAACGACCTGAAATAATAGATGAAGATCGGTCCTTCGGAGTTGGCTTTTTCAAGCGCGATAGATTTGCCCAGAATTTCATAGACCTCTTTATAACGATCAGGATTAACCTGATAGAGGTCAACCCCTTTTCGTCCTAAAATTTCGCCTTCTTGCGAAGCCCCTGATCTGTAGTGAATTGGGAAAAATTCAATTCTACGGTCATAAATCATCATTAGGGTGTCGATGAGGGTGGCATTCTTTTTAGGATCCTTGGTCTTAGAAATTTCAAAACCATACATTTTGGCACCATCAACATATACATTTTCTGTAGAACGCGGACAGTTTTGATAGACCCATCTCCATGATTTTAATGCATCATGAAGGGATGCGTTTTTGTAATCACTCTGTTTCCATTGTTTATAAAACTCCCTGTAAAGGGATAATTTCATCACACAGGTCGCGCTATCTTTCCCATACTTTGAGCCATCATCCTGAGGATTATTGTCTATCACAGGATTTCCGGCCATGCTTAATAATGAAAATCCGATGCTGATTAGTAATGTCAATGCCTTTAACTTCATTGTACCAGTGATTTATATTAGAGATTAATGATATTGTTTTTTATAAAACCAAATTTCCTGTATTGATATCCCAAGCGAAAAGTTGATAAAGTTTTCCTGTATCAGTTGGTTATTGGTAGTACCTCTACGACCAATTTCTACACTCAGGTCAATTCCCGTTTTTGATTTCTTTATAGGGAAGCCAAGTCCAAAACTTATGCCAAACTCACTAATTTGATTTCCGTAAAGATTTAAGTAGGAATGGTTGTAACGAGCACCTACCCGGTAAGTCATTCGTTTATAAAGACTTGAGATGCTGCTGTGTTTAGGTTGCAATTCGCCTCCCACCGCTACTCTCCAGGCATTTGTTAGGTCATCGGAGACACCAAAAGCTTTATATTTTTTCCAATTTTGCCATTCAAAATCAACCCCAACAAGCCAATAATCTATTTTTTGATAGGTCGCCCCAATACCAATTCTTTGTGGCAACACCAGTGTTCCTTTTTCATCGGATTGATAGACGATGGTATCAATAACATATTCAACAACATCATCATAACCACCTAATAGGGTTTTCGATAAGAAGTCGCGTTTTGCATTTATGTTAAATGTGTTGGCATAGGTCACGCCGATGGTGGCTTTTCTGGTTTGATCCGAAATCAAATCATATTGAAGCCCGTAATCAAAAATAAAATCACTTACTTTTAAACGACTTTCGCTTTTAGTGCCGAAAATATACGCCGAGTCGGGAAAATAAATCATACTGGAACGACTGGTTTGGCCAAATAAATAAGTAGCGTTAAAACCAATTCGCAGGTTTTCCTGAAGTTTAAAGCCATGTCCCCAGAAGATTTGATTGAGGCCGCCATCACCTGTGAAATTATGCAGAACATCACTAAAATCGGGCACTTCAACGGTGGTTTGAATATTGTAACCTACTTTGCTAAATGGCAGAACGCCAAGTGCCATCCGATACCAACGAGTTACAGGAAAACCAAACATCAGATAATTTAACGAAAGGTCGGAACCATGTTCGCTCATGGTAGTAGTCTTGTAGGTTGTTGAATTGCCATAAATCCCAACTTCAAACATAAATGCCGAGGAATCCTGCACCACATAGGAGGCTGGATTTGAAGGGTTAAGCATGGTTGAGTTGGCAAAACCTATGGAGATACCTCCCATACCCATTACTGTGGAATTGATGTTGTTGCTGCGCAATTCTCCAAGGCCAAACCTTGAGTAAGGGCTATTAATGCCGGTTTGACCCAACACGGCAATGCCGGTTAGTACCAGCAAAAAGGAAATGGTTATTTTAACTACTTTCATTAAAATCAAGGATTTTTTTTAACCCCTGTACTACAATATTTGGGGTTGCAAAGATGTCATTTTTTACGTATTTTTCAAAATATTTATAATCGCCGCCACTTATTACTACCTTAAGTCCTTTAAATAGGGCCTGATACTGATCTATTATACCGCTCACTTCTGCCAGAACACCGTTTTTTACCCCACTGTTAATACAAGCAGTGGTCGAATTACCTATGAGCTCAGTTGACTGATCGTCCGTGTTTTCGATAAACGGTAAACCTCCGGTAAAAGTATGCAGGGCTTTGTATCGCATTTGAATTCCAGGACTGATACCGCCTCCAAGATACTGAAGTTTTGACGTGATGAGGTCGTAGGTGATGCTGGTTCCCGCATCGATTACCAATATTGTTTTCCCCGGAAAAAGAGACAAGGCTCCTGCAACGGCCGCTATGCGGTCTTTGCCAAGGGTTTGAGGTGTTGAATACTCAAGATTGAAAGGCAGGGGAGTCTGGTGGGTTAATTTAATGAAATGGGAATTATGATTGAGGTAATCATCAATTTCCGGAGGATAAGGAGCTACACTTGACAGGATGGTTGATTGAATGGAGGGATATTCAATAAATAGTTTTTTTATGGCATCAATATCAAGTCGATCGGTCGATTGAATAGCAGATAAACTCTCTTCTTTAAAAAGAGCAAATTTTGCTTTGGTATTTCCTAAATCAATAACTAATTTCATGCAAGGCATTGTGTTAGCAGCAAAAGTACGTTACGGAATCGAGTGAGACTTAATTTTTTATGATTTTTTTTGAGAAATGAAAAAAAGGTGTATTTTTGCACCTCCAAATGAGGAGGTACCATAGCTCAGTAGGTAGAGCAATGGACTGAAAATCCATGTGTCCCTGGTTCGATCCCGGGTGGTACCACTGATAACCAGTTACTTATGAAATGTTAGCTTCTAATTGTTTCATAAGTAGCTCGTTAACTTTTCATCGGTTTAAGGTTTGAAGCACCTTATTTCAATGTTTTTGGCAAAATGTTTACTAATGGTTTACCAATTTTTAAACTATGTCAATTACATATCCAACCATCAAAGTAGTTTAAAAGGACTATGACCGGCAGGACGGGGCTAAAAACACATTTATCAGGCTGACTATCTCCCGGAAAATGAAATATTATCCGTTGAATGTGTATGTAAAGCCTGGACATTTAAAAAAATCCCTTGAATCAAAAGTAGATCCGGAACACAAAGAAAAAAAATTCTTTGCTCGATCACTACGAATTGAGAGCAAAGAAGATCCTTTTTGATTATCGAATTAGTGAGAAGCCGCTCACCTTTATCAATTTCCATGAACATTTTTATAATGTCTCCTATGGTAGTGATTCGTTTTATGACTTTTACGAAGCTCAGGTTAAGCTATTGAAAGGCAAACTTGCCCCAAGTTCACCGGACAAGTAGTTGCACAATCTATACGCAGAGTGGAAGTTCGGCCTCGTTACCGCTACGCTCAAACTGGGAGTCTGCAAAGGAGGCTAAAATTGCACTCTTTGATCAAGCTTTGTTTGCAACTTTGGCTTGTGTATCAAAACAATATGCTGCAATTGAGCTATAGAATTAGGCTGGCCAAAAAGAAATTTTTAAAAAAAAAGGACAGGGATGTAGAAGAATCCCTGTCCATTGTATAAAATTGTTTATTTATTCCCAGAACTTCAGAAAATATGACTCCGATGTCCTGTGTTCATAACCATGGCGTGAATTATCAAATTCTGCTATGTTGAACAAGTATTCTTTTGAAAAATCGGTGAATTGAATATCGTCATCATAACCTGTATTTAATTTTCTGGCAAATTCGGCAGTCCATTTTCCATTGTTCCAAACAGCACCAAATAACAGATCGGCGCGGCTACCATCCGTTTGACGAAGAATTCGTTCCGGTATAACTGCAGTCAGAGCTGTGTATTTTGACCAATAGGTTGAGGCGTCAGCATCGCTAACTCCATTTGTGGCATCACCCACGCATTCACCTGCATCAATTTCAGCTTGAGTAAGTGTCATTGCATCAGCATAATCAAGTGGATTTTTTTCCATATATTTCGGACGGCTTTTATCGCCAATACGATTATGAGAATAAGCACTGGTTCCGGCATCGCCATAACGTCCGCCATCTTCTCCATTTGTAGCATCATCAGCCCAAACATCTACATATTTATCATCCGCGTAACCAATCATAGAAAATGTACCTCCTGTAACTTCAAAAGTAGCAGGGTCGATTGTTAGGTTTAAACCGGTAGCTGATGTGTAAGCAGTACCTCGTGCAGCCTTACTATGCCACATATCAGCACGTCCGCTTGTAAGCCAAGCATCGTCAACAATACCGTGTGAACTTACATGAGGATCGGTGTCTGTTGGATAATACATGTGGCATTTAGTCATACAGCCGCCTGTATTATATGGCGAACCTGAAATGTCACCCATAGGCCAGAAGAAAGACATACGATCTTCTGATTGCTCCGTATGCGCATTTCTATTCCAAACTGTACCATCCCATACCCATGAGTTACCTCGTGTGAAGCTGGCAGTAGGATCATTCCATTCAGTTAAAAAGTAAATGTTGTCACCGCTGTAAACTGTTTTAACAGTAACAGAAATATCACTGTTATAGGCATGACATGATGTGCAATTGCCAATTTGCGATGGGTCGTTAGGAGGATTGTTTGTCTCACCCAATGCAACCACTAAAGCCGGAACATCCGTCCATAAATTATCTACCACGCCATCAACTGCCGGGGAGCTACTGACTTTCACAGCATTAAGTTTTGTTAAATCATAATCTGGTGGTGAATCCGGTTTGTCCTTTTTACAACTTGAAGTAAATGTCAAAATTGCAAAAGCAATAAAAACAAAAAATAAATTGAATTTTTTCATGTTAAATTATTTAGTTATTTAAAAAGTTTAATCTATCTTACTCATTAACTATTGGCAAAATTAAATGGAAGCAACTCATCAGACAATCGCAATATATACGTAATTTTATGTACCATAAACTACGTAGTTTTATAAATGAAATAGGGCAGTAACCAGGACTAAACCACCAGTAGATGAGTTGGATAATCTAATCGAAGTGGATTAAATTGTTTTTAGAAGCATATTTTAGCAGGCCAACCACAGTGTTAACCTTAAGTTTCTGCATCAGGTTTCTACGATGAGTTTCAACCGTTCTTAAACTGATATGCAGTTCATCGGCTATTTCCTGGTTGTTTCTGTCATCTGATATTTTTTGCAAAATATCGATCTCTCTTCGAGTCAAATGAATCGAATCCTGTTCATGGATGGCAGAATTTTGATTCAGTACTTTATCAATCATTTTTTCAGACAACTCTCCACTCAAATAACGCTTATGCCTCAAAACAGTTTCAATGGCGTTATAAAACTCCTCTTTCTTCGAGTTTTTTATTAGATATCCCATTGCACCTGCTTTTAATGCCTGAGATACATATTCATTATCATCGTGTTGGGTAAGGGCTATGATTTTTGTTTCAGGCAATTTTTTATTTAATATTTTTATGGCTTCAATACCGTTTAGTATAGGCATGGAGATATCCATAAATATTACGTCAGGCGAAAGACTTAGTGCTTTATCAACTGCTTCCTGGCCATTAAATGCATGGCCAACGATTTTGAAACTTTTATTCAATCTTAAGATATCTTCAATTCCATTATGAATTATTTCATGATCATCAGCAATTAGAATATTTATTGTTTCCATGTTTAGGTATTTTTGCAAGGTATTTCAATGATCAATTCAGTTCCCTTTCCTTGTTTTGAGTCAATAGTAAATGTGCCGCTATAGGTGGCAATTCTTTCCCGAATACTCATTAAACCGATTCCCCTTCCGGATTGTTCATCACTTATAATGTCTGTATCAAAACCAATACCATTATCTTCTATAACAAGAGTTATCTGTTCATCCGTTTTGAACAGCTGAAAAGTAGCCTTGCTTGCTTTTGCATGTTTAACAATATTATTTAGCGATTCCTGGCATATTCTGTAAATTGTTTTTTCAAGTTTAGGATCAATTCGTCCTTCAAAATCATACGCATTGAATATGAATAATGTATTATTCAACTGGTTGGCTCGCTCAATAAGATTTCGCACAGCAGAAATAAGCCCGAAATCTTTCAAAGCCAAAGGAATTAGATTGTGCGACAGAATTCTTGTTTCCAGTATGGCTGCGTCAATCTGATTTTGAATATTTTGTATAGTATCAGTATCATACCGGCTTTCATTTAATTTTTGAATTGAATAGGAAATAGATGTGAGCATTTGGCCCAGGCCATCATGGATATCCGTTGCTATATGCATTCGTTCCTGTTCTTGTGCCTCATTTATAGCAATTACCCTATCCTTTCTGATTCGCTCAATTTTTTCCTCATTTGCTTTTTGTTCAGTTAAATCATGTACTACCAAAACCAAACCATCCATTGTATTATCGGTGTTTTTAAGTATTGTACAAGTAATAAAGACAGGAATTGGTAATCTGCTTTTTGAAAACATTTGTGAATGTTTCCTTATAAAAAAAGCTAATTGTTCTAAATCGATCTTTTCCGTTACCGGCTGCGGATGATTTTGAGAATCTTTATTAAAAAGGAACATAAGGGGCTTACCAATAAGTTCTGTTTCATTATATCCCAGTAATTTTAAAGTCGCATTGTTAATTGAACGAATATTACATTGTCTGTCAGTTACTACAAGTGCGCCAAACAAATTGTCGATAATACTTTTAAGATACACCTCCGAAACAGTTGTCCTGTCGATAATGTCTAACATTGAGTTGAATGAGACCGCCAATCGCCTGAATTCTTCCTGAGAATCTATACTGACCCTAAAATTTCTGTTGCCAGCACTAATACTATTTGTTGCGGTAACCAAAGCCCGAATAGGTCTGGTGAAATTTCTTGCATACCAGATACCTCCAAATAGAATAATCACCATAGCTGTGATGCCAACAAAAACGATTGTAAATGATCCATGCAAAATTGCTGTCCGACTTTTTCTTTCGTAATAATCAATTTCATTCTGAGTTTCCAAAATAAGAACATCTGCGATATTCAATCCTTTTGTAATTTCTGTTCGCATACTATCAAAAATAAGATCTTTATCCCTGGCCTTTAATAAGCCTTTGATAATATGATCCATACCAACAGTTAAAGTATCTAATTCTGCCAGCAAATTTAAGTTATGTGCTTTGGTTATAACATAATGACACTCCTCAATACTTTCAAGCAATTCCTGCGACAAATCCATTAATTTATTTAATGATATTGCCTCTTCAGAATAATTTAAATTACTAAAAACAATTTCCATTTTACTTAATGACATTTTTGTTTCCTGCAAAGTATTTAATTCGTGATATTCAAGTATAAGCTTGTCGGTGTTGTCTCTAAAAAGTATTGTAATAATCCGAACTCCTGCTATAATAATGATAATCAGTAAAAGCATTGCTGTTACTGTTAATGTTAGTTTTCTTTGTAATGATAAATTCATGTAGTACTAAATATTTATGTGTATTCTAATCGTTACAATACTTCGGTAAATTTTGATATAATTATCTGAATTACAGTAAATTAAATAAAATTAATTAGATTGTTGATAATCAGTATTTTAGATGGTTATTCAAAACAATCATCTAATCATGATTATCAAGACCAACCAAAACGTTAAATATCTTATTTACAATGTATTACAGAGAGTAATTTTTTGCAACATTAACAAAGCCCGTAAAAATTTTATTATCAGCATTCTTTGGCATATTTTAAGCATCAAAGGTAGAATTAATCTCTTGCCGCTGGGGCGGTATAGTTCACTCCATATGAAAACTTTCGGATGACAGTGAAAAAAAGTATGTGTTTACTCCTTCATATCATCCAACCTATTTTTCATTCTTTCTATTTTAATAGAATTAAAGATTTATTAACCATTTCTATTTGATATGAATTGTCCTTTTCTTCTTTCAATTGCTTTTTCCAGTGCATGCCACGCCGACCAGAAGACAACGAAAATTTAAACCAGGTTCGAAG
Source organism: Bacteroidetes bacterium CG18_big_fil_WC_8_21_14_2_50_41_14 (assembly GCA_002771745.1). Taxonomy (GTDB): domain Bacteria; phylum Bacteroidota; class Bacteroidia; order Bacteroidales; family F082; genus UBA6244. Next base: position 18,175 of record PCUL01000441.1, read on the forward strand.
TAACATTGTTAATAGTGAGACGGAAAAATGGAATGAAAAGTAATTGGTTGCAAATTATTGAGCTTTTGCTGTAATTATATTACTTTTGTTGCGTTGCTATAACACTATTATTGAATTGTTAATGCGATGTAGTCATTACACATTAACCAAAACACATCATTTATGTCTGACCGTAGCTTAAATTTCAAGACCAGGCTTGAGGATAAGAATAACAATTCTGAGCTTCTTGTAAGTTTGAATATCGTTAGATTTCAAGATGGAGATACTGAAATACTTTATGCACCGGCATTGGAGGTATATGGTTATGGTAACAATTTTGAAGAGGCCAAACAATCGTTTGAAGTTTCTTTTCATGAATTTGTAAATTATACCCACAACAAAAAAACATTTACTTCTGAATTAGAAAGGCTTGGTTGGCACATTAAAGGCAGTAAGAAAAACAGAAAATACACCACTCCTGTGCTTTCAGAATTAGTTAGCAGTAACAGCCGTCTGGCTGAAATATTTAACACCAAGAATTTAAGTACCTATCAACAAGAATACGCAATTGCATAAATGAACACCTACAAAGCAAGCAACGTTTCATTAGTAGATTTTCAGTTGTTTTTGAGAAGAGCAAAAAACGGCAGATAATATTTTTTTCCACTTCATATCCATACTAAAGTGTTAAATAAAAGAAGATATTTTACTTCCCCATTTTATAAAACAGCTTCCCGGTAATCAGCAATCCTGCGAAAACAAAAGCGGCAAAAATCAAACTACTGGCAGCCAGTTGCATGCCTCCCGAAAGGATGTGACCACTGGTGCAACCACCCGCCATCCGGGCTCCGAAAATCAAAATAAACCCACCTACAAACGCCCAGATAATGCGATCGAAAACCACCATTCCTTTGTATTTTTTCCAGTTCTCATGAATCAATCTCAGTTTAAAATCTTTTCTCATCAGCGACAAAACCAGCCCAGAAATAAAGGCTCCGGCCAGGAAGATCAACTCCCACCGTCCCGGTCCGGTAATCTTGGTAAAATAATCATTTTCAGTGGTTTTTGTAAGCATATCAATAGCATACGGATAAGAGGTTGAAGCACCGATAGGCCTGTTGGAGAAGGCGGTTAAAAAGACGATTGGGTTTAGAATGGCTAGTCCGATTCCCGAAATCAGCCATTTAAAATCTTTTGTTCCATCCATTTTGTGTAGCCAAAAGGAGGCTCCGATGAAAATGCCGCTTATGATAAAAAGGACGAGAAAAAACAGCATCTGGTTGGCTCCAAGGAGGGAGTTGAGCGAGATGCTTCCAAGATTTGGCCCCAGGATCGACTTAAATAACGGCAACCAAATGGTGTAAACCAATCCTCCTGCCAATCCTCCAACAATACCAATAAGTGCATCCAGCGAGCCTTCACCCAGCGAAATGGCCATGGTTCCGGGACAGTAGCCCAGAATGGCCATTCCGGTACCAAATAGAAGTCCACCTACCACAATACCGCCCACCAGCATGGGTTTTACGTGGTAAGATGCTAATCCCAGGCTAATTTCAATATTCAGCAAAAGGGCTCCAATGCCTATGGCTACTGCGATTGCTTTGGCAACGGTGAGGTTGTCAAGAGTGGCCATACCGCTTATGGTGTTGTACTTGTTCAGCTTCGCGTATTGCAAAATGGCACCGAACAAAAATCCTAAAATAAAAATGGTTATTATCATCACACATCAAGTTAGGTTAGTAAAAAAGGGATGTCGTTGGTTTATATTATTTAGGTTCAATAGGTGATACTTGTTGTCAGGAATATTTCCCGAGTTGGAATAGACAGGAAAACCCATAGAATAATCTTTTTTTAAGGCATGGCATCTTAAAAAATTGGAGTGGGCATCGGTTGTATTGGATAGATGTTGCATTTGTCCTTAAGCAGGAATTGCAAAAGTACTTCAAATTTTATTGGCAAGGCGTTGCTGTGTTTTCGAATTTACAGAATCCAAAATGATCTATTTAGTTTCAGGAGCCGAATAAAAATCAATCATTTCCTGAATAGCCTCTTCGCATACCGGACAAAACGCATCGCCCTTAAAAGTCTTCATCAGGCAGTCGTGACGGGGGCGGTACATTCCTTTGGCCACATAGCCGCCACCTTCAAAAGCGCCTGTTTTCATGTAAAATTCTTCCAGGTCGGGTGTTGGTATGGGCGTTTGTTTTTTTATATGGTTTTGCCACTTACTTTCAAAATCTACCAAGGTAGTGATATTGGGTTCCCATGGCTCGATAGCTAAGTTATAAAAATCGTTGTAAGAGGTCGATGAATCAAAGTATTCATCGGCCAGTCCGGCAAAACCGTGTCCCAGTTCATGGATAAAAATCTTTGCCGATTTCTCATTGCTGTTCACGCTCACATTGTAGTAATTGTAGATGGCTCCGCCCCCATACTTTTTGTTGTTCACCAGGATATAAATTTGATCGTAAGGGGCATTGGCGGCCAGGTCGCGCACACTTTTATCATCATAGGTCATGCAGTAGCGTTCGCTATCGAAGGTGTAAAAGCTGGTGTTTAGCACTGTACTTTTCCAAACTCCATCGGCAGGTATATCGTTTCCCGATTCTTTGGAAGGAGCCCACACGCCTCTAATATTGAATTTGTCCTTGTTTTTATCATAAGGAGCAAATTGAAACAGCCCATCTGCAAATTTTTTACAATCCGACACAAACAATCCCATTTCGTCTGTTGTATACCCATCCGGAAGTATCACGATGTCCACCTTTTCGATCGAAACGCCACTTAGGTAAACGTCAAATGAAGGGTAAACCAAACGCCGGTCTTTTTTTATAAAGTAATTGGCAGGATCGACTTGATGCTCCATTTGTGGTTCCATGATTCCATCCCAGTTGCGGGCATACAGCACTACCTTTACAGGATTCTTTGGATAAGGAAAAACCACGGATTCTGAAAATGTCCTCCTGAGGGTGTTGGATTCATCGGTTGTTTGCCATTCACCAAAAAGGGTGTTGTAACCTCTTGAATACAAGAGCGAATCGCTTGTAAGATCAAATACCTTAACATAATAATTACCATAGTTAAAAGTATCCACCAGGTTTACTTTCGATCCTCCCCAAAAGGGTTCGTCGATGAGTTCATCGAAGGAATATTGTTGAGAGTTGTGGTTGCCACTGTGGTAATAATCCATTCGCAGGGTGTGGTTTTCAAAAAACCGATCGAATTGAGCCATTGACTGACCAGACAGGAAAAGGCACAAAATAATGAGGAAATGTTTCATTGTTGAATGTTAAACTAAGGCACAAAGTTAACAAAAGAGAGTTGTTGGCAAAAAGATGAATACTATTCTTTTGATACCAGCTCATCTGTATTAATTTTGTAACCAATCGGTCGTAACTGCGTCCAATGATAAAAAGCTTGTGAGTAACGAAGACCATTCCATCGTAAATCGTATTCGTCAGGGAGATTCCCAGTCCTACGCTGTATTGGTTGATCGTTACAAAGACCGGGTGTTTTCGCTGGTGTTGGGCATCGTGGTTTCGCGTGAGGTGGCCGAAGAAGTCGCTCAGGATGTGTTTATCAAGGCTTACAGTTCGATAAACAAGTTCCGCGAAGAATCGTCATTTTCAACCTGGCTCTACCGCATTGCCTACAATACCGCCATTTCGGAAACACGAAAACGAAAAATGCCAATGGTTTCGCTGGAAGAACGTGAACATGTTACTGCCAGGATTTCGTATGAGGACGATGACCTTGTAGAAGAAAGACATCAGCAGTTAAAACGTGCAATTACAGAATTGAACCCCGAAGAACAGTTGATTCTTCAGCTTTATTACCGGGAGGAAAAGTCTGTTGAAGACTTATCCTTGTGCTTAAACCAGACGAATGCCAATATCAAAATAAAGTTGTTTCGGCTTCGGAATAAAATCAGGTCGTTGATGGAAGAAATGACCCGATTGGCTGTTTTTTTATAAATTTGCGTGACTTATGGATAAAGAAGATCAATACATCAAAAACTTTTTGCAGCAGCAACCTGTGGAGCAGGCTCCCGAAGGATTTACTTCACGGGTGATGGAAGCAGTGCAGCTACAGGAAAAATGGAAAATGGCCAGTTCCCCTGTCGGTGATTGGATATACGGTTTGATCGCCATTGGAGCCGTTGGAATCGGAATCCTGGTTTATTTTCTTTTCGACCCGCAAAGCCTCCTGGCTTTTTCCGGAGATATCCGGGAAACCATAGTTCAACTTTACACACAAATGCATCTACAGATCAGCATGCCGGTTCTTTTTCAGGGGGTTGGGATCAATACCTTTACTATTGGTATGGTGCTTATTCCGGTTACGTTGCTGATTATCGACCGAATCGTTTCCAAAAAAGTTTTCAGGTTGAACTCCTACTTTATCGCGTGATCAACACCAGGTTGATAATCCGATCTAAATCAACTTCTTAACCAGCTCCGTAACCCGGGTTAAAGGCACAACTTCAATATTTAGCTTTTTAATATCCAGGCCTTTTAAGCCATACTTGGAGACAAAAATCTGTTTAAACCCCAGTTTTTCCGCTTCAGCGATGCGGCTTTCCACCCGCGATACGGCCCTGATTTCACCGGACAATCCCACCTCACCCGCAAAACAAATGTCGTGTCCGATGGCGACTTCTTCGGCTGATGAAAGGATGGCGGCCACCACCGCCAGATCGATGGCCGGATCTTCCACACGCAAACCACCCGCGATATTCAAAAATACATCTTTGGTGCTCAGCCTGAAACCACTTCTTTTTTCAATAACGGCCAACAGCATGTTTAACCGCCGCAAATCGAAACCGGTAGACGAACGCTGTGGTGTTCCATAAACCGCCGTTCCAACCAGGGCCTGGGTTTCAATCAGCATAGGCCGCTGACCCTCTATCATGGCTGCAATGGCTACGCCACTGGTTTCTTCTTCGCGTTGACTGAGCAACAGCTCGCTGGGATTGGTGACCTCGCGCAAACCTGCTGCTCCCATTTCATAAATTCCCAGTTCCGAGGTGCTTCCATATCGGTTCTTGATGGATCGAAGGATTCTAAAACCATAATGCTGATCGCCCTCGAACTGAAGCACTGCATCCACCATATGTTCAAGTACTTTAGGCCCGGCCAGATTGCCATCTTTGGTGATGTGGCCGATGAGTAAAACGGGTGTATTGCTCAGCTTGGCGAAGCGTTGCAACTCACCGGCAGTTTCACGGATTTGCGAAATGCTGCCGGCCGTTGAATCGATGGTGTCGGTGTGCATGGTTTGAATGCTGTCGATAATCACCAGGTCAGGAGCCAGTTCCAACGTATGTTGAAACAAATCGGTGGTGGAAGTTTCATTGAGGATATAGCAATCAGGATTGTTACCTTTCAATCGGTCGGCGCGCATTTTGATCTGTTGAGGGCTCTCTTCACCGGAAAGGTACAGAATTTTCTTCCCTTTCAGGTTGATGGCCATTTGCAGCAACAACGTCGATTTTCCGATACCCGGTTCACCGCCAATCAACACAATGGATCCGGGAACCAATCCTCCACCCAGTACACGGTTAAATTCGGTACTCATGGTATCGATGCGGTCTTCGCGCTGGTTTACAATCTGATGGATTTGTATCGGAGCTGATTTGGTTTTTCCGGCGACAAAACCAGGTTTTGTTTCGGATGGTTTGCTGACTACCTCCTCAACAAAAGTATTCCATTCGCCACATGCGGGGCATTTTCCGATCCATTTGCCTGAAGCATTGCCGCAGTTGCTACAGAAATACATGGTTTTTGCTTTGGCCATGAGGCGATTACTTAGTGGTTATTTGATGCGCAAAGTTAATTATTTGACCGGTTGTAAGGCATTTTTATTTTGGGAACCCATCCTAAATCAGGATCAAACGGGGAGAGTAAAGGTAAAAACGCTTCCCTTTCCTTCGGTGCTTTTAATGGTGATACTTCCTCCCATCTTTTTTATAAAATCATGACACAACACCAAACCAATTCCAGTACCTTTTTCCTGATTTGTGCCGGGTCGTGTTATAAACGAATCCAATTTAAAAAGTTTTGGCAGGTCGCTTTCGCTGATACCAAGTCCGTGGTCAATTACCGAGATACCAACCTCATGTTCCAGGCGGACGACTTTTATCAACACGGTTCCACCGGGATGCGAAAATTTTATGGCATTTGAAATCAGGTTTCGCAACACCACCAAAAACATATTTCGGTCGATGTTGGCCATGATATCCTGATCAACTTCATTGGTGATGGTGATCTGTTTTTCGAGCGCATTGTTTTCGAGGAGCCGGATTGTTTCTTCCACAAGCGGCAAAATTTTCAACTGATTGGGTTGAAATAAAAATGAATTGGTTTGCAGGCGTGCCCAGTCGAGCAGGTTTTCGAGCAATTTAAATCCCTGTAATGAAGACTGGTGCAGCGATTCAAGAAATTCCTTGATTTGTTTTTCATCGTAGAGTTCGAGGTTATCATGCAGAATTTCGGTAAACGAGATCATGATGCTTAACGGGCTTTTCAGGTCATGGGCGATCATGTTAAAAAACCGGTCCTTGGTGGCATTGGCAAGTTCTAATTCTTTGTTTTTGTGAGCTATGATACTGTTTTTTGCCTGTAGCTTTTTATTCAGATTTGTTTTATTCCGGTTATTCCGCCATTGTAGCAACACTACCAACAAAAATAAAAGCGCTCCCGAAGTATAGATGCTGATCCACAGGTTTTTGTTTTTAAGCTCCTGTTTTTGCTTGTCAAAAGTTAGCTGAAGAGCCCGGTTTTCAGCCTCTTTTTGAAGCAGGTGCAGGTGGTTCATCTCGCTGGCTTGTTCTTTACTAAAAAGGCTGTCGGTATACGATTTGTAATCAACATAATACCGGTAGGCCAGCAGATAATTGTTTTGGCGAAAATAGATGTCAGAAAGAATGAGGGAGATGTTTTGTAGATCCCAAAGTGTATTTAATTCATGTGCCAGCGAATCACTTTTAATCGCATATTTTAATGCCTGATTCGAATTGCCCAGCATGAGCGACGATTGGGCCATTCCTGCCAGAGCATAACACAACTCCCATTTATTGTCGAAGGTGCTACTTTCAATAACAACTGAAAACTCCTTGAGCGAATTATGGTACTCTTTTTTATTCAGGTAAATGTTTCCCAACAGGTTTTTATTTAGCATATATTCTGTTGTATCGCCCATTAGTTTACATAGCAGGATGGCTTTGTTTACACAGAACATGGCACTGTCGTATTCTTTCATAGCATTAAAAGTAATGGCCAGATTGAACCAGTTTCTTTCCTCAAGCAACGTGTCGTTAATGTTAATGCAAATGGATATCGACTTTTTATGATTTAAGATGGCTTCATCGAATTTTTCCTGAATATTTAATATCATGGCCACATTGTTCAGCCCGGCAGCTATACCCCGATCATCATATAATTCACGAAAAAGAGCCAGCGATTTAGTAAATTGATCCAGTGCTTTGTAATAATCGCCCTGAATGTACTGAACACCGCCGATTTTACTCAGAAGGGTAGCTTCCTCGAACTGGTTGTTTTGTTCAATACTGACATTCAATGCTTTTAAGTAGTAGAATTCAGCTGAATCGGGCTGTTCAAATTTTAAGGAATCGCCTAAATGTTTAAAATAATCTCCCTGAGCCTGTTGGTCATAACCCGTGGCCTGGCTTTTAAACTTTCCCTGTTCAGGGTTAGATTGTCCAAAAACCATGGATATTGAAAATAATAGAAATCCAAGAAAAAGGGAATTGGTGGCTTTCATTATTAGTTGTTAAGATTTCAAACGGATGGTTATATTATTCGGGATCATATTACAAGTTGGCTAAATTATAAAAAACAAATCACCCGTACAACAGTATAATTCAGGCATTTCAATCAACTATTACTTTTTTACTTCTGAGTATAATGCGTCATTATTTTTGGTATTTTAGATGTTAGTTTATTTGGATAGAATCCTTTGAGAATAACTTACTTTTTAAAATGAGTTTACATCCCATACGATCGATATTACTTATTTTCCTATGGTTATATATCACTGATATGCATGCCATTGACGATAAATATTATCAAATCGACAAGCGAATTTTCATTCAACAGGGATTAAGTCAAAGCCGCATTTTGTCCATTATCGAAGACGATCGGGGGTTTATGTGGTTTGGTTCAGCCGATGGTCTTAACAGATATGATGGTTACGCCACTAAAATTTTCAGACACAAAGTAAACGACAGTACATCACTGCCGAATAATTTTATTAATTCAATGGTAGAGGATCAGGATGGAAATATTTGGGTTGGAACCAAGGATGGGGCGGCGCTTTTTAACCCTTATACCGAAACCTTTGTTTCGTTCAGAGAAACTGATTCGGCCAAGAATGAACTGGGTGCCAACCTGATATCCTCCTGTGCACTCGATAGTAACCAGGATTTGTGGTGTGGTACATTTGGTTATGGAATTTTTAAAATTGATCACAATACCTTTGAAAAACAGTACTTTTTATATAGCCCGGATGATTCGCTGCACCTCAACCACATTTCAAAAATTTTTATCGACAGTCAAAACCACCTGTGGTTGGGTGCTTTTCATGACAATATGATGATCAGCTACGATATTACCAAAGATGAGTTGGATAGATATCCCATGGAGGGAATTAAGGCATCCGAACACAAACAATTTAGACCCAACGCGTTTTTTGAAGACAGTCAGCACAGAATCTGGGTCGGTTTGGTGGATTATATGTCAACAAAGGGAAGTTTATATTATATGGAAAGCGGCCAATCGTTATTTAGGAATTATAAGGATATCATTGAAAGCGACTTTGCAAGTATTTATTTTGACAGTTTTAATTCGATTGTATCCATAACCGGAAACAAAGAAGGGCAGTATTGGTTTGCAAGTTTGCTTAGCGGAATTTTTAGTTTCAAATTTGGTGAAACACCGGTTGCCAACTATACTGTTTCGCCTCAAAAAGATGCTACCATCAACTTTCTTTGTTTAGGCAGTAACAACATCTTATGGATTGGCACCAATGGTTACGGAGTTGAATTGTCCGTCCCCGACAAATCGGATTTTAATCTGATTAGCAGCAGAATAAATTCAAGATTCCCCATTGCAAGTATTCGCACTTTTAACGAAGACGATTATAATTACTGGGTAGGAGGTTATAACGGACTGGTAAAAATCAGCAAGGATTTCGAGAAATTTGAAACGGTTTACGAAGGAAGTATCTATACCTTAGCAGGTGATATGCACGATAAAAATCTGTTGTGGGCCGGTTCGGAAGGTGGAGGTTTGCTGAAGTACAACAAGGAAAAAAACCTGTTTACCCATGTTGAACTGAACTCAGGTAAATTGGATGACTTTAACATTAAATACATTTACATAATAGTACCTTATTCCGACACTTTGCTGTTAGTAGGTACTGGCCAGGGACTGATTGGATACAATCCTCATAATCTAACCGTTACTCCTTTTCCGTATTTATCAAATCAGGGGACATTACTCGACATTACGGTCAGAACTATTTCCAATGACAGATCAGGAAACATACTGATTGGATATATAGATGGCAAAATTGGACGATTGGACATGGCGCAACAAGTGGTTAAAAATTACAGTGTCATTCCCGGTCTACAGGATGTAAATAGCTTTAATCCAATTAACTGCATTTATCAGGATCCTGAAAGTAATTTTTGGATAGCTACCACCAACGGACTCATCAAATACAATATAAATACCGCCGAACTCAGGCTTTATACCGAAGATGACGGACTGCCCAACAGTTTTATTTATGGAATTCTGCCGGATAAATCGGGCAATTTATGGTTAAGTACCAACAATGGAATTTCTTCGTTCTCGCCTGGCGACCAGCTTTTTAAAAATTTTGATGTAAGCGATGGACTGCAAAGCAATGAATTTAATACGGGGGCTTATTTTGAAGGTAACAACGGAATGTTTTTCTTTGGCGGTATAGGAGGTTTTAATTATTTCAACCCTACGAAGATAAAACAGAACAGCATTCCCCCAAAATTAGAAATTACCGGTATCAAAATTGACAATAAATACTTAAAATTAACCAAGGATCAACATACACATCAAACGCTTACAATTCAACCTGATGAGGAAGTGTTTACCATTGAATTTGCAGGCCTCAGCTATATCAATGTGGACAAAAACCAGTATAAATACAAGATAGTTGAATTGAACCATGACTGGGTGGATCTCGGCGGCCAGCATCAGATAACCTTTAATAACATGCCACCCGGCAGCTATCATCTGGAAATTCTGGCCTGCAACAACCATGGATTGTGGTTAACAAAGCCTTATACAATGACCATTGTTATCCTGCCTACCTTTGTTGAGTCGGTGTATTTTAAATGGTTACTTATATTGCTGATAATTCTGTTGGTGTTTTTGGGAGTCAGGATCAGGTTGCGTCAAGTTACAAAACAGAAAAACAGGCTGCAAATATATGCCGACCAGCAAACAGCCAGTTTGAAGGAAGCCAATAAAACACTTAAGGAGGAAATCACAAAACATCAGACTACGGCCAATGAACTGGAAGCTTCCAATAAAACCAAAGACAAATTTTTATCCATTATCGCTCACGATTTGATGGGGCCGTTTAGCGTAATAGTTGGATTTTCTGAATTGTTGTTGGATCAAGATAATTCTATTGGCGAAGCCGAAAAACAGGCCTTTATTAAATCCATTCACAACTCCACCAAAGAGCTCGTTTCGCTGTTAAACAATCTGTTGCAGTGGTCGAAACTCCAGAGCCGCTCATTAAAATGCAAACCACAACTTATCCAATTGAAGAATATTATCGTTGAATCGAGCACCTTGCTGAGTGGAAATATTAATGAAAAACAGATCGATTTTAAAGTAGATGTAGCTGACGGCACAACCCTGTATGCGGACAAAAATATGGTTTCTACCATCTTACGTAACCTGATTTCCAACGCCATCAAATTTACTCCCAACCACGGAATTATTGAAATAAAATCTGAAACACGCGATGATAAGGAGTTGATTACCATTTCGGATACAGGAGTTGGCATCCCCGATAAAAATCTGGAAAAGATATTCAACCCTGAGGAAACCATCACCACAAAAGGGACCAATAACGAATCGGGGACTGGTCTCGGATTGAGCCTGGTTTACGAGTTTGTGATCATCAACAACGGCAAAATATGGATTAAAAGCACGGTAAACAAAGGCACAACATTTTATTTCACATTACCAAAAACCAATTCAGTTACCAAAATCTAATTCATTTATGAGCAGGAAAGTAAACATGATGATGGCCATTTTCGTTGCCATTTTCAATAATTTGGCAGTAAGCCAGGAAGCGAATGCCGATCTCGCTTCGTTTGTAAATCCGTTTATCGGCACAAAAAATATGGGCCATACATTTCCGGGTGCAACGGTGCCTTTCGGGATGGTACAGTTAAGCCCTGAAACAGGAAACCAACCCATGTACATCAACGGACAATACAACAAAAAGGTGTATAGCTACTGTTCTGGTTATCAATATAACGACAGCACCATTTTTGGATTTAGCCATACCCACTTTAGTGGAACCGGTCACAGCGACCTGGGCGATTTTCTGATCATGACCACAACGGGTCGCCTCATGCTGGAGCCAGGGGAGGCTTCATATCCCGGCAGCGGGTATTTTTCACGGTTCTCACACGACCAGGAAACGGCTACACCAGGCTATTATCAGGTGGAGCTTTCAACCTATGGAATCAATGCCGAGCTTACAGCCACCGAGCGGGTAGGATTTCATCAGTATACCTTTCCCCAATCGGATAGCGCACACATCCTGCTCGATTTAATGGCTAACATTTACAATTACGATCATAAAAATGTATGGACATTTGTGCGTGTCGAAAATGACACGTTGATCACCGGCTATCGCCAAACTACGGGCTGGGCGCGCACCCGAATACTGTATTTCGCAATGGTTTTTTCAAAGCCTGTAAAATCTTATGGACATAAAAAGTACGACCACTCCCCTTACAAAGGTTTTTGGCGGAAGTTTAATGAATCGGAAAATTTTCCTGAGATGGCCGGAAGAAATATCCGGGCTTATTTCAACTTCAAAACCGAAGAAAGCGAGAAGATCAAAATCAAATTCGCCCTTTCAGCGGTAAGTACCGAAGGTGCTCTGAAAAACCTGCAGGCCGAAATTCCGGGATGGGATTTTAACCAGATAAAAGACCAGGCCTGCCAAAAATGGAACAGGCAACTTGATAAAATTCAGGTAAAAACAACCACAGAAGTTCAACGGGAAACCTTTTATACCGCATTGTATCACACCATGTTAAGCCCGGTGGTATTCGAGGATGTGGACAGCAACTATCGTGGTTTGGATGACAACATTCATCAGTCAGACGGTTTTACCAATTACACCATTTTTTCGCTTTGGGACACTTACCGAGCATTGCACCCGCTTTTCAACCTGATTGAAACCTCGCGCAATGCGGACATGATCAACTCCATGCTGGCACATTACGATCAGAGTGTACACCACATGTTGCCGGTGTGGAGCCATTACGCCAACGAGAATTGGTGCATGATTGGATATCATGCGGTTTCGGTGCTGGCCGATGCTGCTGCAAAGGGTAACACCTCCTTTGACTTGCAGCATGCGCTGGAAGCGGCAAAAAGCACCTCGCAAGTGGCTTATCTTGATGGCCTTGGCGACTATATGAAATTTGGCTTTGTGCCTGAAGACAAAAGTGCCTCCTCCGTTTCTAAAACACTGGAATATGCTTATGACGACTGGTGTATTGCGCAGTTGGCTTCCTTTTCCGGCGACAGCCTGACGGCATCCTTGTATTTGAAACGGTCATCCAATTACAACCATGCATTTAACCACAAATCCCGCTTTATGCAGCCCAGGTTATCAGATGGAAGCTGGAAAAAACCTTTCGATCCGCTGCAAACCCACGACCAGGGATTTATTGAAGGTAACGCCTGGAATTATGGATTGTATGTACCACAGCAGGTTGACAGTCTGGTGAGCATGATGGGGGGCAAAGCAACGTTTTCGGTTCATCTCGACTCGCTGTTTACCATGCACCTCGACGACAGCTACTTTGAACAAACCGAAGACATTACACGCGATGGTATTATTGGAAACTATGTGCATGGCAACGAGCCCGGACACCACATTGCCTACCTGTACAACTGGACCAACGAGCCATGGAAAACGCAGTCAAGGGTGCGTATGATCATGGAAACCATGTATGGGGCTGCTCCGGATGGCCTTTGCGGGAACGATGATGCCGGACAAATGTCAGCCTGGTACATTTTTAGTGCGTTGGGTTTTTACCCTGTCTGCCCGGGTTCAGCGGAATATGCCTTGGGGAGTCCTTTGGTGAAAGAAGCGGTTATCCATTTTGAAAACGGAAACACGCTGAACATCATGGCTAAACATCAAAGCTCTGAAAATGTGTATGTAGAAAAGGTATATTTTAACGGCATGGAATTGCAATCGTCCTTTATAAATCATTTTGAACTCATGAAGGGAGGGGAGCTTTTATTTATTATGTCGCCGAACCCTGATTACGGCGATAGGTAACGAAAAAGGATGCGCTCTCATTATTCCAACTCACGGTGTTTGTTGTCACAAAATGCCCCTTGTCCGCTATGGCGGCACATACACCATTTCACCAGTTGCGGTTCTTCAATTACTACCTTTTCGGGTTTAAAACGGGTACCTTTGTGCGATTCATCGCAAAATGGCTGATTAACTGATCGACCACAGGCACACCAAAAATAAATTCCCGGCTCCATGACCAGTTTTAACGAATGCTTTTGTACAATAATAGGTTGATCATCATCCATGGCATAACTGATTGATACAGAAATTAAAATTCCACAAGAAACCTATTAGAAAACCGGATTAAGTTACAGAGGTATATTTCCATGCTTTTTTGGTGGATTGGAAGCCGATTTATTGGCCGTCATTTCAAGGGCTTCGAGAATTTTTAGCCGGGTATCGTGTGGGTAAATGATTTCATCGATATAACCCAGTTGTGCGGCTTTGTATGGACTTGCAAAATTTTCGCGGTATTCGTCCACTGCTTTTTTTCGAGCTTCCGCGTTTAAGTCGTTCTTATAGATAATATTAACAGCCCCTTCAGGTCCCATCACGGCAATTTCAGCAGTAGGATAAGCATAATTCATGTCGGCGCCAATGTGTTTGCTCGACATCACATCATAAGCCCCACCGTAAGCTTTGCGTGTGATAATGGTAATTTTGGGCACAGTGGCTTCCGCGAAAGCGTAAAGCAACTTCGCTCCGTGCTTGATGATGCCACCAAACTCCTGGGTCGTTCCGGGAAGAAATCCGGGAACATCTTCAAAAGTAATCAGTGGGATATTAAATGCATCGCAAAAGCGCACAAAACGAGCCGCCTTGGTTGAGCTGTCGATATCTAAAACCCCTGCCAACACCTGTGGCTGATTGGCGACTATACCTACCGGTTTACCACCGATACGGGCAAAACCAACGATAATATTTTGGGCATAATGAGGCTGTACTTCCAGAAAATGTTCGTGATCAATCACGGGCAGGATGATATCGAACATGTTATACGGTTTGTTGGGATCAATGGGAACCACAGTGTCCAACATGGAAATCTGGCGCTTATGATCATCGGTACAGATTTTCTGTGGCGGATCTTCCATGTTGTTGGAAGGTAAAAAGCTCATCAACTCACGTACCATCATCATGGCCTGTTCATCGTTATCAGCAATAAAATGAGCTACCCCGCTTTTTTTGTTATGCGCCATGGCACCGCCCAGGTCTTCTTTCGTGACTTCCTCATTGGTAACAGTTTTGATCACATCCGGTCCGGTAACAAACATGTAGGAGGTTTCTTTCACCATCAGAATAAAATCGGTAATGGCAGGTGAATATACCGCGCCACCAGCACAAGCGCCCAGAATGGCCGATATTTGAGGGATAACGCCTGAGCTTCGTACATTGCGATAGAAAATATCAGCATATCCGGCCAAACTTTCAACCCCTTCCTGAATACGTGCACCTCCTGAATCGTTCAGTCCAATCACGGGTGCGCCCATCTTCATGGCTAAATCCATGATTTTGATAATTTTATCCGCATTGGCGCGACTTAACGATCCCCCAAAGACGGTAAAATCCTGTGCGAACACATACATCAAACGGTTTTCAATTTTGCCATAACCTGTTACCACACCATCACCTAGGAATTTAGTTTTTTCCATGCCAAAATCGGTGGAGCGGTGCGTAACAAACTTGTCTATTTCTACAAATGATCCCGGGTCGAGCAACAATTTAATTCGTTCGCGTGCGGTTAAGCGCCCCATTTTATGTTGTTTGTCTATGCGTTCTTGTCCGCCTCCCAATTCGGCTTTCAGGCTTTTTTCTTCTAAGAGTTGTATTTTTGATGTTAACGGCATGGTAGTAG
Organism: Bacteroidetes bacterium CG18_big_fil_WC_8_21_14_2_50_41_14; assembly: GCA_002771745.1. Classification (GTDB taxonomy): domain Bacteria; phylum Bacteroidota; class Bacteroidia; order Bacteroidales; family F082; genus UBA6244. Next base: position 33,635 of record PCUL01000441.1, read on the forward strand.
ATATTAGGTATTATTCGGTGAAATTGAAACAATAAACAGGATTATTCAAGCATGATCAATGGTTGATGCCCATCGATGTTATCGCCTTCTTTTACCAGGACTTTTGTAATGAGCCTGTCTTTAACAACTTTGTATTCGCTTTCCATTTTCATGGCCGAAACAATGATCACGGTTTCGCCGCCTTTCACAAGGTCGCCTTCCTTAACGAGAATCTTGACAACCTTACCAGGCATGGGTGTAGAGATAAAATTAAGGTCATCGTCTTCTGCCTTTCGGCGGCTATTTTTATACTTTGTCTCCGCATCAATAATTTCAATGTTAAAGGCATTGTACAAGGTGTTTACAAGGTATTTTTTGTTTTCTGTCGGGAGGAGTTCAACATTGTATGAAATGCCATCCAAAAGAATAGAATATACACCATGCTCAACCTCAACTATATCGATGGAGTATATTCGGCCATCAATGCTCATTTCTGCAACATGTCCTTCTGTTTCAAGCAATTCTATTTGTACTGTTTCCTCGTCCAGTTTTATTTCGTAAGCCATATCATACTTCATTATGGTGTTATGATCTATTCAAATTATTTCTTCTGCCAGTATTTTTCCAATTGCTTGCAGGTCGCTTACAAAAGGTGTTTTTCTTTACCGTTTCTATTTTGCTCAGGTAATCGAAAAAAGCTGTCATGGCCGCCACATCTTTTAAGCGACGGGATGCATGTGTATGAGGTTTGAGCAGCTCTTCATGATCCTGTATAAAATGGGTATTGTATTTCCCCTCAACAAAAGCAGGTACTTCCATGATGCGGTTAAGAAAGGGGATAGAAGTTTTAATACCTGTAATTTTATAAGCATGGAGGGCGCGTCGCATTCTGTCGATGGCTTCCCGGCGAGTTGGTGCCCATACGATCAGTTTTGAGATCATCGGGTCGTAATAAATGGGAATTTCATACCCGGCATACACATATCCATCATGTCGAACTCCCAGCCCTAGGGGCTCAGTAATGTGCCTGATGGTTCCAGGGCTTGGCATAAAGTTGTTGTCAGGATCTTCAGCATAAATACGTACTTCAATGGCATGTCCTATTTGTTTCAGGTCTTCCTGTTTAAAGGGAAGTTCTTTTCCATTGGCAATATCAATCTGAATTTTTACCAGATCCACGCCGACCACTCTTTCGGTGATGGGATGTTCCACCTGTAGGCGGGTATTCATTTCAAGAAAGAAGTAATTCAGGTTATCATCTACGATGAATTCAATGGTGCCTGCACCACTGTAGTTTACGGCTTTGGCTGCAGCCACAGCATGTTCACCCATTTCGCAACGCACCTCTTCGGTCATGATTGGGGAGGGAGTTTCTTCTACTACTTTCTGATGCCGGCGCTGCACCGAACATTCACGCTCAAACAAGTGAACACAATTGCCGTGCTTGTCGGCTACAATTTGAAATTCGATATGATGAGGCGAATTAATATATTTCTCGATATAAACAGCATCATTTCCAAAGGCTGCTTTGGCTTCGGATCTGGCCGCACTGATGGATGAGATGATGTCTTCTTCCTTTTTCACCAGCCGCATCCCTTTTCCACCACCACCAGCACTGGCTTTTATCATCACCGGGAGACCGATTTGATGGATGGTATCCACTGCCTCCTTTAAGTCGGAGATCGGTTTTATGGTTCCGGGCACCACCGGCACGTTGGCACTCTGCATTTTGATCCTGGCCGTAATTTTATCGCCCATGGTATTGATGGCATGGGGTGAAGGACCAATAAAAATAATCCCTTCCTTTTCGCACCTTTCTGAAAACTCTGCGTTTTCTGATAAAAAACCGTATCCGGGATGGATGGCGTTGGCACCACTTTTCTTGGCTGCCGCGATAATGTTGTCGATTACCAGATAACTTTCGTTGGAAGGAGCCGGTCCGATACAATAGGCTTCATCGGCAAAACGCACGTGCATCGAGGTGCGATCAGCTTCGGAATATACGGCCACCGATTCGATTCCCATCTCACGACAGCTGCGCATGATCCTGATGGCAATCTCACCCCGGTTGGCAACCAAAATTTTTTTGATCATTCTATTTGTGGTTTAAATTACATATATTCAGTTTATTAGGACTAAATACAGTTCACTTTTGAGGGGGTAAAGATAATAAATTATGCTATCGAACACCTGAACATATGTTTATGTGGGCATGTGTTCAACAAAAATTATCCCTAAATAATAGTATAACATAAATTTAAGAAATGAGATTTATTTTTGTGGGAATACTATTTTCGTCCATAGTCGGCAGGTATTTCCCCCCAAATATCAGTCTTCCATTTAAGGATTTGATTAGGATAGGTATTGTTTCGAAGCCAGGATTCAGCGTTTTTCAACATCACAAAAAGCTGTTCATTTTTTGAAGTTTGCACCAATTTGGTATTCATTCGCTTGTTGCGCACCCAAGCTATAGCAGTTTTGGAATCAGAATAGATGGGGTAATTCAGGTTGTGTTTTTGGCAATAAGCCAACGCCAACACTAAAGCTAGAAATTCACCAATATTTACCGTTCCCATTTTGTAAGGTCCCCTGGCAAATAAAGGGGTTTCTGTTTCGGTAAATACCCCTCTAAATTCCAATGTGCCCGGATTTCCAGCACAGGCTGCGTCAACGGAAATACTTTGCAGGATCGGCTTTTCTGCGCTGGTTAGTGTATTCAGGTCTTTCTTTCCTTTGGCTCCACGAATGATTTCGAAAGGATTTCCAAAGGCCTGTTGTGCTTCATCGTGTGAGGCAAACGATTTGTATTGCGCTCCAAGGTAGCCTGTTACCTGTTTTTTACATGCCTCCCAGTTGTCGTAGATGCCTGGTTGGACACCCTGCCATACCACATAATATTTCTTCCTTGAATTGATCGCCATAGGGCTCTTTAAATCTTTTTTATGATTCGGTCGGTTCCCAATCGTTGATACAACATCACCATCAGCCATATTATCATCAGTAAACTGCCAATAATATAAACCATGTTTTGTGTGGTGCCAAACTTGTCCATTGAGAGTTGAATATAACCATTGTAGTGCAGATAAAACAAGATTACCGAGCTGGCATTATTGACAAAATGAAAGAGGATGGGTATCCATAAATTTTGCGTGATAACAAAAAGGTATCCCAGCATCAAACCCATCATGAATCGCGGAAGGAAACCGTAAAACTGCAGGTGAAAAAAACTAAAAATAAAGGCTGAAATCACTACCGCCCAATGAATATTGTGGGTAATCTGGCGAAACAATTTTAATAAGACACCTCTAAAGAAGAGTTCTTCTCCCAAAGCGGGCATTAATGCAACAACTACCAGGTTAATCATGAGCACATTGACTGAGTTTGTCGACAAGATGATCTCGACAAGTCCGTTTGCCTGCGTTTCTTTGTCCTTCATCCATTGTTCAATCCCCGCAAAAGCAGCAGGCAACTGCATGTTTTCATTAATTGAGGTAAGAAATCCATTGAAGGGCAACGAACTATATACCAGAATGATGGTAATGAAAATTGCGACTGAACCAGGCCGGGAGTTCATGGATAGATAGCCCGAAATATTTTTGGATGTGAAAAAAACTAACGCGAAAACAGGAAGAAAAAACACACCAATCTGACTAAAAAACTGATAGAAACGAAGGAAGGAAATTTCCTCAGGTGTTACCGGTGAAATAATCATTTGAGACAATGTCTGAAGTGACACATTTAACCAAACTTTTCCTATTAAAAGACCTGCCATGGCAGTAATCAGTGCAAAAATGAATACCAATCCGATGAACAATAGGAGCTTACGAAAGGGTGAAAGTGTTAATATATAATGCATTAGTAAGTTATTCGTATCAAACTTCTGATAGAACCAAAATTAATATTTTTGCCGTTGCTTTGCCGAACCAAAACTACAGGAACTACATGGTCAAAATTCGAGACATTAAACTGGGTGACTTTCCACTTCTTTTGGCTCCCATGGAGGATGTTACCGATCCGCCATTCAGGTATGTGTGTAAACTGATGGGTGCCGATATCATGTACACGGAATTTATTTCATCTGAAGGTCTCATCCGAGATGCGGTCAAAAGTGTTAAGAAGCTTGATTTTGATGAGTTTGAACGACCCATTGGCATCCAAATATTTGGTCACGATATCGAAAGCATGGTGAAAGCTGCACAATATGCCGAAAGTGCACAACCCGATGTAATTGACATCAACTATGGATGTCCGGTTCGAAAAGTGGTGGCTAAAGGAGCCGGATCGGGAATCATGAATGACATTCCGAAAATGGTGGAAATGACGGCTGCCGTAGTGAAAGCGGTAAAACTTCCGGTAACCGTAAAAACCCGTCTGGGATACGATGAAGAACACAAGGAAATTGTAGATATCGCCGAAAGGCTGCAGGATGTCGGCATCGAAGCCCTCACCATCCATGGCCGTACACGCCCTCAGCGGTCGAGCACCCCTTCCGACTGGACATTGATTGGAGAGGTAAAAAACAACCCCAGAATGCGCATCCCGATTTTTGGTAATGGAGACGTGATAGATCCAATTTCGGCCAAATATTATAAGGACAACTTTGGCGTGGATGGACTGATGATCGCGCGTGGATCCTATGGAAATCCATGGATATTCAGAGAGATTAAACATTATTTAAAGACAGGAGAATTACTACTTGCACCGGATATCAACGAGCGTATCCTCATCAGCACCATGCAGCTTCAAAAATCTGTGGAATGGAAGGGGGAATACCGCGGCATTACCGAAATAAGAAAGCATTGGGGTGATTATTTTAAAGGATTATCCCATTTTAAACCTTTCCGCATCAAACTGATGGAAGCCATAACCTTGGATGAAGTGATGTCTATACTGGCAGAAATCAGGTCAAAATATAGTTAAGATGAACCTGTTCTTTGTATCAGAACAGTCATGGCGGTTTTTATTTCATGATATTTTCACATGAAAAAGCTACTTTATGTCCAGACCCGGTTTGAGTTTGCCATCAACAAATAAATCGCGGACACGTTCGGGTTTTTGAAGCAGGTATGTTTTAAACCCAAGTTGTTTAGCTACTTCAATATTGTCTTCCCGGTCGTCGATAAACAGGGTTTTTCCAGGATCGAGATCATGCTGGTTAATCACAAATTCGTACACCTCCGGATTGGGTTTGCTCAGGTGCAAATCGAAGGAAAAATAAGCCTTGTGGAACAATTCATCGAATTCGCGATAGCCGAACCTGAGTTGCAAATCGCGAACAAACAGATCGTAATGTATTTCGTTTGAGTTGCTAAGCAAGAGCGTGAGGTAATGCTTTTTTACCTGTTCTATCACGGCAATGCGTTCGCTGGGAATATCAAAAAGCAGGGCGTTCCAGGCCTCATCAAGTTGCTGGTCGGTGGCGTCAACCTGTAAAAAATCCCTGAGTTTGGTCCTAAAGACTTCCGGGGTATGGATACCACGTTCAAATTTGGCAGCAATATCTTCCATAAAACCGGAGGTTAACAATTTTTCAGGGTCTTTTAATCCCAGGTTAATAAATTCATTTATTGTTAATTGCGGGTCGATATCTAAAATTACACCGCCAAAATCAAATATAATATTTTTTATTTTCATGCGTCCTGTTATCAATTGCGAATAAAAGTAATATTTAAATTAAAACGAACGGTCTTTCTTTGATTTTATTCACAATTTCCTTGTTAATATTTTGTTGAAGTACTAATTTAGCTACTGAAAATCAATAAAATTAATAAAATGAAAATCTCAACTCTTTTGGTTTGGGTAACCGTACTTTTCGCGATCATCCTCTTAGATTCGTGTACAAAAAACTGCAATTGTAATGATGATCCATACAGCGGAATGGTAACGGAAGATGAACTAAACAAGAGCATCATACAGGTTGTTACACGAAATTTTGCCACCGGGTTTGAAACCGTTTTTTTAAATTCATCCAATATAAAATTGGCCATCGGTGATAGTGCGTCCCAAGCCCATATGTGTCAATCTGTAATCAACCCTGTTAGGTTTTTAAGTGATAAGTCGGGTTATTTTTTCGTTGAAAGCAATCGCGCCTGGATGGTTGCCCATGCGTTAAAGCCTGAACTTATTGGCACTTATCGTTATAACAGTGTAGATATCAATGGCAAATATTATGTTCGTGATATGGTAGAGATGATCAGTTACACAGGGGAAGGTTTTGTGGATTACTATTTTGAATATCCTGAAACCGGACAAAACGAGCAGAAAATCGCCTTTGTAAAAGCCATTCCTTCAGCTGAATTTTTTATTGGAACCGGTTTTTACGATTACCAGCTCGGTGATTATTTTACTTCGGATGAAGCTGCGATGGCGGTGGTTGAAAATGCGACAAAATCGATGGCAGAAGGCTTAAGCGGTGGCTTTGACATGTTGCCTGACTCGATGGATCGTGTGATGTTTTGTCGTGAGTTTATTGATCACATCCGTTTTTTCGACAACAATTCAGGCTACTTTTTCATGTATGATTTTAATTGTGTGAACGTGGCCCATGGCACACAAAAAAACCTTCAGGGGCAAAATCTTTTCGATTATCAGGATTCAAAAGGAAATTATGTAATTAGGGGATTGATGGATGTGGTTAAATCATCTGGTTCAGGATATTACGATTATTACTGGAACAACCCTGTCAGTGGCCTTGAAGAACCAAAGAAAGCCTTTGTTTATAAACTGCCAGGTATCGATTATTTTATTGGAAGCGGGGTTTATTTTGAATAATTCAATCAGTATTGATTTGCTTGAGTGCCGTACTGGTTTTCTCAACAGGCAGTTTACAAGTATGGTTTCTACAGACATAAATCATGGTTTTATGCACCACCAGCTTTCCGGAAAGCAGAGGCAAATTTTCATTATCGCCTCCCATAAACAAACAGGTTGGCAGGTAGTTTAATTGCATTTCATGACTTTTAGCAACAGCATCCTCTCCCATAATGGCCACTTCAAAGGGTTCAAAAGTTTCCAATCCCATCAAAATAGCCCAGTTGGCATACCAGGGTCCCGAACTTTTCACCATATCCATCACCTGACCCAACATGAGGGTTGATATCCGGCGGTAATTCATGTTGTCATAGTAAGACCCAAGCTTTAACAACACGTTGGCCATCACCGAATTGGAAGCCGGAATCACATTGTCTGCGAGTTCGTATTTCCGGGCGATTAAAGCTTCACTTTTATCAGAAGTATAATAAAACATGGCCGTCTGCGGGTTGTAAAAATGCTCCAGACAATAATCTGCCAGATTTTTAGAGGATTCCAGCCATCGAATATCAAAGGTTACCGAATACAGATGTAGGTAAGCTTCAGCCAGCAAGGCATAATCATCCAAGAAGGCATTAATGGAGGCTTTACCGTTCATGAAATTCCGGTACAAACCGCCATCCGCCTTCAACATATTGTTCCGGATAAAATGCGCATTTTTCAAGGCTTTTTCAAGATACTCTTGTTTGCCAAGCGCCTGAAAAGCATTTACATAAGCTTTCAGCATCAGGGCGTTCCAGGCAGTAAGCACTTTGTCATCGGTGGAGGGTCTGATACGCTTTTCGCGAAAGCGGAACAACTTTTGATCGGCCTTGGCTAGTAGTGCATTAAAGGCGGGCAATGCCATTTGATGGTGCCCGGCAAACGCTTCTTTTGAAGAAACCGGAAGCAGAATATTTTTGCCCTCTTCCCAATTTCCATGCTGAGTAACCTGATAGTATTCAAAGACTAAATCCTGATCATTTCCATTCAGGGCATTTAACATTTCCTCCGTAGTCCAGACATAAAAACGGCCTTCTTCGCCTTCGCTATCCGCGTTAAGCGATGAATAAAATCCATTCTCAGGACTGGTGAGTTCCCGTTCAACAAAATCCAGTGTTTGTTCAATAATTTCCCTATACCGGTCCTTTTTTGTGATTTGAAAGGCATGTGAATAAAGGCTTACTATCTGTGCATTGTCATAGAGCATTTTTTCGAAATGAGGAACTTTCCAGTATTCATCCACCGAGTAACGGGCAAAACCGCCACCTATCTGATCATAAATTCCTCCCTTTGCCATTTCGTCCAGGGTGTTTAAAACGGCATTCAGTGATTCCTGGTTTTCAGTTAAATAGTGATATTGAAGGAGAAACTCCCATGTCACAGGCAAAGGAAATTTGGGTGCACGCTTAAACCCGCCATAATTGAAGTCAATCTGAGGTTTCCAGATATTCCAAAGTGAATTGTATTCCCTGTTGTTAAACTCCTGATCCGGTTTTGCCGGTTTACCATCCAGCGGTTCAGAACTTACTCCTACAGCCAGTTTTCTGGCATATTCGGCTACTTTTTCGTAATCAGTTTGGTAGAGATGACTGATTTGCTTCAACACCTCCATCCACCGCGATTTGTTGAAATAGGTACCGGCGAAAAAGGGCTTTCCATCGGGCATCGCGAAGGCATTCAATGGCCAGCCACCTTGTCCGTTAATTAACTGAGCTGCATCCATATAGATACGGTCGATATCGGGCCGTTCTTCGCGATCTACTTTTATACAGACAAAGTTTTCATTCATAAACGCAGCCACTTCCTCATCAGAAAAACATTCATGCTCCATCACATGACACCAATGACAGGCAGCATATCCAATGCTAATGATGAGGGGTTTATTCTGATCTTTCGCCATTTGAAGGGCTTCCTCGCCCCATTCCTGCCAATGCACAGGATTGTCGGCATGTTGCTGAAGATAGGGACTTGAAGCATTTTTTAGTTTATTCATAACAGTTGATTTTTTAGTTTGCGGATCTTGCCCACCACAGGAGTTGATGAATAATAGTATTCCGGTTAGAAATAAAATAGTTCTCATGGTGCAAACGTAAATTAAAATATGTAAATTAGCATCGGTTTTCTTCAATTGAATAGTTTCACATTTCATTCGCACACTTTAAATTTAAATCCTCATGAAAACATCAAAATTGAACCTTTGGATCATGTTAGCCATGTCGGTCCTTTTAGTTACTTCATGTACACCCGGAAGTGAAGAATTTGTAGAGCAATCTGCCGGATTCTTCATGGGTTTGTGGCACGGTTTTATTTCATTTTTTACCTTTATCATCAGTTTGTTTTCCGATCAGGTAGGCATTTATGAAACCAACAATAACGGAGCCTTGTATAACCTTGGTTTTATATTGGGAATATCGATCTTTTATGGCGGTGGGACTAAGGGAACTTGCGGGAGAAGAAGGTAACGCGCATTGGGAATCTGAATCTTGGATAGAATTTTAATGAAAAGGGGTGCTATCGTTAATTATTACGCAAAAATTAGAAAATTAATTAAATATTTATTGTTAGTTTTGCATCCCGAAATTGAAACCATCCAATTTTGGGATTGAATAGAATCCAGGGCCTATAGCTCAGTTGGTTAGAGTCCCTGACTCATAATCAGGTTGTCCCAGGTTCAAGTCCTGGTGGGCCCACTAACCAGTAAAACCGCTTGATTCACAAAGTGTGGGTCAGCGGTTTTTTTTTCTTATGTGTTACTGCTATATTCTTTACAGCCAGAAACTTGATCGGTTTT
>PCUL01000352.1 GCA_002771745.1 Bacteroidetes bacterium CG18_big_fil_WC_8_21_14_2_50_41_14
TAATTTTCTGTTCTCCCTGCTGTGTCATGATAAATACATCACATACATAATAATATACACCCACCGGGCAATCCTGGTTGTTATTCTGATTTTTACCATCCCATTTTATTTCCGGATCCTCTGTGGTATACATCACCTTTCCCCAACGGTTAAAAATGGTCATGTCGATGCGGTGAACATTTGCTTTTGGGTTAGCCGCATTTGAACCCATTGGCACCATCAGGTTATTAAAATCATCGCCATTGTTGGGTGTGAACACATTGGGAATTTCGTATACCGGACAGGCATCATAACCAACACAATTTGTTAAGCTTGGTTCACTTTCATTTCCAACGGAATCGATGGCTATAACATAATAACAGCCCACTACATAGTCGATGTTTGTATGCAAATAATAGGTGGTATCACGATAGACAACATTCACCGAATCAATCAACTCCACCACATCTGAACCTGGTGGAAGATAAAATAAGTAGTACTTTAAGGCATCATTGTTACAGGAATCGTAGGGTAAAACCATTTTTAACTCATTGGAAATTTGCTCACAATCAGTATTTACCCACAGCTCAGGCTGACAAGGAGGCACATTATCCACAGGTGAGGCACAAAGTAGCTGGCTATAATTAATTAATGGATCAGGAAGTCCGGGAATAGAATAGTTCCCACTGCTAACAACGTAATAACAGTATTCCTGTCCATTCACCAACTCAAGATCCCGGTACACTTGCTCAGTAGTGGATTCTACCAGTTGATAATCAGCTGATCCTGGATTTTTACGATAGATGGTGTACAGGTAATTCGTCCAGGGGATATTCGGCATCCATTCAAGTTTAATTTCCTGGTCAGAAGGGGTGGCTTTCAAAAATATGGAAGAGGCAGGTTGCGAACTCCCGATGTAACCAATGGTTTCACTCTCCAGATCGATACGATAGCTGTATGCCTCGTTAAAGGTATTCAAATTAACCGATTGATCCATATAGGAGGTGTCGTCAAGGCCAGAATTTACTGCTACTTGAACAGGACTATTCCAAGTTGTTCCTTCACTACGTTGAAGCACATACCGGTAAGGACCAGGGTATTGAACTGTATCCAGGTCAATGGGCCTTGCCCAGTCGATAAACACCTGGCCTACAGTTAAATTAGTGCTATCGTTGGTTACATGGGTGATCAGGGGCACATCACGTTTGAGATAGGCACATGCCTCGTTGGAAGCCAGGCTTTCTGCCCCATCGTAAAAAGTGGCCGTTACGCGATAGCAATAATCCACCCCAACCACCAGGCCAGCGCCGTTGTTATCGTCCCTGAATGTAGTGGTTGGAGAGCCATTCATTTCTTTTATCAGTTTAAATCCGGTATAACCGGGAACTCCTGTTTCACAATAGCCTGGCTCCCAACCCGATTCTCCACTCCGGCGATACAGCTTATAACCGATGGCATTTTCACACGACGAAATCTCCCAACTAAGGTTGATGGCAGCACCAAGAGGGTCCGCCATCAGATTTTTAGGAGCGGGTGCAATGACACTTATAAGTACCGTTTTAAAGTTCACCAGATTAACCGGAAAACCAGCGTCTTTGGCTTTAAACGTCACCGCATAGGCTTCCATTCTCACATGTGCACATTGAGTTGGCCAGTTGAATAATGTTGTCACGGTATCATTACCCATGGCAGGATCGGGCTGTATATAGGCCGGATTTTGCGACAGCTCAAATGGACCACCAAAGGCAGTCAGTTCCACATTGGTACCATCAGGATCGATGGCGGTGGCTTCAAACTGGAGAAAATCACCTGCCAGCACACAGGTATCCTCAATGGTAAAAATTTCGGGAGGATCGTGATCGCAGGCCACTATATTAATTTGCATATCGCGTCTGACCGAGGAAATTTTAATCCCAAAACGCCACTCCTCTATCACGAAAGCCACATTGTATTCTCCTTGCAACACAGGTGTTTCCCAAACAATATCCCCTGTAACCTGATCGATACTAAAATAATCGGATGTCATCGGATAATCGTACCCGGGAATATCGTAACCACCTGCACCCTTACAAACTACCAGATGATACGAAAGGCTGTCGCCATCACGGTCGAAAGCGCCGGGATTATGAATATAAGTCTTCCCGACGCACCCCTGGTCGATTGGCGGGTTGAGGAGTTCAACAGAGTTGTTATTCCCAAGAAATGGATTGATAACCAGCATGGTTTCGACGTACATGGGAACATTCACCGAATTGGGAATATTTACCACACCATAATTGCGGTTTGGATCTTCCACCGAAACGATGTAGGTTGATGGTCCGGGAAAAGTGTGCTCTCCTTTATATATGTTTAACGTGATATCTTCAACATCCGGTATGGGCTGAAAATAGATCCTGTTCAACTCATCACCTGTGTTATCGCCCCAGTAAATGGGCATCACAATTCGGTCATCGTCAGCCGGGCTGGAAGTCCTTGTGTACATGGTAATGGTAAATTCATAGGTAAGACCTGTTACATGACGATAGGTTATCTGGGCAGCCCGCTGGTGAGTTGCCAAAAGGATGTTACTGAATAACAGGAATATAAATATGGCGATGAAGTATCTTTTCATGTGGATTTTTACCGTTTTTCAAAACTACGAATAAAAACAAACCCTATGCCAAAAAATGAACATGTGCGGTAGGAAAAACCCACTTGGAGACATTATTTTTTTAGGCAGGTGAAGTTTCTGGAAGCCCAATTATTCACTAACTTTGCGGGTTTGAGGGAATAGAGGAATGACGACATCATCAACAGATTTGGATAGGCTGGAAATTCTTCGCTATTATAAGCGATTGATCGAAGTATGGTATACCCGAAAGGATACCCTCGACAGGTGGATGGTGAGAAAAGCCTTTCGACTGGCTGCCGATGCCCACAAGGACATGCGACGCCGTTCAGGAGAGCCATATATCCTTCATCCCATCAGTGTGGCCACCATTGCAGCCGGAGAAATCGGATTGGGAAGAACATCCATTATTGCCGCTTTGCTTCACGACACAGTTGAAGATACCGACATCACGCTGGAGTATATTTCGGGGATGTTTGGTGAAGAAGTAGCCAAAATTATTAACGGGCTCACCAAGATTGAGGAAATTTCGGTGTCGAATACTACGGCACAAGCCGAAACCTTAAAAAAAATCCTACTGACGCTGACCGATGACGTCAGGGTGATCCTGATAAAACTCGCCGACAGGTTACACAACATGCGCACATTGGATGCCATGCCGCGTGAAAAACAATTAAAAATTGCTTCCGAAACCTTATTTATTTATGCCCCTTTGGCTTTCAGGCTTGGATTGTATACCATCAAAAGTGAACTCGAAGAGCTTGCTTTTAAATACTCTCAACAAGCTATTTATCATGATATTACCCATAGAATTCACGAGAAGAAAGAAGAAAATGAAGCTTACTTTTTATCCTTTAAATCGCCCATAGAGATAGAATTACAAAAGCTGGGGTATGATTTTATGATAAAGCTGAATCAAAAAACGGCCTCTTCCATCTGGCAAAAAATGAAAACCCAGGAGGTTTCATTCGAAGACATCTATAATACCTATTCCATTGATGTTATTATGGGTGGCAAACCATTGGATGAGAAAGTACGATGTTGGGTTGCCTATTCTATCATCACCGCTATCTATAAACCTAACAACAAACGTCTTCGCGATTGGATAAGTACACCCAAGGCCAATGGTTATGAGGCCATCCATTGCACCGTGATGGGATCCGAGGGAAAATGGGTCGATATCCACATTCGCAGCACCCGAATGGATGAAATTGCCAACAAAGGATACGCAGCCTATTGGAAATACAAAGAAACCACACTCATTGATTCCAGCCTGGAAACCTGGCTGAAAAGAACCCAGTTGCTGTTGCTGGAGAACGAAGACAATACGTTCGACTTTATCAACGATTTCAAAAAAAACTTGTTTGCCGAGGAAATTTTTGTGTTCACCCCCAAAGGTGAAATGATTAACATGCCTCAAAATGCTACGGTGCTCGATTTCGCTTATTCCATTCACAGCGATGTGGGAAACAATTGCATCGGTGCCAACATAAACCACAAATTGGTGTCCATCGATCATAAACTCAAGTCGGGTGATCAGGTAGAAGTGATTACATCTAAAATCCAAAAACCCAGAGAGGACTGGTACAAAAATGTGGTAACGGCCAGGGCCAAATCCAGGATAAAAGCCGCCATCCGCAACGACCGCAGAAGCTACAAGGAGCAAGGTATGAAGAAGTTGGATGATTTGCTCAAACAACTTAATATAGAGAATAATAAAAACATACTGGCACAGATATTAAGCGGAAACCGGGTTAAGGGTGCTGTTGATCTTTATTATTTCATAGCCAAGGAAATGATAGGATTAAAAGAATTAAAAGAAATACTGCATCCCCAAGAAAGTCGAATCAGTTGGATGAGAAACTTCCTGACCCCATTCTCCAGGACAAAAACCACCTCACAAATAGCCACGGACGAGAAGGCTGACGAAAGTAGCCCTCCAAATCGAACAATAAAATACAAGGCCGATTTTAATTCAAGCGATTACGTTGCTTCCGTATGTTGCAACCCCATTCCCGGAGACAACGTGATGGGGCTTTTGTTTCCGAATGAACCTATTCAAGTACATAAAGTAGATTGCCCCACGGCCATTCAATTGATGTCTCAATACGGAACCAACATTGTAAAAGCCAAGTGGAAACAGAAGGAAGGAATAAAATTTCTTGCAGGACTCAATATCAAAGCCGTCGATAACATGGGGTTCATTCACCAAATCTCCACCATTATTTCACAAGAGTTTAAAATTAATATCCGGTCGTTTAATTTAAAAAATACTGAAGGACTCATCGAAGTAAATCTAACGGTTTACATTGACAATACAGACACATTGAAGAAACTCATACGACGACTTAGAAAAATTAAGGAAATCATAAAAATTATACGACTGGAAAAAATTACATAATCTTCACATATATATAAATTTCTATTTATAATTAAACCATATAAAAATAAAAAGTAGTATTTTTACACCCAAATCTGAGCTGGTAATGAAGTTTAATAGTAGAAAAGACACGTTTGAATCGGTAAAAAAAATATTTACTGATTACCTTGAATCGAAAGGGCATCGAAAGACGCCTGAGCGGTACACCATCTTAAAAGAAATTTATGCAACCGAAGGTCATTTCGATATAGAAACCCTTTACATACGCATGAAAAACAATAAATACAGAGTTAGCCGCGCCACCTTGTACAATACCATCGAATTGTTACTCGACTGCAACCTTGTCACCAAACATCAGTTTGGAAATAACTGCGCACAATTTGAACGGTCGTTCAAGTTTAAACAACACGACCATTTTGTTTGTATTGAGGATGGAAAAGTACTTGAGTTCTGCGATCCTCGAATTCAGGAAATACAAAAGTCAGTAGAAGAGATACTTGGCGTTGAAGTTGCTTACCATAGCCTTACATTTTATGGAAAATGCAAACCAGATGCCAAAGAAGCGAACAAAGTAGAATACCTTTAATTTAACAATAGAATCTTAGCACGCTTAACAAATTTTGTATCTTTGTGCACCGGACTTGAACCCTGTTTTTACAGGGTTTTTTAATGCACAAAATATGAAAGTAGATGTTCTTTTGGGTCTCCAGTGGGGAGATGAAGGTAAAGGTAAAGTTGTGGATGTACTAACCCCACAATACGACATCATCGCACGTTTTCAGGGAGGCCCCAATGCCGGTCATACCATCGAATTCGACGGAAAAAAGTTTGTATTACATACCATACCCTCCGGTATTTTCAACCCATCAACCACTAACCTGATTGGAAATGGGGTTATCATCGACCCCTTTGTTTTTGAAAAAGAAGTAGAATCACTCGAAACTTCAGGTGTTCAGGTAAGGAAAAACCTGCTGATCTCACGAAAAGCCCATTTGATTCTTCCTTCACACCGCCTGCTGGATGCTGTGTACGAAGCCTCCAGGGGATCCCTGAAAATCGGCTCTACCCTCAAAGGAATCGGTCCGGCCTATACCGACAAAACCAGCCGCAACGGATTAAGGGTTGGTGATATTGAAAGTCCCCTTTTCCTCGAAAAATACAATGCACTTAAACAGCAGCATTTCGCCATGGCAAAATCATATCAACCTGATTATAACGATATCATGATTGAAGGCTTATCGTTTGATGCTTATGAAAATCGTTGGTTGAGTGCCTGTGATACGTTAAGGTCGATTGAAAAAGTGAACAGCGAATATTATATCAATAAGCAATTGGATTTGGGAAAAAAGGTTTTGGCCGAAGGAGCTCAGGGCACCATGCTGGACATTGATTTTGGCTCTTATCCCTTTGTTACCTCCTCCAACACCATTACGGCAGGGGTTTGCAGCGGCCTGGGAGTCGCGCCTTCGAGAATCGGAAAAGTCATTGGAATTTTCAAAGCCTATTGTACACGTGTAGGAGGCGGGCCCTTTCCTTCCGAGCTTTTTGACTCATCGGGTGACCAGTTACGCGAAACCGGGCATGAGTTTGGTTCAACTACCGGACGGCCACGCCGGTGCGGATGGCTCGATATACCCGCGCTGAAATATGCCATTATGCTTAATGGGGTTAACGAGTTGGTGATGATGAAGGCCGATGTGCTGGATGCATTTGAAACCATTAAAGTGGCTACGCAATATGAAATTGACGGACAGCTGACAAATGAAGTTCCTTACGACCAGGTAAACACGTTATGTACTCCGGTTTATAAGGAAATAACGGGTTGGAACACCTCACTCGAAGTCGCTGCTTCCTACGAGGAACTTCCTGAAAACCTGCATCATTATGTCAATTTTATTGAAAAAGAAACCCAAACACCGATCAAGGTGGTTTCGGTTGGCCCCGATCGTTTACAAACTTTTATAAGATAGGTTTCCGGCCAATTTCATCCAGCTTCTTCGTTGTGAATTGCTGTAAATCAGGGTAAAAAGATTCAAAATCACTTCCGATTCGCGCATAATTTTCGACGAGTGCCGCTACCGCCCGGCTCATCCCTGCCAGGTAATGCGTCCTGCGGTCCATTCCGTGAAAAACCCGGTGCAGATCAGGAATACTCGCATACGAAACCAACCAGTTTTGTGCAATCATAAAAGGCAATATACGTTTGGTACGCGAAGGCAATTGAAAAAATCTGCGTGCCAGTATCTTATATACATGAAGCGAGAAATCGGTTAACACGATATCAGCATAACGGTTCCAATTGGCAGCCAGAAAATGATCGTAAAAAATATCAACCGCCACTCCCGAATACCTTCCCATCGCCGGTTTAATCAGTTCGATGCTATTTCTAACCACAGGATGATTGTCGGTAAACTGATCGATTGCACGATGCAGGCGAATACCATCGATTACTGAAGATGGGTAATTTTCCATTTGGCGACCCTTCACCGAATCTGCAATAAAATTCCCAAACAGGATCTCATCATTTGATCCGGACAGGTGAGCATGTGCCAAAAAATTCATCAGAATAATATTAATTGCCATCAATGGAATCCTTTGGCAAAAGTGCAAAGAAAATGAAAGTAAAATGGTTAAAAAAAGGGAACACAAAACACCACCTGATCAACTCCCTTAAAAACACCCATGCCGTCATTCAGCAATCGTTTGAAACCTTGTAATTTGATCAATTTAAAATCAATATAGATTAAATGTGCGGCTTTTATAAACGGCTATTTTAGGTAATTTTGCACCAACGCTTTACAATTGTTCATTTAAGAGAATGCAATGCAAAAACTACTATTATTGGGAGACGAGGCCATTGCCCAGGGAGCCATTGACGCAGGATTATCAGGTGTTTATGCATACCCGGGAACTCCATCGACCGAAATAACCGAATACATACAGGCTTCCAAAGAAGCCAAAGAAAGAAATATCAGATCCAATTGGTCGGCGAATGAAAAAACGGCCATGGAAAGTGCCATTGGCATGTCGTATGCCGGAAAAAAGGCATTGGTCTGCATGAAACATGTGGGCCTTAATGTGGCAGCGGACGCTTTTGTAAATGCTGCCATTACAGGTGCCAATGGGGGTTTGGTGGTATTATCAGCCGATGACCCGAGCATGCATTCGTCACAGAACGAACAAGATTCGAGGTTTTACGGAAAATTTGCCATGATTCCGGTGTTGGAACCTTCAAACCAGCAAGAAGCCTACGACATGACCAGGTACGCGTTTGCCCTTTCTGAAAAATTCGGTACCCCGGTATTGATCAGGGTTACTACTCGTTTGGCTCACTCACGCGCGGGGGTACAGCGAGTGGAAGTGCTCGGACAAAACGACCTGCACCTCCCTTCGAACCTCAAACAATTTGTGCTTTTACCCTCGATCGCCCGAAAACAATACAACCAATTGCTGGGGAAACAAGCCCGGTTTGAAGACGATGCACTTACTTCGGGTTATAACCAATTGATTGAAAAAGACAACCATAAATTAGGTATTATCGCCTGTGGACTGGCATACAATTACCTCATCGAAAATTTTGAAGACCATCAGGTGCCCTACCCCGTATTAAAAGTGGGGCAATATCCGGTTCCTCATGACTTGGTTCGCAAATTATACGATCAGGTGGAAGAAATTCTGGTGTTGGAAGATGGTTACCCCCTTTTTGAAGAATTGCTTAAAGGCTACCTGAACAATGGTAAAAAGATCATGGGGCGTCTGGATGGAAGCATTCCCATGGCTGGTGAGCTCAATCCCAATATCGTGGCCCATGCTTTGGGAATTCCTGTGAACGTGGGTCATCAAAACCCGGCCGTAATTCAGGGACGCCCACCTTCGCTGTGTGATGGATGTTCTCATACCGACAGTTTTCTGGCGCTTAATGAGGCTTTGAGCAAATTTTCTTCAGGTCGCGTTTTTTCAGATATCGGATGTTACACTCTCAGTGCACTCAAGCCACTGGAGTCGATCAACAGTTGTGTTGATATGGGCGCTTCCATCACCATGGCCATAGGTGCTGCTGATGCAGGATTGGTTCCGGCGGTGGCCTCTATTGGCGATTCCACTTTCACCCATTCGGGGATGACAGGACTGTTGGATGCCGTCAACAACAACTCTCCCATTGTGGTGACGATTCTCGACAATTCAACTACCGGAATGACCGGAGGTCAGCAATCGTCAGCCCTGGGAAAGATTGATACTATCTGTTTGGGATTGGGTGTTCACCCGGATCACATCAGGGTAATCACTCCTCTGCGGAGAAACCATGAAGAAAATGTAAAAGTGATCACAGAGGAGCTCAACTACCAAGGAGTTTCAGTTATTATCGCCCGCCGTGAATGTATTCAGACTTTGGGCAGGAGAATGAAGCTTAAAGCCATGCAAAAAATGGAATCCAATAACTAATGCTCATTAAATAGTAAAAAAAGATGAAAAAAGATATCATATTGGCAGGAGTTGGCGGACAAGGTATTCTCACCATTGCCACTGTAATCGGGACTGCTGCATTAATGGAGGGACTTCAGCTAAAGCAGGCTGAAGTGCACGGCATGAGCCAGCGTGGCGGTGACGTCCAATCACATTTACGGTTGTCTTCAAAACCGATTGCTTCGGATCTGATTCCCGAAGGAAAGGCTGACCTGGTGATTTCGGTGGAGCCCATGGAATCGCTCAGGTATGTAAACATGATGAACAAAGAAACGGGCTGGCTCATCACCTCGATGAACCCTTTTATCAACATGAGTAATTATCCATCGTTGGAAGAGTTACTTGCTGAAATCTGGAACCTGCCACGGAATGTGACCATCGATGCAGAAAAAGTGGCAAAAGAATTGGGATCGGTTAAAGCAGCCAATATCGTTGTGCTGGGAGCCGCTTCCCCATACCTGGAAATAAAGTTTGAAAACCTTGAAAAAGCCATCGAATCTATCTTTGCCGAAAAAGGCAACGACGTGATTCAACTGAACCTAAAAGCTTTGCGTGCAGGAAGGGAATTGGCCGATAAACGCGGTTAACGATAATACATTAAAAAACCCACCTCTTTAAAAATAAGGTGGGTTTTTTTTATTTAAAGTATAACCTACTTAAGCTGCAAGGTCGACATATAATCGTAAAACACCTTTTCTATCTCAGCTGACAATTCAGGCTGTTTATACTGTTTTGTCATCTGCATCAACCGCTGCAACACGGCCATCGACTCCTGTACATCGTCCTCATAGAAGGTTAAAAAACGATTGGGCAACGAACTGTAATAAGCCAGATCCTGGGTATATCTGTCGGCCAGATCCTTCACTGTCTGGTTGGCCCTTTCGGTAGCGCCCGCCTGATAATAACATTCAATCCAGAATAGCATATCGGGACCGTAGGTGAACTTTTCTTTCGGG
>PCUL01000351.1:0-952 GCA_002771745.1 Bacteroidetes bacterium CG18_big_fil_WC_8_21_14_2_50_41_14
CGCTGGTATCTGACTTCTCGAAGACCATCTCTGAAAACTTTGACGTGCTGGCAGGCACATACGAATACAATGAAGACGGCGAAGCCGAATTCGATGGTGAACCGGTTGCCTATCGAGGGCTCTTCCTCATTGACAAACAGGGTGTTGTTCGCCATCAGGTGGTAAACGACCTGCCCCTTGGCCGCAGCATCAAAGAAGCCTTGCGCATAGTGGATGCATGGCAGTTTCACGAAGAAAATGGTGAGGTATGCCCTGCGAACTGGGAACCAGGCGACGATGCCATGGAAGCCACCTCAGCGGGAGTAGCCAGTTACCTGAGCAAACACCAATAGAGCGTAAGTCATTGAGACAGTGATTCCAGAAACGAAGTGAACTGGAATTACAAAGTCGAACTCCTGCCTGCCGAAACGACAGTGCAGGCAGGGATCCCGAGCTTTTGGCGAGGGATCTTTGGGTTTTATCCCCCGCACCTTGGTGCGATCGAAAAATAAATTCTTCTATTGATACTCCGTCCGCTTACGCCGGGGTAGTTCATTAATAAAGCTGCCTCTTAGGCAGCTTTATTTTTGGCTTTTCATGCAGATAGAGATAAGTGATGCCTCAGAAGGCATTGATACTTTTAAATCAATTTATCTGGTTATTACAATAAACCAATCAATCATAAGTTTTATTTTTGTGATTCGTTTATCCATGACCTTCTTGACAAGGTCGCCGGTCGAAAATATTTAAATGATGAAGAATGAATAAAATCTATTCAAAAAACCAACAAGGACTTCTTTTTTTTGCATCAACTATCTTGTTGTTAATAATGGTGTTACAACCAATTCAGGCGCAGGAGAAAAGTCAATACACCCTACAGGAAGTAATCCGGCTGGCGCAGGACCAATCGCCCGATGCACAGATTGCCCGGCATCGGTTTAAGAGCAGCTATTGGCAATACCGCAATTTTAAA
>PCUL01000351.1:1018-1218 GCA_002771745.1 Bacteroidetes bacterium CG18_big_fil_WC_8_21_14_2_50_41_14
GTTACCCTTCCTGATGGTACTTCCAACTACATCTCACGGAGTCTCACCAATTACGAAGTGTCACTTTCTTTATCGCAGAATGTGGGGTTCACCGGGGGAAAAGTATTCCTAAATACAGGACTGAGTCAGATGAATAATTACTACGCTGATACGACCACAAGTCAGTATCTTGCCAACATGGTCAACATCGGTATTAGCCA
>PCUL01000351.1:1262-2207 GCA_002771745.1 Bacteroidetes bacterium CG18_big_fil_WC_8_21_14_2_50_41_14
GAACCCATGCAATATGAAGAAGCCAAACGTGTGCTTGTTGAAGCCAATGAGGAAGTGGCATCGGTGGCTGTGGACAGGTTCTTTTCGCTTTTAATTGCTCAAATTGAAAAAGAAATAAGCTTGAAAAATCAGTCGAACTATGATACGCTTTACCGCATTGCCAAAGGCCGCTATCAACTGGGCAAAATTGCAGAGAATGATTTATTACAGCTTGAACTCAATCTGCTGCAGGCCAATGCCGCCATGGAAAATGCCGATCTCAATTACGAAACCAGATTGTCAGCATTTAAATCCTACCTTCGACTAAAAGGAGATCACCCGGTGACACTTATTCCTCCGGGAGAGACCAATCATTTTGTGGTGTCGGCTGATAAGGCAATTGAAGAAGCAAAAAATAATTCATCCGATGGGTTGGCCTTTCAACGGAGGCTTATCGAAGCTGAAAGTGAGGTAAACCGGGCCAAAATGCTTGGCCGCTTTGATGCAGACATCTATGCTGTGTTGGGATTGACACAAACATCTGATATTTTGAGGGATGCGTACAAAAATCCGTTAGACGAAGAAAGAGTTACCGTTGGTATTTCCGTCCCCATTCTCGACTGGGGCCTGGCTCATGGAAGGATTAAACTGGCAGAATCGAAACAAGACCTGGAAACCGCTTCCGTAGAACAGGAACGCATCGACTATACTCAGAATATTTTCGTCAACGTGATGCAATTTAATATGCAGAAAAACCAGTTGCGCATCGCGGCCAAATCGGATACCGTTGCCCAGAAGCGTTACGATGTAACCCAGAAACGCTATATGATTGGCAAAATAAACGATGTGCTTGATCTCAACCTGGCACAGATTGACAACGACAACGCCAAAATCGGATATTATCGTTCACTGATGACCTATTGGAAGAGTTATTATCAAATCAGGAAGATCACACTTTACGACTTC
>PCUL01000351.1:2272-4446 GCA_002771745.1 Bacteroidetes bacterium CG18_big_fil_WC_8_21_14_2_50_41_14
AATCATGAAAATAATAGAAAATCAGTTTTCAAGCTCCTCACCTTCGGGGAGGCTTGGGGTCATGTTACCCCCAAAACCCTCAACTTTAAGATAGCCTCATCAATACCTATTCTAATTTCATAATCCCTGTTTAAACAAAGCAAGAAGCAATAGCTTTCAAATATTATTTTCTTAGACAAAAGAACAGTAATTAAATGAATTATTTTAGCAGATATTTTAATCCATGACTAACCTCTCTGAAATATTAAAACAACCCGAAGGTAGGCGGCTCGAATTTAAAACTGACTTACCTACCAAAGCCGAATTGGCAAAAACCATCATTAGTTTCGCTAACGATGCAGGTGGTTCGTTTTATATTGGTATTCAGGAAAATCCGAGAGCAATAGTGGGTTTAAATGATGACCAACTCATCCCACTGGAAGAAAAAATCAGTAACATCATTCACGACCAATGTGCTCCGGTTATCCTGCCGGAAATTTCATTTCTCAGTCATGAAGAGAAGCATATTATTAAAACACAAATTCACAAGGGTAGTGCACCGCCCTATCATTTAAAAAGCAAAGGTGTAAAAAACGGGACATTTATTCGGGTAGGATCTACCAATCGTCAGGCATCTCCCGAGATGATTGCTGAAATGGAGCGTCAAAAACAAAATATCTCATTCGACAGTGAACTGATTTACATCAAGAATGCTGATCAGGTGAACATCAAACTATTCAAAGAGTTATTCTTTGAAAAAACCGGGGAAGAGTTAACCAGACAAGTATTGTCAAAACTTGATCTGTTTAAAAATGAACAAGGTAGAGAACTCCCAACCAATGCGATGATTTTATTATCGGATGATGAATTAAGAAAACAACAATTCCCATATGCCAAGGTAGAATGTGCAAGATTTAAAGGAACAATTCCCGGCAATTTTATTGACCAAAAGACCATTGACACCAATGTAAGCATACAGGCAGAACAAGCCTATCAGTTTATATTACGGCA
The DNA here is from genome assembly GCA_002771745.1 of Bacteroidetes bacterium CG18_big_fil_WC_8_21_14_2_50_41_14. GTDB lineage: Bacteria > Bacteroidota > Bacteroidia > Bacteroidales > F082 > UBA6244. The sequence goes on from PCUL01000351.1 coordinate 3,263, forward strand.
CATTTCCCAAAGCTCAACCGATTATTCCGGTGTTTATCGCAACGACCGCTGGGAATATCCCATCATCGCCATTCGTGAAGTCATCCGCAATGCAGTAATTCACCGGGATTATTCATTGGGTGGTAAAGACATTAAAATCGCCATCTTCGATGATAAAATTGAAATTACCAGTCCTGGCAAACTAATGCCTTCGGTTGACTTTAGTGATATGGATTCCGGGCAATCTGACATCCGAAACAAAATATTAGCTCCTGTATTCAAACGTCTTGGCATTATCGAACAATGGGGAAATGGGTTAAAATTGATTGCAGAAGAACTACAAGTTTATCCGGAAATAGAACTATCTTGGAAAGAACCTGGCATTGCTTTCAGAGTGACTTTTACTAATACAAACTTTCAGCAACAGCAGGTGGAACAGCACGAGTTTGAAAATGAGCTAGGTGCCATTGGGACTAAGCTGGCACTAAGTCGGCATCAAGTTGGCACTAAGTTGGCACCAGGTTGGAACCAAGTCGTAACAATTCTTGATTTCTGTAAAAATCCTCAATCTATGCAAGCCATCATGCATAAGGCAGAATGGAAAGACAGGTCTAAATTCCGAAATAAATACATCAAACTGCTTTTGGAACTGCAACTTATCCTGATGACTATACCGGATAAACCGAAAAGTTCTAAACAGCAATACCAAATTACCGAACGCGGGCTTGCGTTCCTTCAATTATTGGAAAACAGATAACGTTCATATCAAATCGCATAAACCGTTCCCAATAAAGTTCTTTGTTCATATCCTGCCAATGCAGGTATCCATAACGATATTGGTAGGTTTGTATCTGACAAAATATAATAAGTAAGAAAACCAATCCAATCATCCATTTCGGACGGGGAAATTGTTGCAACAACAAAGCCAGCAGGATCATGAAAAATGGAAGGTATTCTATCATCACCCGTGACGAAAAGCTGCCTCCGTAATACCATTGCCACCAGCTGCTGAGCAAATACACGACCAGGATAAAAAATCCTGCAAAACCAAATGCCGCAAATTTTGAAGTTTTCCACACCTGCCACCACCCAAACAAGGCCACCATACACATGGGTGTGTAAACAAAGAAACCTTTGCGGTAAGAAAATAAAAAGTCAACCATGTGATGATTGGCAAAATTAAATCCTTCATCCCGATAACTGTA
>PCUL01000351.1:4492-4694 GCA_002771745.1 Bacteroidetes bacterium CG18_big_fil_WC_8_21_14_2_50_41_14
TAATAAAGTAGCCGGTTTTTGAAACAATACGGTGAACCCTCTTTTGAGGGTATACCAATCGCCGGCCAAAAAGGGCAAACTAAACAATACCAATCCATTCACGGGCCTGATGAGAACGATCATTCCAAAAGAAAACATGGCCACAAAAAACCACTTCATGCCTGCACCCAAAAAGTATTGGTTCACCGCCAGGATAAACAGA
>PCUL01000153.1 GCA_002771745.1 Bacteroidetes bacterium CG18_big_fil_WC_8_21_14_2_50_41_14
TCAAGTCAGATACTAATTCTAATTCTAATCATCTTACCAGCGTAACCGTTCCCATTTTTGTTTCGGTTGCTAAGGATATACCTGCTGTGGAATTATAAACAACATTAAAGATATAAGTTCCGGCAGGACAGGCTTCTCCTTTGCATTTTCCATCCCAGCTCTGCGATATATTGTCACTTTTGAATACAAGACCGCCCCATCGGTTGTAAATTTCCATACTGAAAGAGTAAAGGTAATCGCCCCAACTTGTAATTGCCTTAAACTCATCGTTTAATCCATCGCCATTTGGAGTAAAAGCATTTGGAAAAGATATTTTTATGAGTTCGGGTGGTGTCGAAAAAAGAACAAATGATGAATCCAAACCCACGCACCCCTCAACAGATTTAACCTGTGCCGAATACCAGCCCTCAGTATCAACCCAAATAAACTGTGATGTGTCGCCTGTATTCCACCAGTAATGCAAATATCCTGATCCTGCATCAAGATCAATTGGGTCGTCTGTAAATATTGTGTCCTGTAGAGTAAAATCAGGGACAGGTGTTGGAAAAACAGTAACAATAACCGAATCGCTTGCCGTACAATTGGCTGCGTCAGATATGATTATTCTATATTCTCCTGATTGGTCGGGATGTACATTGATAATTTCAAGATTTTGGTTGCTGCTGGTGCTGCCATCGGGGAGTGTCCACAAAAAGTTTACATCGCCATTGCTTGAAAACACCAAAGTAGATAGGTTCAGGGTGTTGCCCCGGCATACTCCTACTACATCTTCCCCACAGAAGAATATCACATCCTGATAGATTGTTACATTTCCGGGGCTGTATTCAACAGGAATTGGAAGACCTGTGGAGTTGAGGAATAGGCTTGTTCCGGTGGAACCATTCCAATCCACAATACTATAGCCCGGGTCAATCGACTGGAATTTAAGTTCAACAAAACTGGTGTTGGCAGGTAGTGTAACAGGATTGGAAGCCCATATAAGTATAATTTTTCCCTCAGCCGGAAACAAAATTACCTCCAACGAATCTTCCAGTTGGGGATGGGCGTTTGCAAAACCGGTACATGTTAACAATTCGTTGTTGTAGATGAGTGTTGTATTAAAACTTGCAACGTCGTTAAAATTGCTTACAGTGAGGGGTACAAATGCCGAATTACCCGGGCATACTTCGTCAGCACCGGCAATGGCTTGTAAATGTAGAGTTACCTCTTCTGTTACTTCCACAACAAATGTTGTATCGCAACCAAATTCATCAACAACAACACAGGTATAATATCCTGCAAACAGGTTTGAAAAGAAGCCATCATTTATTTGGAAACTAAGGCTGTCATCATTTGAATAATAAATTGTATCACCACTACCCAAAGCAATAATATTTAATGAACCGTTGTTTTGCCCTACGGTAGCAGGGGTTATTTGAACATTGATTACTTGCGGACCTTCAATATTTTCAATAATTATTGGGTTGTATGTAAAAACATCCTCACACTCTGTGGAGTCTTTTACCCTTACTGCGTAGGTTCCTGATGATAAATTGGTAAAAACACCTTCGTTGTAAAAATATGGCTCGCCATTGGTAATTGAATATTTTAGCATATCGCCCAGTCCGGAAGTGGCAGTAACAATAATGCTCCCGTTTTGCTGATTACAATGCTCATGAGAAAAAACAACATCTTCAATTAGCACTTCGCCTGCATCTGTAATTAAATAAGAGCCAAATTCGGTAACACATTCGTTACTGTCAGTAACCTGCAAGGTGTAATTTCCAACAGGCAAATGATAAATATCTATTGTGTTTGCAATTGAATCTCCAATATCGTTAATCCATTGATATTGTAGTGGTTGGTTTCCTGAAATGGCTAAACCACGGATTGCCCCCAAGCTTCCTCCACAGGTTGTTGGGCTTAATACAAGGTTATTTGTATCGGCAATTGCAGCAGGGTAGTATGAAATATGTATAGAATCTGTTTCAAAGCATCCTTCACTGTTAACAGCCCTTACCCAATACCAACCTGAGTCGCTTACCGTTATCTGGCTTAGACCCGCACCCCATTCCCCTGTACTCCATGAATAACCATGAGGGCCACAATCTGCATTAAGTATAATTTCGCTGCCGTGGCAAATTGTTGTGTCGGGGCCAAGGTTTGGTTCAGGGGCATAAACTACTTCCACCTCTCGCGATGTTTCTTCAATTCGGCCAAAAGGATAAGCAGGTGAAGGAGGGTATTCAACATGTACCGATACTTCGTAAGTGCCGCCATCGGTAAACTTATGCGTGGAATGGGGTATCCACGATTCGTTGTTAACACCGGAGGCAGTATCGCCAAAATTCCAGTGGATGGTGGTTGGCTCGGGAAAAAACCAGGGGTTGAATGTAAAAGTATCGCTT
>PCUL01000221.1 GCA_002771745.1 Bacteroidetes bacterium CG18_big_fil_WC_8_21_14_2_50_41_14
ATCCTGCTGCTATCAAATTGACAGGGTTGCGATACTGACAAACTCTCCAATTTGTATCCTCCATTGCCAAACAAGAATTCAAATTTAGCCTGACGACCCTCCACATCTTTAAAAAACAGCAACCTGTTTTCCAGATAGGGAATACTGATCCTGGAATCCTCCAGAAGCCTGAATTCCCCAATAAATTCTTCCCCGCATAAATCCGGCGGCAAATCGGGATCCCCTTTTTTGCAAGAGATGACCAACAACAACGAGAGCAACACCACCGTCGTCAATCTCAGGCTGTGAATTGTAATGTCAGGGTTGGGGTGTTTCATCGTTCCTGTATTTATAATAGATGTCCGGGAAGCCTCTGTCATGGTTATCAATTGTTGCCACCCAAAATTTCTTTCAGGTTTTTATATTTCGTTTGGCTAAAGTAACGAAAATTCCATGTTTTCGATTTACCTCAATACCCGAAATTAGTTGTACATATTGGCAACCCTATTTTTAAATGCCCCAGGGATACTGGTTCCTGATTACGCAAAATGAGCCTTCCGGATCCCCTTCCAAATCCACATCAAAAACAAGGAGTGTCTGGTTGCCACAATAAGGTTCGATGAATTTAATCACGTATTTTCCTGCTTCTACACCAACGATCTCTATTTCCAGATCAAAAAGGCAATTGCAGCTACATAGCTGGCTTTCTTCAAATTCCTGAATGACAATGGTATCGCTGCTGGAAGTTACCTTACACGATAGAATTCCGGGACAACAATTAAACCCGGCATTAAGGTGTTTAATTGTTAATTGATGGGTGGAGGCATCAAACTGATACTCTGCACAAGAAAGACTATCGGACAATGCGTTTGTAGTGGCTGTTGATTTTAAATCTTTACAGGCAGAGTTGCGGAGCAGTCGGCCCGAAATACCGGTTGGATCATTGTTGACCTGTTCATTTTTGCAACCCAAAACCAACACGGCAATAAATGCTGTTGCCAGAACTGAATGAATTAATGCTTTCATGGATATCGATTTGAGGTGATACATCGTGCGTGATCTTCCAATGGATTATTTTGGTAATTATTCCATTCCAAACCCGGATGGGATAATCCTGATTCCAAAAGTACAAAAAGAGAATTACTAAACGATCACTAAAAGCTATTTGTTTCAACTAAATCTGATGAGTTGAACCAGGCCTCCGGGAACTCTATTTAAAACTGATAATACATCCCGACAAGGAATGATTGGGCGATGAGCCGTTTGGGAATCACCGGAATGCCGCCTGTGGGTGACATCTCTAAGTCATAGTCAAGAGACAGAAAAAACTTCTTATACACTTTAATGTTGGCTCCTAACATCAGCGCAATGGTTTGACCAAAGGGGTTATAATGGATGATTCCAATGGCAACTTTGGGTCGTATTTTATTTCGGGGGTAAATATATTCAAGTTGAAGTGGGATTTTATAAATCAATTCTTGCTCCCCGTTGTGCCTGATCATGGAAAATAGAGTACCCGTTCTTAGAAATAGTTTTTCATTTGCCCTTGGCAACCAGAAATGGGCAATAAATCCGGCTTGAAAATAAATATGATCATCCACATAATCGAACTTATGAAAACTTGTTATGCCTCCAACCACTTGAATATTGACCTTGGTGAAAGGTTGCTTTTTCTCATAAATAATACATTTCTCTCCCTGACATACCTGGTTGTGGTAATCCTCTGCCAGTTCAACCAAATTTTGATTGTCAGGCACTTTTACCTTCGCAATTTTGGCCGCTATGTCGGGTGCATCCTGCATATAATAGTTTAGTATTCCCACGTGGATTCTCGATTGATATAAATAATGCTTGTCCCCTTGATATTTGACCTGTTCTTCATAAGTAATCTCGGTGAGCGGCAGGTCTTCCTTATCCAAATAATAATGGTCACCATTTTCGTTTCTCAGGTAGTAAATATTCACCTTTCCTTTTATCAGGAATTCCAAAAAGAAGTGTTCGCCAGCCAGTTCCCTTGAAACATAATATTTGCTGTCGATAAAACGAAAAGCTAAGATATCAGTTGGCAGGTACTCCTTCTCCCCGTCCGTTTCGTTTGCTTTGAAATAACAAGATTTACCCATTAGCAAGTCGCCCCGGTAATCAATTTCACCAACCACCGTATCGCCGGTTTTGGAGATGATATATCCTGGTCTGTAATCAGTTTGGGCCATCAAACATTGAGTTGTGATGATAAATCCAAGAAGTAACAATGCTTTAAATCTCATTTTATTTTGTAAAGTTTTTTGTAAGAAAAGTCTTGCAATTCTAGAATCGGTTTGTTTTTCGTACAGTTATAAATTTCAATTTTCAGTTACAAATATAGACCTATTCCTTTATCAAGCCGGATTGGTCTTAA
>PCUL01000160.1:0-10263 GCA_002771745.1 Bacteroidetes bacterium CG18_big_fil_WC_8_21_14_2_50_41_14
TATCATCGCCCCCAATACCGCGGTTTTTAACGTTTGGATTTTGAAACAACTCCGACCATTCACAACCATCGGTAATGCTGTTGCCCAAGAAGATGACTTCATTTTCGGTGTTAGGAAGTGTTTCAAAATTTTCTTTTTTGTGATAGTAATAGGCTTTCATGGCTTTGTTCCAGGCTGCCATGTCTTCGGCAAATTTATCATAGGCCATGATAGTGTCGATTTCTGCCTGAGAAAGCAGGCTACTCATCGATGGAGGTGCATCTTCAGGATTGCTGCCCCATATCTTGTTGGGTTTGCTACCCATTTTCAGTTCCAATTTTCCACCACTTACCAAATCCGAATGATAAAACCAGGGTTTAGACAATTTTTTACCGTTTAGTTTCGCCGATTGGATGTACTTATTTTCGCGACTGACGTCTTTGGCCTCTATCACGAAAGTGCCACCAGGATAGTAATTGCTGTCGAGTTGAATCGTAACTTTTTCAAAAATCGGACTTCCAATTTCGTAGATGGGATTTAAAGAAGCTCCACCATCCATTTCAAAGAGCCCCATGGCACTCATTACATACCAGGCACCCATTTGCCCCTGATCTTCATCTCCGGGCCAGGCATCGATGCTGTCGCCGTAAAAGCCATACATGATTTCGCGCACCCATTTTTGTGTCAGCCAGGGAGCACCGGCATAATTGAACAGATAAGCCGCTTCCATATTGGGTTGATTGCCATGGTTGATGGGCAAAATTCCAACACCGACCAATCCGTTTTCATCTAAATTTTCAGAGTTAAAACGATGGGGAAGGGATTTTTCAAATCCTTCCTCCAACCGGCTAATATAGGTTTCTCTTCCCAATTGGTTCAACAGCCCCTGCTGGTCGTGGGGCACAAACCAGGTATATTGCCAGGCGTTGCCTTCAACAAAACCCGCTCCCAGAAAAACAGAGTGGCCATAAGGAGAAAAATCGGGTTCCCAGGTGCCATCCGCATTTTTCATCCAGACATACCCTTCCGCTTTATTGAATACATTTTTGTAGTTAAACGCCCGCTTGGTAAAGGTTTTATAATCCGATTCGTTTCCAAGTGCCTTAGCCATCTGGCCTACAGTCCAATCGTCGTAGGCATATTCCAGGGTGTTGCTTGTGGGGCCATCTTCAGTTGGAACATAGCCATATTTCAGGTAGGATTCCAGGTTGCGGTTGCCCACCAGCCCGCCTCCGGGATGAGGTTTTCCCTGTTCCATCTGGTTGTGCCGCATGGCAGTGTAGGCTTTGTTCACATCGTAGTTGCGGATGCCTTTTTGATAGGCACTTACCATCAGCGGGATTTCGTGGGACGCCACCATGATGCTGGAATACTCAATACCGGTGGGGCCTTTTGGAAGCCAACCACCCTTGTCATAAATTTCGAGCAACGATTTTACCCAACTGTTTGCCACTTCAGGATGTTGTAAAGTCCATAACTGGTTCAGGTTCCAGAAGGTGTTCCAAAAGGCATCGCCACCATAAACCACGTCTCCTGAATCCTTTAGTTGCTGCACTTTTTCGTACATGTCCACATACTTCCCGTTGACATCGCTCCAGATGGTACGGCTGGCATAAGCCCGGTACATGTTGGTATAGAATTTCTTATAATCTGTTTTCTCTCCACCCTCAATCTGAATGGAACCAAGTAACTGATTCCATGTTTCCTGACTGTTTGCGACCACCGCATCAAAGTCCCAGTTAAAAGGATCGAGTTCGGTTCTTAGGTTAAGCCTGGCCTGATCAATGCTAACCAGTGAAATACCCGACTGAACCAATATTTGTTCGCCGGCTTCAGTATCGAAAGTCACGAAAGCACCAATGTCATCATCCCCAAAAATCAGGTATATTTCATCAACGTTTTCGATGATATCTTCTCTCATCCAACCATTGAAAGTGGTAAAAGGCTTATTGAACCGCATCACAAAATGCAAAGTGAACTCATTGTAATTGGCTCCCCTCAAACTTTGCTGAACAGAATACCCTTCAATCACGGTATCGCTCACTTTGGTGATTTTGGCTTCAAAAATCTCATAATTGTATTCGGTGGGGATTTTCAGGTCGATGAGTACCCTAGCCGAATTGGATTTGGGAAAAGTATAGCGTTGAAATCCGGCACGGGTGGTCGATGTCAGTTCCGCATTGATTTTGTAATCTTCCAGGTAAACCTGATAATAGCCTGCCTGTGCGGTTTCGTTGCTGTGACTAATGCGTGAGCGGTATCCCAAATCAGGATTGTCCTCCGGACCCGGTACAATCATCAAGGGACCAGTGGTTGGCATAGTCAGCAAACCGCCCATGGTCCAGGAATGGAGGTGCGAAAATCCCGCAATGTTGTGAATTTTGTATTCATAGCCTGCTTTCCAGCCCTTGCGCTGGTTGTCGGGACTTAATTTGACCATCCCGAAAGGCATGGCTACCCCTGGAAACAGCATCCACCTGGAAAAAGTGGTGCCCATGAGCGGATCCACATAATCTACTGGCTGTAGAATTTGCTTCATTGATTGACCAGAAAAGTTAACCGAAACCATCAAGATCGAAAACAAAATGAGCAGCTTTTTCATAAGACTATTGATTATCGAGTTGTTGTAACGCAAAGGTGTAGGCTCCCATCGCGATTGCGTGGCTGGCACCTATTTTGGATATGCCAACACCCGTTCGCGGCATGCTGTCGAAGGGAATAGTGCGTGTAGTTCCGGGTATACTAAGATTTTCGATCTTGCCCAATGCAAAAGTCTCAAGCTGACGGGGATCTTCCAGGTTAAACACTTTAAATGAAAGCCGGTCGTTTGGGGTTCCTGTGAAGTGCAGGTATTTTCTGTTAATTTCTTCAAACATGGTCTTTGAAAAAAGATTCCATGCAGCAGTGATTCCCCCGCCCAACACTACTATGCCATCAATAAGTGTAAGAATATTGGCAATAGAACTTCCCAGGGCTTCGCCAAATTGTTTATACGATTCCTGAGCAGCCAATTGGTCACCTTCCATCTTTCCCAAGGCAATGTTTGTGATATCTTTGGGCATGAATACCTCTGAAAAAGGCAGGTTAGCGACTTCGGCATACATCCGTTGAATGGCTCGTGTGCTAATGCTTTCTTCTGCATTCCAGTCGGGGTTAAATTTATTAAGGCTGTTGTGTACTTCCGCGCCACACGAACTGTCGCCAGCAATCAGGGTTTTGTTTAATACGATTCCACCACCAAAGCCCGTTCCGAGGGTTAACCCAATGAGGTTTTGATATTGTTTAATGCCTCCCAAGTCACCTATTTTCTGGTTGATTGCAGGAAGAAATCCCGACAGGGCTTCTCCGTATGCGAACAGGTTACCATCGTTGTTGATAAACACTGGCAGGTTAAACATATCTTCGAGTATGGGTCCGAGCGGAGTATGGTCGTTAAAGGCCTTAAAATTGGGGAGATTCCCAATAATTCCAAGGGCATAATCTGCCGGTCCTGGGAAAGCAAAACTGATGGCATCGGCCTTGCCTTCGGTTGCTTCTAATGCTTTGGAAAAACCCAACACAATGTTTCCCAGACATTTTTCCAGGTTGTGGGCTTCGGCCGGAAGTTTGATGGGATCCACAACGGCTTTATTGCCCTGAATAGCCGAAAACTCAAAATTGGTTCCTCCGGCATCCAGGGTCAGGATAATTCGGTTATCTGTTTCAGGATTCATCATCTCAATGTTTTATAACGTAATACGAGGCGTAGGTAATATACAAAATGCAGAATATCAGAACATAAATGGAAGCAACAAAGCCAAACAAGTCGCTCATTAATCCGATAACAGGAGGGATTATAGCTCCCCCACTCACTGCCAGGATAATTAACCCGGAGAGTTCGTTGGCATAGGCAGGCTTTTGCTCCACAATCAACGCAAACATAATTGGAAATACATTTGAGAAACCAAAACCGGTAACAAAAATCAGAATCCGTGTAAGCAACAGATCTTCTGAAAAAATGATGCCAACCAATCCCGCAAGAGCCAATAAAGTACTGACTACCATAAAGACTTTGATGTTCATTTTTCTGAGGAGTATAGCTCCCGCAAAACGTCCGGTCATGAGAGATGCAAAATAAATCACAATGCCCATACTTGCCGATTCGAGGCTGATAGAGAATTTGGCAGTTAAGTAGGTTGCTATATTGGTGTTCATGGCCACATCAAAACCTACCATAAAAAAGATGGATAGGATGGTGATAAGGATGTATGGGTTTTTCAGCAAGGCAAATGAACTTTTAAAAGTAGCGGGTGCTTTTTCTGTTTTCGATTCTTCTATTTTTACTGTACTCAACCACCAGGCAGAAAGGATGGAGATGGCCGCGAAAATGGGAAAAACCAATTTCCAATTGTTCAGATACAAGGCCAGTCCAGCGGTTACTATGGGACCCAACATGCTGGCAATGGCCTTGATAAGTTGCGACAAGCTCAGATTTGCCGCTTTTGAGCCTTCCGGCGAAATGTCAATTAACAATGGATTGGCTGAAACCTGTAGGATGGTATTTCCAATTCCAAGCAAGGCAAATCCAAGAAGTGCGGTGGGTAATGTATAATAAACAAAGGGGATGATTAATCCAACACCTGTGAGAATCATCCCAATAATTACAGTTATCTTCTTTCCTTTGCGATCTTGAAAGATCCCGGTGGGAATCGACATCAATGCAAACCAGATGAACACCATAAAAGGTATCAGCTGCGCCATTTTATCCGACAGGCTAAAATCCTGTTTCACATAACCAGTAGCTACGCCCACCAGATCGACAAATCCCATCACGAAAAAAGAAAAGATGACGGGAATAAAAATTTTAACGGAAGTTTTTTGATTCATTGATTATGAAATTAAGTTCTTACATAGGCTGCAATGGTTCCGCATTTTTTTCCAGTGGATTCTCCGCATGGAGATATCATGATTGATCCGGCAGCCGCAGGTACGATAAAAGTTTCTGCATAATGAAACACCATAGGTTCAAATAATCCTGTGGTACTTTCGACAATGATTTCGCGTCCCTGGATCACATTAAAAACCTGTACACTGCTACTGTTGTGGTGAAAAACAGGTTCTGTAAACCAATGACGATGGGTTTCAATAAACTCACGTTCATGGAGTCCGGTTTGTTGACATTCCCAGCCTTCGCCGCTACCCAATAATTTAACCTGATTGATCAGGTTGTCTTTAATCCATTGGGTAGTTCTGTTCCACTGAATCACATTTTTTCCATGTTCGATGTTGATGGGCCTTGGGTTTCCATCGAGGCCAAGCCTTCCCCAGTCCCAAAGCTTAAAGGTAAAAATATAAGGGGTTGAACTAATTTCGAGCACCATGCCATTTCGGCCCGAACAATGAACTGTACCGGCTGGAATAAGAAAATGATCGTGTTTTTTAGCAGGCCATTTCTCGATATACTGTTCATCAGGAAACTGTTCTCCAGTGGTTTCCGACTTTATTAACTCTGCCATCATCTGTTCACCATCAATGCCTTCTTTCAACCCAAGATAAACGATGGTATCCTCTTTGGCATCCAGCATATAATAGCTCTCATCCTGTGTATAGTGTAAGCCGAATTTCTCTTGGATATATTCGGTAATTGGGTGAACCTGAAGACTTAAATTGCCGCCACCCATGGTGTCGAGGAAGTCGAATCGGATGGGGAACTCGTCACCAAAACGGCCATGGACAGGATCACCCAACAAGGCCACAGGTTCATAAAATACAACGTTTACAGAGGGAAGCTCGAATTTTATGTTGCCGAATCCAAGATAGAGGCTGTTTTCTTCGGGCACACAGTTAAAACACCAGGCGTAATTTTTCTTGTCAGGATCCAGATCGCAGACTTCTTTCATCCATTGTCCGCCCCAGGGACCTTCATCAAAGTATGGAACCGGACTAAAAGGCTGATGAGCTGCCTGAGTCAACCCTTCGCGAACCAAGCTGCCTGAAAGCATTTTGGGTTCATTGCACGTATTGGTGTCCAGAACAAAATCCCATCGGCCCATGAGTTTTTTCTTGTGCCGGTCGAGCACACGCCAGTCAACAAAATACCCTCGTTTGTATTGCCGCTCGAAAGTATCCGTGAAGTTGGTAATCCCCAGGTTATTGACCTCATCGCGCCGCATGCGCAATTGAATCTCCCATCGGGCCATGTCGACATATACTAAAACATGCGGCTCATCTGTCAATAACGAAGCACCTATTCCAAATAAAAGGATGATGCCTTCCTGAATATTTGCAATCCGGGTTTTAACCTCATCTATTTTATCCTGATCGAAAAACTGATCCAGATTAAGCCGTGTCATATAGCCAAAGATACGATCTTCGGTCACATCAGTTTGGGTAAGATCATGTATTTCCTGCTCGGGCAGCATACAGGATTTGGAAAGAAAGATCTTGTCGGGATGAATATCCAATAGCAGCGATTTCAGTATTTCTTTCTCACAAGTTCCCTGATAGCAATCAACTACCAGTATCTTTTTTCTGCTGTTTTCATCCTCAAATACCTGATTCAACTGCCTGGTGATCGCGACCCAGCCAACCAAACACTCCTCTTCTGTTTTTCGAACCTGAACGACAGGATATTTATTAAAATTTGATTTCAAACGGTTTCAGTTTAGTGAATGATTATTGTAAATAGTCCAGAATTACTGATAGTTGGGATTTTGAGTCAGGTTGTGGTTGTTGTCGAGTTCGCGTTGTGGAATGGGAAACACGTAATTAAATGTTTGGGGATTGGCTTTGTCACCTTTTGCACGTTTAACATATTCGATGAGCTTACCCGTGCGCACCAGATCGTACCAACGTATGCCTTCGTTAACAAATTCCATGCGGCGCTCATGCAACACAGCGGTTCTGAAATCATCCTGCGAAAGTCCTTGCAAATCGGGCAACACATCGGCGTTCCCATTTCTAGCCCGGGCTCTCACCTGATTGATGGCAGTATAAGCTTCGGACGTGGGACCGGAGGCTTCGTTCAGTGCTTCGGCATACATCAGCAGGACTTCAGAATAACGCATCACATCGAAATTGGAACCGCATTGAGCCGTTTCTTCGGCATCATAGGCATCCTGATCCCAGTGTTTATAAATATGCGGATCAAATGTGTCGTACCAATAGTGATCGAAAAACGTAGCTTCTTTGCGGTAATCGCCCTCTTCAAAACTGTTTAGCAGATCTTCGGTGGGCAACATGATTTCAACTCCCGCATTAAAAACCCCTTGTACAAAAGGTAATCCACTAATTACAATCTGGTTGTTCTGACTCGTTTCTCCTTTATAAAACTGAGCCGCAAAAACCGATTCTTTTCCATTGCGGCGGGCATCTTTAAAATTGTCGGTGAAGTCAACCCATAGGTCATAAACGCCCAAATCCATCACCTGGTTGCAAGTACTGGCGGCCTGATCCCATTGTTTCAGGGTCAATTGAGTCTTGGCCAGCATTCCCAAGGCGGCTCCTTTGGTAGCCCTTCCCTTTTCGGTGGACTGGTAATATGCTTTTGGGCAACCTTGCGCGGCCAGGGTAAAATCTTCAATAATTTGATCATAAACCAATGATTTATCAGTACGCTTTAAATACACTTCCTCATCGGTTAAATCGGATGAAATAGGTGTTAAAACCAACGGAACATCACCAAATAACCTCACCAGATTGAAGTAAAACAAGCCGCGTAAAAACCGGGCTTCACCCAGGATTTGAGTTTTTTTCGTTGAATCCATTTTTATATCCGGAACTTTTTGAAGTACAATATTGGCTCTGGAAATGCCCAGGTACGATCCTTGCCAAATACCCTGCAGGTATGTATTAGTGCTTTGTAAATTGTAGTCGTTAAACTGATGAATGTTGGGATCATTAAGCGACTCACGGGCATTGCAGTCATCAGAACCCACATCCTGAATCAGCCATAAATAGCTGTTGTATTGATTTACATAAGTTAGCAAGCTGTAGGTTGCGTTGATCGCACTTATAGCATCCTGTTCTGACTGATAGAAATTGTCGTAATAAATTTTATGTGGTTCCAGCTCCAACTGCTTATTGCACGACCAGGAAAACAACATGATTAATATGACTGTAAAAATAAATATCTTTTTCATCTTAGTAGGCTTAAAAGTTCAAGATTACTCCAATAATATATGATTTGGCAGACGGGTATCCACCATAATCGTAACCCATACGGGTATTGTCGAAGCCAAAACGACTTACTTCAGGATCGAAACCTGTGTACTTGGTGAAGGTAAGCAGGTTTTCTCCGGTGACATAAAAACGGGCATTGTCGATTTTCAATGCCGACATCCATTTGTTTGGCAGATTGTACGAAAGGGTGATTAGCTTAATGCGAACATAGGAGCCATCTTCCAGATATCGGTCCGACATTTTTAAATAGTCGGCATTTCGGTTTGCGCGGGCATATTCGTTGCTCGGATTATCGGGTGTCCAACGATTGAGCATGTCAGTAGAAGCGTTAGAAAGTCCGTTACCCGATTCCAACTCAAAACGGTTGCTGTTAAGAATCTGGTTGCCATGTTGTCCCTGAATAAAAACATCTAAAGTCAGGTTTCCATATGAGAAGGTGTTATTTAGCCCCCAAAAGAATTTTGGCAGCGCATGACCTATAATTTTCCGATCGTTGGCATCAATTACTCCATCGTGGTTTTGGTCGATATATTTAAAATCACCGGGCTCATTTCCATAGATGGCGGCTTCGGCATCTTGATCCAACTGCCAAATTCCATCGGCTTCCAGACCGTAGAAACTCCCCATTTGTTCTCCTTCCTGAATAACCGACCAGGTTCCTATTTTCAGTTTATACGTATCGTTGTTTACGTATAATGTTTTCCCTCCAAGATCGAGTATTTGATTTCTGTTAAAGGAAATATTGAAATCGGTATTCCACTTAAAGGCATTCACCAGATTGGCTGTGCGCAGACTAAACTCCACACCTGAGTTTTTCATGCTTCCAATGTTTTCCAAATAAACCGGATACCCTGTGGTGTATGGAATTTCGGAGTTGTAGAGCAGGTCTACCGTTTTTTTGTAGTAATAGTCGGTTGTTAATGAAATACGGCTGTCCAAAAATCCCATATCCATACCTACATCAAACTGATTGGTGGTTTCCCATTTAAGGTTATCGTTTCCAGGAACTTGAGGAGCAAATCCAGAGGCTGGAGACCCCCCATTAAAAAAGTAAGTGGTTCCGCCAATGGTTCGAATATAAGCATAATCGGAGATGCGATCGTTCCCGCTTTTGCCATAACTAATGCGAAGCTTTAGATCCGAAAAAACTCCCGATTCTTTGATGAAATCTTCCTGAATTAAACGCCAGGCCAAAGCGACCGAAGGAAAGAAGGCATAGCGGTTATTGCTGCCAAATCGTGAAGAACCATCAACCCTTCCGGTAACGGTAAGGAGGTACTTTTCTTTGAGGTTATAGTTTACCCGACCCAGATATGAAACAATGGCTGATTCAGCATTAGAAGCGTAAATACTTGGAAAATCCTCAGCGTTTTCAATACCATAATAGCCCAAAACATCATTTGGAAAATTGGTAGCGATGTCAATAAAGCTTCGGCTTTTATTATTTTGAAAAGTGAATCCGACTACCGCGTTTATTTGATGAATATCACCAAATTTCTTGTTGTAACTTAATGTATTTTCAGCGAGAATGGTTTGTAAATCGGTGGTGGCAAATCGGGCTTGTCCGCCATTAAATGAACCAGAGTAAACGGTTCTGGGTGTGTACATGTCTTGTGTTTGATGGTAAATGTCACTGGCCAGGCTTGTTCTAAATTTTAAATCCTTAATAAATTCATATTCCAAATAGATGTTGCCCAGCACCCGGTTAATGTTGCTTACCGCATCCACAATGCGTGTTACAGCCACCGAGTTATCAAGCCAGGCATCTGCGTTGGGATCGGTTAGGGTGTAGTTTCCATCTGCATCATAAACAGGTAATACCGGATTGAAAGTGAGTGCTGTATTAACCACTCCCGGAAAAAAGCCTCCAGGAGTATCTGTTGGTACCGTATTGCTGATGGTTTTATTATAACCGATGGAGGTTCCCAGTTTTAGTTTGTCGTTTACCTGGCGATCGAGGGAAACCCGAAAACTGTATCGGGTAAAGTCTGATCCAACAATAATTCCCTCTTGCGAAAAGTAGTCGCCGCTTACCGAATACGTTGTTTTCTCATTACCTCCACTAAAGGAAAGTTGGTAGTTTCGAATGGGTGCTTTTCTAAATATTTCATTTTGCCAATCGGT
>PCUL01000160.1:10281-10484 GCA_002771745.1 Bacteroidetes bacterium CG18_big_fil_WC_8_21_14_2_50_41_14
GCATTCATCACATCTACCGATGAAGCTTTTTGCTGCATACCCACCAAGGCACTAAAGGTGATTTTGTCTTTTCCTTTTTTTCCTTTTTTGGTGGTGATGATCACGACACCATTGGCACCACGTGCTCCATAAATGGCTGTAGCAGAAGCATCTTTCAATATCTCCATCGACTCAATGTCGCTGGGATTGATGGAGCTAAGCCC
>PCUL01000160.1:10573-10660 GCA_002771745.1 Bacteroidetes bacterium CG18_big_fil_WC_8_21_14_2_50_41_14
TGATGGAGTTTCCTCCGCGAATTTTTACAGAAGTAGCTCCACCAGGCTGCCCGGATAAGGTAGTAACCTGTACACCAGAAACACGAC
>PCUL01000111.1 GCA_002771745.1 Bacteroidetes bacterium CG18_big_fil_WC_8_21_14_2_50_41_14
AAAGAAAGTCGGGGCAGAAGTTGACAAAGGGTCGAAAAGGTTTTCCCTCTTGTAAGGTGAATGCATCTACCTCATAACCACAATCTAACCCCATTTTATCTGGATAATTTATCACACCAACTATACTATCATTAATGGGTAATCCGTTTTCTCCAGAATAGAAACAATATATCTTCCCATCAGGAGCAAGTTGTATATTGTATCCTATTGGATTTCCAATCTCTATTATCGACTGCATAAACATATCTTTGTCCTCAATATATTGCATATCAAATTGGTATATAAAACTACCTCCACCATTTTCTTTTGTACCAGAAACATAAAGATAATTAGATGATGGTGAGAATTCACAATTAGTTGTTCCAAATGCTGGGTTTCCTGGAATAAGATTGCTTAGTGAAAAAAAATACATAAACTCTATTTCACCAGTATCGTTGTTTAACTTGCATATTTCAACTGCTTCGGTAAAAGAAGTAGATATGTATTTCTTGTTGCTTGAAATCTTCATGTATCCACGGTATCCATCAAAATTCCATTGGTATGTATCACTCAATACAGGATTTGGGTCAATACCCTGAGATGTAACTCTAAATGCTGCATATTTATTTTCTATAAATTTTCTAGTAATTAACCAATAGTCACGCTTGTTTTTCATATAGGATGCTGTAAGAAAACTTGAAGCATCCCAGCCAGCTTCAATTGTATCAATATCAATTATTTCGCCTAACCCATTATTGGCATTCATGTTAATTAAATAATAAAACATGGGATTGTACTGCTCATGATGACGTGCCGTAAACAGGTAATAAAGATTGTTGGAACCAGGCTTAGGCATACTAAGAGCGCTTTGAAAACTTGGATAAAAGTTAGGGCCAGAATTACCTCCATCCATTATTTCGTGTTCTCTGTTTACAATATCTATTCCTTTAGAATAGAATAATAGGTAACCATTAGTATCACTCATTGTAGATACACTTCCAATAATGTTTGATCCTGATAAAGTGGGATCGTCAAGATTCTCCACAGGTATACCAGTATTAAAATCAATGCCTATTTCTTTGTTAAGAAACCAATTGCATGTCCTTTTGTTGGGTTGGGAGTATGCAAATTGTATTAAGAGTAGAAACAGCAACAACAATACTTCCCTTAAAGAACATGAACGAAGACTTATTTCAAACAATCCTAGTTTCATTATTAATTAAAAATATCAAAATTAAAAAACTTTTCTGGGGTATGCACTTAACACATACTTGAAAGGTTTTCCATGAATCAGGGTCAACACTTTCTGTTCCGCTAATAGTAACAGGATTGGTTGTGAATGTACTGCTGCCATATGCGAAAACAGTATTGTCGTTTATGTAGCGTACCACCCAACTGATTTCCTTTTGAGTGATATTGTTGCAATTACAGTTGGCATCATCTACTGTAACATCAACCGACCATTGCGCCGTAGCACTTTGCACACCAACAAACATAAAGCCTGCAAGTGCAATCATTAAAAAAATTATATTTCTTTTCAGAATCTTACTTTTTAAGTATGACAACAAACATACTATGTTTTTGATTCAAAGTCAAGTTATGTTTTATAGTTTATCCATAAATCCGCAAGCATTTAATAAAATCGGCTAATTGGGCATTTTGCGCCACCAGCATGACATCTATTTCATTGATGTAAAATATGGCTTTTTTAAAAAGTGTAGGTTAAGCAGTTTTTGTCGGTTGAGTCAGCGTTTTACTGTTTTTCGTGCGATGGCAAAGATTTAAACTCTTTTGGTTTTTTGTGTCGGCTATGTGTGGTGGAGAAAAACCGAAAGTGCTTAAAGTGCGGTGGGTCTTCGCCTTGCTGCCAACGGGCGTGCAATCGAGTAGGCAAGGGGAATCTCACCCCATTCCGATAATTATCGGAACTCACAGAACCACCGATAGCGATCGGCGTGATGGTCTCCCATCATACGGCTCTTGTTATACAAATCTACACATTATCACGACAAGAATCCAAGTTGCCAATGGTAAAATAGGTACGGATATTGATGCTGTACCCTTGTCAACCAACTGTAAGCTCTTCTTATACTCGTCTTATAACGTTTATACCGTTTTCTTGCCCACCTTACTACCCGCTGATTCAGTAACTTGAAAACCTTGTGCAGATTAGACAACCTAAATTTTTCGAAATAGTTTATCCACCCACGAATCCTTGGATTCAATTTCTGGGCAATGCCTACTACGCTTTTGAAG
>PCUL01000124.1:0-10120 GCA_002771745.1 Bacteroidetes bacterium CG18_big_fil_WC_8_21_14_2_50_41_14
CTCACAGGGCAAATTACACACCAGATAGCTGGACATCCCGGGATGAATGAAATTCAAGTTAGTACTACCGGGTATTATGTAGTAAGGGCAGTGAGTAATTCGATTGTTTCTATAAAAAAAGTATTCATTCAGTAGATTCTTAAAAGCCCGAAATCATGAAAAAAGTTATTATAAAAACCATATTCATTGTATTCTTTAGTATCCTCTCCTTAATAAGCTATAGTCAGCAACGTGATCCAGGTGATCCGGGAGGAGAGCCTGGTGGCGGGGGTGAACCTCCGCTTGGCGCACCGATTGGCAGTGGGCTTTACATTCTGCTTGGTTTGGGAGCGGCTTACGGGGGAGGGAAGGTTTATAGACTTTATCAAGAGAAGGAACATATCATAAGGTCAACCAATAAATAAAATTTTTGATCCCCTTATCTGCCAATTCCCCACCTACTCCAACACAACTTTCCTAATAACTGTTTGGTTGTCCCATACCGCTTTTATTAAATAAAAACCTTTTTCAAAGTGAGTTAAATCAATATTTGTTTCGTTTTCAGATGGTTGTATCGTTTCTATAGTCTGCCCACTCATATTCAACACCACAATTTTATTAATTCCAGACCCTTCAACCGTTACAAAACCCATAGTAGGATTTGGATAAATAGCAATATCGTGTATTGTTGTATTATATTCAACTCCGATGGTTTGGTCAGTTGTTATTTTTCCACAAATCGATGATCCCGAAAAATTGTTCCTTTCATTTCTAAATACCAAAACAAAGGTGGAATCACTCAAAACACTTCCTTGCGTAGTAAATGCACCCCCTTCAATATAAATAACTGCATCCCCATAGATGAGCCCATCATTTCGGATGTGCATTATTTTAGACGTTCCATAGTTGTTGTTACCTATGTCGGCATAAGAAACTACGGCAATGGAATCGGATAATGAGACAACCGCATTTCCGGAAACGGCATTTCCACAATAAACCCATGAATTTGTAAACACAACCGAATTACCCGCTAATTTCCCCATGATCGATTCGCCCATTGCACCACCGCTTAAATAGGTTATTACAAAATCAGTACTATTTATAGCTGCAAGGGCTATTTCGGTTGTCGCTGAAGAAGAAAAAATGACAGGTTCACTTAGCGTGATTTGCTCATTTTGTATTGTTCCGGTTTTTATAGTTCCACTTTCACCATTTCCGGCATCCCGATAGGTGATAACAAACGTGGTATCGGTCATTCGACACAGTACATTTTCAAATGAGGTGGCAGCATTAAAAATCTGCAACTCTCCAAGTGAGACACTGCCATTGACAAATTTCCCCGGAAGTAAAGTGCCAAACCCGTTGCTATTATCCTTATAGGCGATAAGGAAAGTGGTATCGTTCATCACAATCAATGAGCTTGTTGAAATCATCGAATTGCTAAAAATAATTGGTGCTTCAAATTGAATGTTGCCATTGTTTAATTCACCTTTGACCAGCATCCCTTTTCCATCTAAATCCATGTCACGGTAAACAATTAGAAACACCGAATCGTTCACCATCTTGATTTTTGGAAGATATATGTTTGCAGACGCAAAAACAACCGGTTCACCATAGGCAGTCTCTAAATAACTAACAGATCCCACGACAACTGTTCCATAGCCCTGGTTCTCCCAGTCACGATAAGCCACAATGATTTCATTTTCTGAGAGTGTCTCAACACACATAAATGCGGCTTGTCCAGCAGAAAAGTGATTTACATTCCCGAAATTTAATTCTGTTTCTAGGATTGATTTGTCTTTCAAAAAGGGTTCGTTTTGTGCTATTGCTCCATAAATTTGCATGAACATTACCAATGCAAAAAAATAATTTCTGTATTCCTTCATCTTTATATAGGTTAATTTTAAATGAAAATCATGCGCAATTTAATAATTTTCATTAATCAGATACCATGATGATACATAAAAAGCGGCTTGAAATCAAGCCGCCTTTTTTTTATTCAGGACAATCACAGATACAATCTACTCCACCCGATGCCTCCTTTTCGCCTGCTGCCTTAACAACAAATACGATTGTTTGATTTGCTCGTCATCAGCTTCAGGTTCCTCTTCGAGCACTTTGGCTTTGTATTGCGAATACGACATGGTCTCAATTTCATCCAGTACAGCATTCCATTCCTCTTCTGTCATCTCATCTTCCTTAACGAGAACTGAATCCGGATCGGGAAACATGTCGGAAGCACTAATCACCTCATATTCGTACCCTTCAGGAACCTCAAATATTTCTCCTGATACGGGAATATCTATTTGGATGCTGGTGGCTGTTTCAACATCCTTTCCTACCTGCGATTTCAGGGTTAGTCCGTTCCAAACCCAGATGCGGCTTTTTCCCTGTTTCCAGATGTCGCATTCTTTACCGGAAATGGTTTCTTGTCCAACGATTTCATAGCCCATGTGGGTGAGCATGTTACGCCCGGTTTCTTCCCAATCGCGGTTGGGATTCGCCAACCAATAAGCTGCAGGATTGTGAATTTTAACGGCACTTTTGTTTGCGTAGTCGATGCTGATCATATCGCTTCCAATGAGGATTACGGTGGAAAGCTCTTCGGTTTTTCTTTTTTTGATTACCTTATAGGTAGCAAATTTGTATCCGCCCATGTCGATGTACTGGGTTTTTGTCCCCTCATCAGACCCTTCGAGCCGGTATTCAACGATGGCCGAATTAAAAGCGTAGCGTTTGTAATCTTCAGGTGGTTTGTTGGCCACATCGGCTTCGTAACCCTCCACAAACTCGCCGTACTTCTGAAGGCCGAAAAGGGTATATTCCTCCCCTTTTTTCTCGGCTTCTTCTGCTTTTTGAATTCCGGGTTCAGCGGCTTCGGCTCCTTTATCCAGATGTTTATCAGCTTCTTCCATGCCTTTATCTTCGGCGTTTGTTTTTTGTTCCTCGGCCTTTTCCCGTCCCACCTTCTTATATTTATTTTGAATCTTGGTTGGGATGCCAAACTGGGCATTACTCGTGGCAGAAAAAGCAACCATGAAGAGCAATGTTAATATGAGAATTCTTTTCATTGGTGTGTGTATTAATTCAAATTGAACATCATTTATTTGGTGGCACAAACATTATTTACCAACCGTAAAACTATAAGCATCAGATCCCATTCCTACCGTATAGCCCAAATAAGGTCCCCTGAAGAATACTTTTTTCATGGCCATAATGGTATTAACAATATCTACCGGTTCCCAGGTATATCCTCCATCCTGGGTATGGTATAGTTTGGTGTTGATGATATCCCCCACATCAAGAGCGTCAACAGTAGCATAGCCCTCCTCATCACTCAACATCCAGATTGAGCCAAAGTTATAGGCATCGGGGACATTTATTTTTTCCCACGATTGTCCGCCATCGGTGGTTTT
This sequence comes from Bacteroidetes bacterium CG18_big_fil_WC_8_21_14_2_50_41_14, assembly GCA_002771745.1. Classification (GTDB taxonomy): domain Bacteria; phylum Bacteroidota; class Bacteroidia; order Bacteroidales; family F082; genus UBA6244. The sequence goes on from PCUL01000124.1 coordinate 3,396, forward strand.
AAGCACCATTGCAAATCCCTGACTTTCGCGTCCCACAACCCATCCATCATTTTCATTGATAAAAAACGCATCGTAAAGATCATCGTCGCGTGTAATGCCCGACGCATTTAGTTGTATGTTTTCCCAACTTAATCCACCATCCTCCGAAATCATGATATATTGACGCAAAGGGTTATCCTGGTCTTTTAAATTAAATACAATGCCCTTTTCATTTCTGAAATATACTAAGGGACTGGTAGGAATATCATCGTAATAATAAGGAATATCGATTGACTTTACAGGTTGAAAATCGCCGGAAGTAGCATTTGCGAGCCTAATTTGGTATGCCTCCTCATGGTTATAAATACCTGTTGCCACCAAATATCCGGCATTGCTCAATGCTATGCTGGTGACCCAGAAATTATCGAAAGTAAGTTCTCCGTTTCCGGGAGGAGTGCTTTGCCAATAAATATTGTTCCATGTAGTTGAGGTTATGACTCTTCCTGCGAATGTTCGGGCCAAAATTTCGTTTTCGTTCAGAAAAATGATTTGTTCCATTCTTTCGAGAAAATCAGCGGGTGCTATATTTGCCCATTGGTGGCCTCCATCCGAAGTATGTAACATATAGCCCCAGAAGCCATAGCCCGTACCTCCGGTCATCCAGCCTTCATTTTCACTCACAAAAAATACATCGGTATTGATGGTTTCGTTGCTTTGGTTCAGTCCGCTGAGGTCTACCACCTCCCAAATGGCATTCACCAGACTAATGGTAATGGTGTCGGAAGCAACCGCTATTCCCCCAATGATATCATTTACAATCAGGGTGTGTTCTCCATAGGTGGAGGAAGCTGTATTCCAAGTGTATTCCCAGGGTTCTTGTGTGATAGTTGAAATAATATTTCCATCCACCAGATATTCCACCTGGGATGGAGTAGCGCCCGTAACCCTGGCCTTTAAGAGTGTCTGGCTGCCCAAGGATATCCAGTTTCCGTCCGGCGGAGATTCGAAAAAGATACCAGTGGACAAAGGCTCATCTTCAAGGTGCATGAGGTTTTGTTCAAACAAACAAAAATCGGTACTCCACTCATCTTCAAAAAGCAGCACATCTATTCTGATTCCCACTTCTGCTTTTACGCCTACTTTATAATCCAATGTCCAGTTTTCGGTTCCGGTGTGAAGTTCGGCTTCGAGGAGCGAACAGGCTGTAACATTGGTAAATGGCCCGGCTACACCATACAACAGCAGACTAATTTCAGGTCCTACAATGGTTTCCACGTTCATCGAAATATCAAGCGCGGGAGGATAGTAATCGGTGGTAAAGGTTTTTTCCTTGATGGTACTCCAACCGTCGGCAGAAGTATAACGGGTTCCCAGTCGGCCTTCAAACGACTCAGAGGCTCCTGTGGTAAATTCCGCAGTGAGCAGTCCGTCAACACCCACAAACAATTGAATTTTAGGCACAAAAACGACCGGAACAGGGCCAATGGCGAACGTCCAGGGTTCAAAATAGAACGTAGCCACCGGAATGCGCTGATTAACAGAAGCACCATATTGCGAAACCACATTGATGGAGGCACTCTGGTTGATTTCAACACCCGACTCAAAAAGCTCAATGGTGACTTCGGGTGGCAAACACAGGATGCAGTAATCCCAGTTAAATTTAAAAAATACCCCCATATCGAGAGAAGTAGCTCCCTGCACTGTTACCTGGTCGGTTCCACTTCCAAAAGTGATATCGTAGTCCATGTCGAACACAGTGAAATCTGTATTTTTCAGAGACTTCAATTTCACACCGTCAGCCAGCTCCATACGTGCAATCTGGCTGGTTTTTAATAATCCACTTTTAAAGTCGATACTTCCCTGCAGGACGGCTTCTGTTAATCCTGCCGGTTGGGTGTGTACTTTGGTTTCACCTTTTGATGCTTCGATACCCGTTACCTTACGTAAGTAGCCATACTGCGCAAACTCCGAAGCACTATCCACCAGAATGTCGCCCACTTTTAAATTACTGATGAGCCCGCTTTCACCCGAAAAGGTAAAAGTAAAATTGGTGGTATCAATTGTTGAGATGGCCGACCGTGTTTCCAGGTCCATCACTTTGGTGATATCAGCCACGATGACCTCATTTGGTTCGGGTTCAGGATCATGATCTGAGGTTTTCTTTTTGCAGGCAAAAGGAAGGGTAAGAATGCCGAAGGCTAGAAAAATCAGGAGAAGCTTTTTCATTATCTTGCGGATGTATTTCCGTAATCACCATAAACCTTTGGCCAGCCGCTTGTTGCAAGTCCATTGCCATCACCCTCAAAGCACCTGACCATTTTTTGTTCTGAAGAAACACTAATGATGTTTCCTTCGTGGGTAAGCACCGGTGGATGGAGATTTCCATATTCAATTCCGGCTTCGGTTTCGGCATTTTCTTTCCAGTTTAATGTCCCGTTTGATTTAACAGAATACAACCCAAACAATTGTCCATCGTAGAAGTTACCATTTGACGACAGAACAGGAGCATTGGTAAAGGTTGGATTAACCAACCATCCATCATTGATATCGGTTTCCCATTCTAATATACCTGAATGATTGTATTTTACCAAGTTTCCGTTTCCAACAACAACTTCATTATCAGGTGATAGGATAATACTACTATAGCTGTTTGTAAAACTCTCACCCAAATCAAATTCATTCACAGACTGTCCTGAACGGGAAATAATTTCGATTTTAGTATCGCTCCTGACATATAAATTACCATCTGACCCAAAGGCCACGTTGAACATATCCAAATAACCATTTATACCTCTTGATTGTTTGTAGGTTGAAAGCTCATAGGCCCAAACAGAATCGCAGGAATTACCATTATCATCGTAACGAAAGAGAATCTCGCCGTCATTGAAATACAGTTCGTTTCCAAAAACACTTAGGCTAAGCGATCCTCCCATGGTTGGACCTTGTTTTATCCAGAGTTCGTTGCCATCAAAATCGAGGGCCAGCAGATAACCGTAAAAAAACTGACCTGTGGACAGATACACTTTGTTGTTGTTTATGGCTACCATGGGCATCCATTCAAAATCATATTCTGCCGTCATATCTTTGGTCCAGTTGGTGTTCCCACTGGAGGCTTCGATACAATGAACAGCTACAGGGTCATCTGTAACCACAAACACTTTTCCGCCAGCGTAAGTTACCTTATTGGTGGCTACCCCTGTTACTTCATTTTTCCACAATTCATTGCCATTTTTATCGAGAGCGATCGTGAAAACCGAAGTCCAGTCTTCTGAAACCATTGAAAAATAGATGTTGTTATTTTCGTCAACAGCAGGAGTAATATTCGAAATTCCACCAACACCTATATCGTAACTCCACAACACGGGATGGGTGCCCGAAGTGGGATCAGGATCGGGGATAATGGGATTGTTGTTTTTGTCGCAAGAGGTAAGGACAAAGGCCATCAGGATGATTACCATGAATAATTTTTCTACTTTTTTCATTTAGATTAACTTTTAATTTTTATTATTGATTGATATTGATTTTATTTGAAAAACAGAGTCCGGGGGCGACCCCAACTCTACGCGGACAGCCTTCACTTTCATCGACACAACCGCCAAATGCATGGTCGATTTCAACACAATGCCTTTCCACAGGCAAATACTGTCGGACTGATTGGTGTAATTAACACAGGTTTTATTTAAAATTTCACATGCCCCGGATTCCGTATATCCTAACCCGGTTAACATTTTATTGTTGTATATCGAACTGATCAGGGAGTTAGCCAGAGGATTATTAGGTAAGTCATCTACTGGATTTTTCGGGTCTGCTTTAAGAGTAACTCTTTCATTTTTAACAAAATGTTCAAAATACCGATTAACCACCTCGCCATTCAGGGAGTCGTTGTAAAGCGTGGTACAGATAAACCTTTTAGCACCAAAATCATCAAAATACAGAACAGAGGTGCCAAATCCAGAGCCCGAGTGCTCATAATAAATAGTGGCCGACCGAATGCCGTAGAGCATATTTTCCTGGGCAAAACAATTCATCAGAAGGACAGTCAGTAATCCGGTCAGCCATTTATTTTTCATGTGTGTTTTAATATTGCTTGAAGCAGGAAGTTAGAAGTGGGAAGTCCGACTTCAATCCTCCGTCTTCTGGCTTCTGGCTTCTGTCTTCTGACTTCCCCCGATCCCTATTTCAACATAAAGGTCAAACCGAACTTAACTGCTGACAGGGTGCCATAACCCACTTCGGCAAATAGGCCAAATCCGCTTTTCATCATCATGCGACCGCCTACAAAAGCTTCACCGTAAGGAGAAATGTGGGCTTTTCGTTCCAAATCGTAGGATTCATAATTATAATCGTAATCAGACCCAAGTTTAATGCCTACACCAACACCGCCATATGCATCCCACTTATCGCTTGTAAACGTGTGTAAATGCCAGATGGCACGAGGTCCTATAACAAATTGGTGATAATTATAGTTGTCATCCAGCCAGATATTGCTGTAACTATAAGTGGAATACTTGTAAGCGATGATACCGCCAACCGAAATTAAACCCACATCACCTGTGGGGAAAATGCCCAATTCGCCGCTAACATTTATCGAAGGAATAAATCCATCAGCCGAGAGCAAGCCAATGCCGGCGTTTAAAGCCAACCCGCCTTTGTTAAACACATGTTGCGATTGTGCACCAATGCCAAATAATACAAAGGCCAGCACTAAATAAACTTTTTTCATACAGAAATAATTAATTGTGAATAAGAATAATTATTCTGCAAATCACCTAAATTCGACTAACGCGGGGTTCACCCTTTCGGGTGATTTTTACAAAAACTGCTTGTTTTATAGGATTATTGAACCATTTTTACTCTTTTCAGAGCTTCTACCCGGTTTTTTACATCCAGTTTAATGTAAATGTTTTTGATATGGGTTTTAATTGTGTTTTCAGATACAAAAAGCTTTTCTCCAATTTCTGAGTTTTTGTATCCATAGGCAATCATCCGGAGTACTTCTTTTTCGCGTTCGGTTAAATCAAACTCCTCAAAATCGGGTATTCCATTTGGTTGTGGCTCCTGTATTTTTGCTTCAATAATTTCCGATTGCATTTTTCTTATTTGTAGCAGGTAGTTTTGCAATTCAAGTCGAAGTTGTTGTTGTTTTAGCTTGTTTCGGTTGTAGTTAAATAGAAAAACCAGCACAATCAAAGTAGAAATAATTACCAATAATCCAATAAGCCAGATCTGGTACCTGATTTTTCTCTGGTTGAGTTCCCTCTGTAATTCGAGTATTTTGATGGCTTTATTCTTTTCCTTTACCTGATATTTGGTCTCCATTTCGGCGATATTCGACTTATCCTCTATGCTCACGAGTGAATCTTTAATTTGATTCCCGAGCTTCATATATTCTATCGCTTTGGTATAATTACCACCAGTTAGATAAACCTTTGAAAGGAGTTCGCTCACCTCCAGCATGCTTTTTTTATCTTTCACTTCTTTGAAGGTGCTGAAAGCCAAAATAAATGCTTCAACAGCTTTTTGATTATCCAGCGTGGAAAAATACAATTCGCCCTGGTTGCGTAAAACTTTTGCTTTACCATCCTGATTGTCAATACTATCCATTAATGAATAGGCCCGATCTAATTCCATTGTTGCCAAGCGATTGTTCTTCTTTTCAATGTGCATTCTGGCCAGATTATTCAATGCAAAGGCCCATTTACCAAAAACCCTGTATTTTTGATAGATGTTAACTGCCTGTTGATAGTAATACAAGGCCGAATCGGGTTGTTGAAAGAATTCATCGTAAAGAACTCCTATATTATTAAAATTTGTTGCAGTAGCCAGCGTATCCCGCCTGCTTTGCCTGATGGTTAACCCCATTTGGTTATATTTTAAAGATTTATCATTCAATCCCATTTCCTGATAAGCCACCGCAATATTGGTGTATACTTTGGCCAGCGAAATGCTGTCGTCTTCATCTAAAAAATAAGTAGCTGCTTCAAGGTACATGTTGATAGCTTCCTGATAGTTTCCCAAAATTTCCTGGATAACTGCCTGATTCGATAGCATTCCAACAGCCTTGTTATAACGACCGGCTTTTTTAAAGTAATGTTCACTTTTAACAAAATAGCCGGAAGCCTGCCCGAAGGCTGATTTCCTATAAAGCAACAGCCCAACCTGCTGATAATAGGTAGCCACAAGTGTATCAGGAAACTGATCTTCCAGATTTGTTGAATAATATTCAGCCATCAGGAGCAGGCTGTCGGCAGACAGGATTGAACGCAAATTGCTTTCAATGGACTGAAGTTCTGATTGCTCTGAATTGGGGCTATTTAGTTTGGTCGTATTTCTTTCTCGATGGTCACAACCTGTGATCATGAATACAAAAACAAAAAAAGATAAAATTAGCAGGGATGTTTTGAGGTGCATTTCCAAGAATTTGTAAATTTTACTTTTTATTGCCCAGGCAGATATCCAACCCACGTGCTTTTTCTACCATGGCGTGGTTAGGTGGTACCAATCTGGTTTTTCCGGCCACCTTACTCAATTCTGTACTGCCTATTTTTTCTCCCTTTTTTATGACCATTTTACCGTATAAATCTTTGGCAATCAAATCCACCGCCGAAGCTCCAAAACGGGTAGCGAGAATGCGATCCATCGGTGACGGGCTGCCTCCTCTCTGAATATAACCCAAAATGGTTTTCCGGGTTTCCAGTCCTGTACCCGCTTCAATTTGCTCTGCAACATAAGTAGCAGCAGAAGTT
>PCUL01000124.1:10155-15383 GCA_002771745.1 Bacteroidetes bacterium CG18_big_fil_WC_8_21_14_2_50_41_14
CACGATAGAATAGGATTTTTTCTTACGCGCCCTGGCTTTAAGATATTTATTTACCACCGACATTTGATATTCAATCTCAGGGATCAAAATCACATCGCCGCCACCGGCCAGGCCGGAATACAAGGCAAGCCAGCCGGCATCATGGCCCATCACCTCTATCACCATCACCCGGTTGTGTGAGTTGGCCGTAGTATGGAGGCGGTCGATGGCATCGGTTGCAATCCACAAGGCAGAATCAAATCCAAATGTTAAATCTGTTCCCCACACGTCATTGTCGATGGTTTTGGGGATGCCTATAATGTTCATCCCCTCGTTGGTAAGCAACGACGCTGTTTTCATGGTTCCGTTACCTCCAATACAAACCAGGGCATCCAAACCCAATTCATCGTAATGTTGCTTGATCAACGCAGGCTTATTAACATCCAATTGAGTTCCTCGCTTATACGGTTTTTCGCGTGAGGTGCCCAATATGGTACCTCCTAAAGTAAGAATGCCGGAAAGTCGTTTTTCTTCCAAATGCACGTATTCCTTGTTAATCAGGCCAAGAAAACCGGATGAAAACCCAACCACTTCCATTCCGTATTTGACGATAGCTGTTTTCCCAACGCCCCTGATGGCAGCATTTAAACCAGGGCAATCACCCCCTGCCGTGAGAATGCCAATTCTCTTTTTTTTGCTTTTATCCATGGCTCACTATGGTCACTTTAATAAGGATCAAAATTACTTACTTTATTAACATGATCATTCATCGATATTAACCCGCATAAAAGTACTAATCGGCTAAAAAGGTTAACACATAGTTGGCAAAGGTTTCAGGAAGTTGATACATCATGCCATGTCCGCTATCCGGCACTCTGATTAAAGTTGAAGTGTGAATGGAATCGGCCAGTATGGATGAATTCACACTTGGCACTACCTTGTCCTGATCGCCACAAATCAACAAAACAGGCACAGTCAGTTGACCAAGATGACCAACAGAACCACCTCCCGGACTTAACCACTCTTGCACCGCGTAATACTGTAACCCTATTGTTTCGGGGTTGAATGGCTCTGCTGCTTCCGGAAGGTATTTCCATGGCTCCGGATGTGTTGCAAGCCAATCGTCAGGGAAAAGTGTGCTCAATAACTCTGTTGGGGTGGAGGAAGGATTAGAAAGAATGTCGATGACTTCCTGAGATGGGTTTATCGTAATTGTATCACCACAATTTGTGGCATAAAGTACCAGCTTATTTACTTTTTCCGGATGCTGGATGGCAAAAATCTGTGCCACATAACCTCCCATCGACCATCCCAAAACATGTGTGTTGGAAATTTTTAAGGAGATAAGCAATTCATTTACATCATCTGCCAGCGTGCTGATGGTAAAAGCAGTATCCGCATTGGTACTTAATCCCATTCCACGATAATCGAATACAATCAATTTGTATTTCTTTTGAAGTAGTTCAATGGTTTTGGTACTCCACATATCCATATTGGTGGCATAACCTATGCACATAATTAATGGATCACCATCACCATAAATTTTATACGCAACTTTAGCGTTTGTGATATTGGTGTATTTTACTACCGGGTTAGAACTTTCACTAATTGGGGATTCTTTCATACAGCTACAATATAAAATTGACATGATTCCCATCGAAACGAACGCCCAAATTAGGCCAATTTTTTTATTTCCCATTATATTTTTCTGCTTTTTTTATAATTCTCTTATTCATTTTACGAACAAATTGAATATAACCAAAAATAAAAAAAACAAACACATCTTTCACACATCACAAGAATATTTGCTAAATGTATTTTTTCTGAAAAGACAATCTTTAGTTGCATTTTCATGCGACAATTTTGATGGATGAGTAAAAAGCCTACCTTTGAAAAGGTAATCCGCATATTAATTTTTTTGTCGATGCCTCACATGAATAAGAAGAAAAAAAAGCTGGCCTTTCACTGGAAAATTTTGATTGGAATGGCGCTTGGGGTGCTGTTTGGACTTCTTGCCGTTAATTTTCATTGGAACGAATTTACCTTGTTTTATATAAAACCATGGGGTACTATTTTCATCAATTTGCTAAAACTGATAGCAGTTCCATTGATTGTTGTGTCGCTTATTGGCGGGGTAAGCAACCTGAAGGACGTAAGCAAATTAAGCCGGATGGGATTGAAAACCATGTTACTTTACATCCTCACTACTGTGATGGCCATTTCCATCGGACTTATGGTGGTAAACCTGACCCGTCCCGGAAAGGTGTTCCCTCCCGACAAGGCCATAGAATTTCAACAGAAATTTGCTGAAAACGTAAAAGAAAAAGAAAGCAGTGCCAACCTGTTAAAAGAAGAATCGCCGCTGGAGTTTATTGTGGATATTGTGCCATCGAATATTGTCGATTCCATGTCGGATAACGCCAACATGCTTCAGGTAATTTTTTTCTCGTTGCTGTTTGGTATCGCCATGGTGCTGCTTCCAGGGAAGCAAACCAAACCAATAAAAAAGTTTTTCGACAGCCTGAATTTGGTGGTTTTAAAGATGATAGACCTGATTATGCTGATGGCTCCTTATGGTGTATTTGCGTTGCTTGCGGGTTTGATTGTGGATATGGCCGGCGACAATCTGGCTGATTCGCTTTCGCTCTTTGCGGCCCTGGGACTTTACAGTATCACCGTTGTAATCGGACTTGTAATTATGATATTTATGATTTACCCCTTAATAATCAGGTTTTTTACACCGCTTCAGTATTCAAAATTCTTTAAGGCCGTTATTCCGGTTCAATTACTTGCTTTCTCCACCAGTTCGAGTGCTGCCACCCTGCCATTAACCATGGAAACAGCGGAGGAAAAGTTGGGCATCTCCAACGAAACAGCCAGCTTTGTCCTTCCTTTGGGAGCTACCATCAACATGGATGGTACGAGTTTGTACCAGGCCGTAGCTGCCATGTTTTTAGCTCAGGTTTACGGGATGGAATTGGGGTTGTCAGCCCAGCTTACCATTGTACTTACCGCCACGCTGGCCAGTATTGGATCAGCAGCCGTGCCGGGCGCTGGGATGGTCATGCTGGTGATTGTGCTTTCTTCTGTGGGTATTCCAACAGAAGGAATTGCCCTGATATTTGCCGTTGACCGACCGCTTGATATGTTACGGACAGCTGTTAATGTAACGGGTGATTTAACCATTAGTACTCTGGTGGCTACTGGAGAAAAACAAATCGATCTTTCGATTGTTAACCAGGATAGTTAAATATGCATTGAAACAACTATTTATCGAAATAATTGTCATATAACATACAACACCATTACAATTAAATCCTTTGACAATGAAAAAACTACTCCTATCAATATCAATGGTTCTGATAGGGATTACAGTCCTGGGTCAATATCAAAATGTGAAGATTAGTGATCTTTACAGTCCCAACGAACCCACTATCTCAATGAACCCACATAATACCGATCTACTGATGGCCGGTGCAAACATCAATAGCTACTACTTTTCAATAGATGGCGGGTATACCTGGACACAAGGGACTGTATCCTCACCTGAAAATGGTGTTTGGGGCGATCCTTGTGTTATCGTAGATACGGCCGGATCCTTTTACTTTCTTCACTTGTCCAATCCTGCCACAGGAAGCTGGATCGACCGGATTGTGTGTCAAAAATATGACATCGAAACCAATTTATGGAGTTACGACAGCTACATGGGTTTAAATGGAGCCAAAGCCCAGGACAAAGAATGGGCAATAGTAGACCGTGCCAACAACACCATTTATGTCACCTGGACACAGTTTGACCAGTACGGGACTTCTAATCCTGAAAAGTACAGCAACATCATGTTCAGCAAATCAACTGATGGTGGGGCCAGTTGGGCATCGGCGGTACAGATCAATGAAATTTCCGGCGATTGTGTCGACAGCGACAACACCACTGAAGGTGCCGTACCCGCAGTTGGCCCTGAAGGTCAGATTTATGTTGCTTGGGCCGGTCCTGCAGGGCTTGTTTTTGATCGTTCCCCGGATGGCGGACAAACCTGGCTGGACGAGGACATTTTCATCAGCGAGCAACCGGGTGGCTGGGACTACAATGTTTCGGGTATTTACCGTTGCAACGGATTGCCCGTTACCTGTTGCGACATCAATACAAATTCACCTCATAAGGGAACTATTTATGTAAACTGGACAGATCAGCGCAATGGTGACAGCAACCCGGATGTATGGATTGCCAAATCAGTTGATGGTGGTGATACCTGGTCGGAGCCGATTTTGGTGAATGATGACAATACCGACCGTGCCCAGTTTTTTTCGTGGATGACCATCGATCAGGCCAATGGAGATGTGTATGTGGTGTTTTACGACAGACGCAACTATAACAATGCCAATACGGATGTGTATCTGGCGCGCTCTACGGATGGAGGCCAGACATTTTCAAATTTCAAAATCAGTGAATCGCCTTTCATTCCGTACAGCAGTGTGTTTTTTGGCGATTACACCAACATTGTGGCGCACAACGGGCGTGTTCGTCCCATTTGGGGAAGGCTTGAAAATGGAGACATGTCCATCATGACAGCGATCATCGATGAATATGTTGATCAACCGGAAACAATTGAATTAAGCAAGGCTCCTATTCAACTGGATGTCAATTATCCCAATCCGTTTAGGGCTTCTACCTTTATTTCATATAAACTTCGTGAACCTGCGGTCATCAATTTAGCGGTGTATGACGTATTTGGCAGAAAAATTACGACTTTAATCAACAACCAACAAACCGATGCCGGGAAATATACCAATGCCTTTCATGCGGACGACTATCGGCTAAAACCGGGGGTTTATTATTTTACACTTAGCACCAGCCAAACAGTTAAAAAGCAGAAAATGCTGTTGGTGGAGTGAGGTAAATTCAGTTATTGCGATCACTAAATACTCACCTATTTATGCATCTTTGTCAAATAACCAAGGAACTTAGTCCTTCTTTGGAATTACCACCTTCAACCTAAGCTCATCCAGTTGTTCATCGGCAATGATACTCGGACTATCGATCATCACATCGCGTCCGGCATTGTTTTTCGGGAAGGCGATAAAATCACGGATGGAATCCTGACCTCCAAACAAGGCCGCCAACCGGTCGAAACCAAAGGCAATGCCACCATGAGGAGGGGCACCATACTCGAAGGCATTCATTAAAAAACCAAACTGGTCCTGGGCTTGTTCATCAGAAAATCCCAAATGTTTGAACATAAGTTTTTGCAG
>PCUL01000124.1:15472-20345 GCA_002771745.1 Bacteroidetes bacterium CG18_big_fil_WC_8_21_14_2_50_41_14
GGCACGAACGGCACCTGGTTTAGTTTCCAACAAAGCAATATCCTGTGGTTTTGGCGAGGTAAAAGGATGGTGCATGGCGTGATAGCGTTGGGAGTCCTCGTCCCATTCGAGCAAAGGAAAATCAACTACCCAAAGGGGTTTGTAATTAAACGGATCTTTTAACTCAAGCAAATCGGCCATATGTAAACGCAGCACACTCAATTGCTTGCGCGATTTTTCGTCTTCTCCCGATAGTATCAGCATCAAATCTCCGGGTTGGGCTTTCATTTTTTGGACCCAAGTTCTTAACTCCGTTTCGTTGTAGAATTTATCTACCGAAGATTTAAAAGTGCCGTCTGTATTGTATTTTACATACACCAGCCCCTTGGCTCCGACTTGTGGTTTTCTTACCAAATCAGTCAACGCATCCAGTTGTTTGCGGGTATATCCGGAGCAACCTGTCGCATTGAAACCCACGATGAGTTCGGCTTCATCAAAAACAGGAAACCCCTTGCCTTTGACGAGTTCATTTAATTCAACGAACTGCATTCCAAAACGTAAATCCGGCTTATCAGAACCATAAAGCTTCATGGCTTCATCGTAAGTCATGCGTGGCATTTTTTCTATGTCAACGTTCTTTACTTCTTTAAAAAGGTGTTTGATCAATCCTTCGAACGTGTTCAGGATGTCTTCCTGTTCCACAAAAGCCATCTCACAGTCGATTTGGGTAAACTCGGGTTGACGGTCGGCACGCAGGTCTTCATCGCGGAAGCATTTCACCAACTGGTAATACCGATCGTAACCAGCCACCATCAACAATTGCTTAAAGGTTTGGGGCGATTGGGGCAAGGCATAAAACTGGCCTTCGTTCATCCTGGAAGGAACCACAAAATCGCGGGCGCCTTCGGGAGTAGATTTGATGAGATAAGGAGTTTCTATTTCGATGAACTGCTGACTATCGAGGTATTTTCGCGTTTCGAGCGACAACCTGTGGCGCAACATCAAACTATCTTTCAGCGGATTGCGGCGCAAATCGAGGTAGCGGTATTTCATCCTTAACTCTTCGCCACCGTCGGTTTTATCTTCGATGGTAAAAGGAGGAGTCTTTGATTTGTTCAGTATTTTAATAGAAGTTACATCAATTTCGATGTCACCGGTAGCCATTTTCGGGTTCTTCGAAACCCTTTCAATTACAATCCCTTTTACCGAAACCACATATTCGCGTCCCAATGAGCGAGCCACCTCAATTACATCGGGCGCGGTGCGTACTTCTTCCATCACCAGCTGGGTGAGGCCATAGCGGTCGCGCAGGTCGATCCAGATCAAACCTCCTTTGTCACGGGTTTTTTGCACCCATCCCGACAAGGTAACTTCTTTATTAACATCAGCAAGGGTAAGTGCTCCGCAGGTATGTGTTCGCAACATGATTTTTTTATTTAATCCGTAACTATGGTGGCCTTTCGGTCCTTATTTTCAGCCTGCGAAATTAAGAAAATACAACGCATGTTGAACCTGAATTTATGGAAGAAGTCTAAGTTTGGCTTTTCTACATGTTACTGCGTTTATGATTTTCACCGCAAAGGTGCTAAGACGCAAAGATTGCTTGTCATAAAAATGAATACGCAATGTACCTGTTGTTATGGATAAAAAAACAAACTTCCTCCATCGAATAAAGGTCCATCATACAACGCGCAGGTTTGATATCCAAGTTTTTCGAGAAGCAGGCTGATTTCCTCTCCTTGCTTGTGATAGGCAAAATCTCCGATAAAGTAAACGGTATCATCCATAATTCCGCAAGTACCACCAAAAAATCCATGATCAAAACCCGGCAGCCGGATACTGATTGGATCGACATATAACACATTCAATCCCTGATCCATCAGTATATTTTCAATTCCACGGTCGGAAGTAACAAACCAGTTTTCGCGCAAAGCCAGCAGGTTGCACCGCGTATATGCCTGGTTTACATGAATTAGCTTTTTATCCCGATGAATATGGAGCAGCTCTGGATCAGTGTGTTTCAGGTGGTGGATGAAATATTTCTCCGTGACAACGGCATTGTACCTGGCACTTTGGGGATAGGCTATTCCCACAGGCAAGATTCCATATTGAATCGGAATACAGCAATCCGCAAGCATTTTTTTTGCCTTTTCAGGGAAATTGGATGCCACCAAAAGCCCATCCCTGGCCGGACACATAAACACATCAGGATGATTTGAAATGGCCTGGTAGGTGAGATTTTCCGTGTGAAACAACACCACCTCAAATTGTGCGTTCAGCTGATTTAAAGCCTTCTGTGGAATGGAAGATGAAACAATTACCTTCACTATTTTTTGTCGTAAAGGTAGGTAATCCAAATTTTGCACACTTTTGCAAATGAAAATATATTACTCCTATGAAACAAAATCAATGGACATTAAAGGGGAAAACTGCCCTGATAACCGGAAGTACCAAAGGCATCGGACGTGCCATTGCACAGGAAATGGCTGGGCTTGGCGCTCAAGTACTCATTGTTTCACGACATACTGAAGAAGTAAATCAGTTTGTAACTCATTTATTATCTGAGGGATATCACGCTTCCGGAATGTCCACAGATGTGTCGGCCCCGGAAGGGAGAGAAAAACTAGTTGATTTTGTCCGATCCATTGGTAAACTGGACATCCTGGTGAACAACGTGGGCACCAACATCCGTAAAAAAATGGTTGATTATGAGGAAAGTGAATACAACCACATCATGCAAACCAACATGCACAGCAACTTTGGAGTGAGCACAGCCATGTTTCCTTTTTTAAAACAATCAGATCAGGGAGTGCTGGTGAATGTGCTTTCGGTGGCCGGATTTACCCACCTGCGCACCGGAGCGCCCTACGCCATGACCAAAGCCGCCCTCATGCAACTTACCCGAAACCTGGCCGTAGAGTGGGCCAAAGACCACATCCGGGTAAATGCAGTGGCTCCCTGGTATACGATGACGCCGTTGGTAGAAAAGCTTTTTGAAAACAAAGACTACCTGGATGAAGTGATACAAAAGACACCCATGGGTCGGATTGCCGAACCGGCCGAAATTGCCAACGTGGTTGCCTTCCTGAGTATGCCGGCTTCCTCGTATATCACCGGGCAGTGCATCACTGTGGATGGAGGGTTTACCATCAATAGCTTTTAAAATTCAAACATATCTCTTTCAACCCGGATTAACTCATGAAAACGATTGGATTTATTGTTGTCATCTCATCTATATTGGGTATCTATTCCCTCTTGAATTATTATATCATCCGAAATGGTTTGCCTCTCACCGAAAATCATACAGGTTTAAGAACCCTGCTCATTTGGGGAGTTGTATTTCTGGCTGCAGCCTTTTTAATCGGACGTTTCAGCGAACGGATCTCGGTAAATCCGGTAAGTACTACTCTTATCTGGATTGGCTCATTCTGGCTCGCCATCATGGTTTACCTGGTGCTGCAGTTGGCACTTATCGATCTGGTCAGAGGACTTAACGGGTTATTCCACTTTTTCCCTGCATTTCTTACAACAAATCCTGAAAAAGTACGACAGATAACTTCTATAACCGTGACAATTATTGCTTTTTTGGTGGTTCTGATCGGACACATCAACACGTGGTTTCCAGCCGTTAATAAAATTCAAATCCCCATTGACAAACAAGCCGGAAACCTGAAATCGTTGCATATTGTTGCCTTTTCGGATGTACATTTGGGAACGATCATCGAAAAACGCCACCTTCGGGGTATTGTAAATCAGGTGAATGCACTAAACCCTGATATCATTCTCATTCCCGGCGACATCATTGATGAAGATATTTCCCCTGTAATCCACACCAATGTTGGGGAAGTCCTGTTGCAGTTGAGGGCTAAATATGGCGTATATGCCGTTACCGGGAACCATGAATACATTGGTGGTGTGAATAAAGCAAAGGAATACCTGACCAGCCACGGAATCAAACTGCTGAGTGATACCGCCGTACTGATCGACGACAGTTTTTATGTGGTGGGCAGGGAAGATCTGGCCATCGGTCAGTTTTCGGGTAAACGGAGAAAAGAGCTCTTGGATATTGTTAACGATCTTGACACCAAAAAACCCATGATTTTGCTTGATCACCAGCCCATCGGACTAGCGCAGGCTGAAACAGCCGGAATCGATTTGCAACTTTCAGGACATACCCACCACGGACAACTCTGGCCTTTTAATTATATTACAGACCGGATTTTTGAGGTGAGTCGCGGATTGATAAAAAAAGGAAAAACATATATCCTGGTCTCATCCGGGATTGGTGGCTGGGGACCGCCGGTTCGCACCAACTCACGACCTGAAATTCTGGATATTACGCTTACTTTCGGGAAGAATTAATGGAACACTGATGACGCGGGTTGAACGGATTAACACCAATTTTTCACAACAACCATCTCGAAGAAAACCCAATGCTAAACCCTGATTACATGGTTTTTCTGTCATTCCGATTGAGCATACTGAGGCACGAAGTATGCGAACAGAGGCCTGCCTGCCGGACTTCCTGCCGGTATTCTATGGTAGGCAGGAATCTCCAAAATCAAGAAAGCCATAATTAATGTTTATCAGCTCCTTCTGATTCATTTGATCCCCAATTCAAATATTAATTTGAAAATCGAACCCCAAGAAAAAAGCCACCCGAAGGTGGCTTCATAAATCCGTGATTATCCGTATAATCCCTGCCTGCCGATCAAGCCAGGAGGGTCATCCGTGTTCCAAAATCAACCTAACTATTTGGCAGTTTCTTTTACACGAATATCTCCCAGCAACACATCCCAAAATCCAATTAACCGGCCCCCGATTTGTGTTTCTTTGCGTTTAACATAAACAGTGATGTCCTTCTTGGTAGTGTCCTGATAAACGAGCTGGCCTT
>PCUL01000310.1:0-3478 GCA_002771745.1 Bacteroidetes bacterium CG18_big_fil_WC_8_21_14_2_50_41_14
CATACATATTGATGGCCACCGATTTATTGAATTCATAAAGAATGCTGAACCTCATCGATTCCTCAGTTTTGGCCGGTGTCCAAAGTACCATGTGTGTAGAAGTCTCCCTCTTGATTGTCAGACCATCTTTTGTTTGACCAATCATAGTTACTTTGTAGTCGCCTTCGGGAGTAGTACCTAAAATAGATTTTGTTGGGATACTAACTTCTTCCTCTGTGTAAGGTCCAAACGTCTTGACAGCTCCTTGTTCATCTTCAGTTTTCAACGACCAGGATGTAAACGCGTCTTCTTCGTCTTCTACATTAAAAGTAATGTAACTTTCAACCGGAGCTTCTTGAGCCGCAATTATTTTTACTGGTTTCAAAGGAGTATCAGAACCACTACGGAATTCCATCAACAAAACGGGTGAATTGCTTTCGATGGATACCCTGCGGTCGCCTTCACGAAGCAAAACTAGCTCGAGTTTGCCACCTGGCTGTTCTGATGGAACACTTGGTTTAGTCCGTCCTTGTATCGTAATCCTGGAAGCATCAATTTCAAAGAGCGTTACCAGATATTCCTTGACAGATTCTGCCATCTCACGACCATCTTGTGGTCCCTTTTCTGATGATCCGACCAATAGTATAGTTGTGGTGGGGTTTTTCACCATGCGGTTGCCCAGGATGTTCAGGATGTTGTAGTAAGCATTCATTTGCCTGTCTGAACGACCTGATAGTTTTGTTGATACATGTGCATCGAGTTGGTCCTCTTTAAAATCCTTAACCTCCTCTTTTTTGAGTAAGACATATCGTTCAGGGATTTCAGTGGATCCCAAATCAAAAAATACATAGTTGCGGATTGGGAAAGTCTCCTTTACGATAGGCGCAGCTTGAACATTCCGGGGAGCTTCAACAATAAACTTTACATTAGGTTCTGTAACAACCACTACCACAGGGACTACTTCTTTTTCTTTAGGTGTTTCAATATTGCGTCCACGTCCAAATTTAATGGCGATTCCAGCTCGTACAGTAGTTATGTTCCAGGTTTCTATAGAACGAGGTTCCTGGCCAAAATAGGGATGATAAGATACATAGGGTGAAAGCACAAATTGTGTTTGTTTACCGTGGGAGGTAAGTGGAATATCATAACCTGCCCCGATTTGCATGGAGACCAACATGGATTTCATATTGTCAAAATCATCGGTCACATCAGGTGTAACTTCCTGATCGGGGTAGGCGGGGTTGATTCCATGTTTATAAGTAAACGATTGCGTCATCAGAAAAGCGAGACGGGGCCCTGCATACAAATACAAACCCGATTTAAAAGGGGCAAAACGCAGGCTTGGTTCCAACGTGATATAACTCAGGTCGGTGGTTAAGTCATCCGGGCAGTTACAAGGTGTAATTACTTGTTTGAAAGTGCCTTTTCGGCTGTCGTATCCTGCCTGGAACATGAACCCCCATCTTGAATCGGGGCGATGAAACTCCACCAGGGGAGCCAGATAGAGACCTACCCCGGTGCCATCGTGAAATGTGGTGGGAACGGTAAATGCTGAATTTAGTTGTTGGGTTGACCCACGAAAGAAATTAAAATTGGCACCAGCTGCGGCACCAAACCACCAGGTGGGTTGAGTGAACTGAGCTTCCTGAGGTTGCTGAGTTTCTTGCGCTTGCAACGATACCAGAATATTTGCCATGAAAAAGACACCAATGATCATGCTTTTTATAGGTAAGTTATAAGAGGAGAACGCCTTGCGTATTCCTTTTTTAATATTGGTTTTAAATTTCATATTTTTTAAATTATTGTTGTTGCTTCAAATGATTTAAATGAATCCCGCCCGATGACGGGATTCATTTGATGACTTTTAACCTGCTTTAGGGTGCAGGAACGTTAATGGTTGTATTGACCATGGTTACTGAAGCAACCAGGGAAAGTGCCCTGCCATTCAATACTGTTTGGACCATATTGTCGGGTGTAGAGAAAGTAACTCCAGCCATAGCGATGATGGTTCCTACCATAGTGCCCCCTCCGGCACCATTAATGGTAGCTGAACTTCCTACATACCAGAATACATTTTTAGGCAAAGCACCGTTCGTCAAAATAATACTACGTGCGCCTGTTGGTCCGGCGATACCAACCGTTAAACCTGCCGCTGTCTGGAATACCCAAGTTGCATTCGGATCGCCTTGAGCGTCTAAAGTAAGCGGGCCGTTTGATATATTAAAGGTTCCACTTGCCGACATATAAACGCCCGGAGCTAAGGTTAATCCACCAAGCTCACCGGCACCCGGATCAATCCCTCCCGGCATGATAGCCGGTGAGATGCTGATATAGGCCGCGTTGGCATCAATCAGGGCCTGTGTTGCAATGGCTTCATTGGTGGTGGTTCCGGGAAATGGTGGTGCTGCGAATATTCCATCCGTTACCAGGCCGACATTAAGGGGGGTTTCTGTGTAAACATCACCCGTCATGCCATCATGAAAACCGGTAACTAAGGTAGAGGCCGCTGTGGTAGCAATACCTCCATTTATTATCGTATTGATTCCCTGGTTGGTGATTCCGGCATTTCCGCCAAAAGCACCATAGGGGGCGGCAGTTCCCAGATCAATGGGAGATATTACTATCTCCTGGGTAGTAAATGTCCACACATAGTCGTTTGCCATTGGAGTTCCTGAAAGATTTTCAGCTCCTGTGGTAATGGTAGCGGTATAAGTGGTGTTTGACAACAAATCACTTGAAGGTGTTAATGTAGCAGTAATGCCGGAATAATCCACCAATCCTGCAATCAAAGTTGTTCCTTGCATTAAGGTAAATGTGGATGTAGTAATGGTTGAAGAATTCATCTCTTCACTAAAATCAGCGCTAATTACCTTATCCAGAGCAACGTTGATGTCCAAATCCATTGGATCGGTTGCAATTACCGTAGGGGCCAGTATGGGAACTGTGGTAAAAGTCCAGGTATAATTAGCTGCCATGGGTGTACCGCCTGTACTCATTGCTCCGGTAGTGACAGTTCCGGTATATAGCGTGTTGGGTAACAGATTGGCGGAAGGGTCAAATGATGCAGTAGTACCGCTGTACGAAATCACTCCCGTAATGGAATTTGATCCATTTTGTACGGTAAATGTTGTTTCGTTGATGGTCAGAGGATCCATTGGTTCACTGAATGTAGCCGTAACAACTTTGTTTAGGGCAACATCTGTTTCCAGGTCATCCGGATCAGTCAAAATTACGGTAGGAGCCGAAACATTTAAAGTAGTAAAGGTCCAGACATAGTTACTAACCATGGCATTGCCTGCAAGGTCTTTAACACCGGTAGTGATGGTGGCTGTATAAATGGTGTTGGTTAATAGACCGGATGTTGGTGTAAAAGTCGCAACCAGACCAGAATAGCTAACTAAACCTGTGACCAAGGTAGTTCCTTGTTTTAAGGTATAGGTCAAAGCGTTTATTGTTAACGGATCCATCGCCTCGCTAAAAGTAGCAGTAGGTTTTATGT
>PCUL01000310.1:3624-10127 GCA_002771745.1 Bacteroidetes bacterium CG18_big_fil_WC_8_21_14_2_50_41_14
GTAGCAGTATAGGTGGTGTTGGCTAACAGACCGGATGTCGGTGTAAAAGTCGCAACCAGACCAGAATAGCTAACTAAACCAGTAACGGGTGTAGTTCCTTGTCTTAAGGTATAAGTCAAAGCATTTATTGATAAAGGATCCATCGCCTCGCTAAACGTTGCGGTTGGTGTCACGTTAAGTAATACCTCTGTAGCCAAATTGGTCGGAATAGTCGAAACCACTGTAGGTGGAATGAGGTCGGCTCCTGCTCCCGTTGTGAATGTCCATACGTAATTACTTACCATTGCATTGCCAGCCAGGTCTTTTACTCCGGTGGTGATAGTAGCTGTATAGAGGGTATTGGCAGTAAGATTGACTGATGGTATAAACACAGCTACAGTGCCGGCATAATTAACCGTACCGGGGATTGAAGTAGAACCCTGCTTTAAAGTAAAAGTAGTTGGGTTGATGGTTAATGGATCCATCACCTCGCTAAAAGTAGCTGTAGGTTTTATGTTAAGCGCCACTTCGGTGGCAAGATTAGCCGGAACAGTCGAAATCACTGTAGGTGGAATAATGTCAGGAGAAGTACCAGTTGTAAATGACCAAACATAATTATTTTCCATCGCATTTCCTGCCAGGTCCTCCACACCAGTGGTAATGGTGGCTGTATAAACCATATTGGCAACAAAATTAACCGTAGGTTTAAAGGTTGCAACAAGCCCTACATACGACACGGATCCCGAAATAAACTGGTTTCCTTGTTTTACCGTAAAAGTGGTTGGCGTAATGGTCATTGGATCCATGGCTTCACTAAAGGTCGCAGATGGTTTTATGTTGATAGATACACCTGTGGCCAGGTCTATAGGAACAGTTGAAATCACTATAGGTGGCGTGTCATCCGGACCGGATCCTGTCGTAAACGTCCATACATAGTTGCTTGCCATGGCATTGCCTGCCACGTCTTCTACGCCAGTGGTGATGGTGGCTGTATAGGTAGTGTTGGCTTCAAGATTAACCAATGGTTTAAAGGTTGCAACTATCCCCACATAAGTAACTGAACCAGCAACAGAAAGGGTTCCTTGCATAATGGTAAATGAAGCAGGGGTGATCGTCAGAGGATCCATGGCCTCACTAAAAGTGGCGGTTGGTTTCGTGTTGAAAGCTACATCCGTGGCAAGGTTTACCGGAACCGTTGAAATCACCGTAGGAGGGGTGTCATCAGGTCCTAAACCTGTTGAAAATGTCCATACATAATTATTTATCATGGCAATACCTGCCTGATTTTTAACTTCATTGGTGATAGTGGCAGTATATAACACGTTAGCGGCCAGATGAGTTGCTGGCTTAAAGGTAGCTACACTGTTTGAATAGATCACGACACCCGAAACAGACAGGACGCCTTGCTTTAAAGTAAAGGTGGACGATGTGATTGTTGACGAGTCCATCGCCATACTAAAAGTGGCAGTCAGCTTGGAGTTGAGTGAAACCCCTGTAGCAGCATCCTGAGGGAATGTGGAGATTACCGTGGGTGGTACACCGGTCGTAAAACTCCATATATAATCCGTTTGTAAGGCATTGCCCCTTAAGTCTTTAACCAATGTTTTTACTCTTCCCGTGTACAAAGTATTGGGTTCGAGCAAGGCAGTTGGCGTGAAACTCATTGTATTGTTCGTGTCATCGTAGCTCAGGCTACCTTCAATAATGGTGGCTGTAACTAACTGGCCATTTTTTGTTGTAGGGCCGGTTAAAGAGAAAGCAGTTGGCGTGATAGTAACCGGGTTCATTTTTTCATTAAATGTTACTTCAATTACTTTATCGAGGGGCACATTCATCACATCCGATGCAGGGTTAGTTGATTCTACCTCCGGGCATACACCGGAGATTTCCTCGTAATTATCTTTCTTGCAACCTCCTGCCAATACCACCAGAAATAGGGAGACAATGGCAAGGTTTGTCCAAAATTTTTTTCTTTCAGTTTTCATTTTATAGTCATTAATTGAGTGAAATAATTCAGGTTACAAAGGTGAGTACACTAATCAGTATTTATATTACACAATTAGTCTTAAGAGTTACATCATTCACACATTGTAAAGCAACGGGTTTGTTTTATTACTGATACATAACGATTTACCCGATTTTAAAAAAATACCGGGTAGTTATGGTGAGGAACAATAGATTTAATCCAGCTAAGGTACCGGATGTTACGACATGACATTGTACCTCAACCTCAGGAGTTGAAAGTTAAACTATCTGCATAACCACGAGTGTAGTGAATTATGATTCGTCTTTTGTGGTGCGCACCAGGCTAATGCCGGCAACAAAGAACAAAAGACCAAGCGCCCCATAAATGATAAGCGCCTTAATATTGTTGGTGCCGGATGAAGCCGTGACAAATAATACAGCAGCATAAATAAGGGCACCGATTCCTAATACGGTGAGCAAGGCTCCAAAGATTCTTTTTAGATTCATGATTGTTTTCTAAAGGATTCTTCTGCCCTGGATAATTCGCAGTATGATAGCAATAACGGCAATAACCAACAGAATGTGGATTAAGCCACCACCTGAGGCGCTAAATCCTACAAATCCAACAAGCCACGCAATGATTAGAATGACGGCGATGATGTAAAGCAAATTTCCCATGATAAATTTATTTAATTGTGAATATATTTTCACGGATCAAAGGTCAGCATCAAAACATACAAAAGCGTTACACAATTATGGGTGATAATTACATCTTTCACACATTATCAATTATCAGAGAATAAAAAAAACCGTTACCTGGGTCGTGTAACGGTTTTAAATTAATGATAACGATTTATTTGCGTTTGCCTTTTCCCTTGTTTTTATCATGGCCACGCTTGGCAGTATTGCCTTTTCGATGTTGACTCTCGTTTTTTGACTGGTATTTGGCTTTGTAGCGATTTTTTCCGGGTTTCTCGCCAATGGTTTTTTGTTCATGTCCACGATATCCTTTCACATATTTTACTTTATGTTCTTTAAAATGTGAATAAGGATCGTTACCGTGATAATCGGTTAATACTACCTTGTAACCATGATACAAATCATAACCTCTGTGCTGATAAGGAAGGTGTGCTTTATGAATCCACCTGCCATTTTCGTAGTAAATAAAATTGGATGATTGGATGTCATAGTATGCTTCCAGATCGGGAAGGTAGTAATAACGTGCCTCGGCATATCCAACAGGGCCCCATAGGGGTGGCGAGCCAATGCTAACATTGATAGTTGTTTGTGCTTGCAGCGATCCGGCAAGAAACAGAGACAAACCTGCAACCATTAATTTTAAAGTTTTCATTTTAATGAATTTATTGATTCAATAGTTTGTAAAGTTCTTCCAGTTTGGGAGATAAAATGACTTCAGTTCTTCTGTTTCCTGCACGTCCTGCCACGGTTTCGTTGGTTAATACCGGGTGAAATTGACCTCTCCCTGATGCGGTAATGCGCGTCTCATCAAAGCCATTGTCTACTGTTAAAATGCGCACGATGGTTGTCGCTCTCGCGGTGCTGAGATCCCAGTTGTCTTTAAACTGGTTTGTTTTGATTGGGACATTATCTGTATGGCCTTCAATAACTACATTGATGTCCTTGGTCGTATTAAGTACCTGAGCCAGTGTTTTTAGGGCTTCTTTTCCTTTTGGATCAACCACATCACTGCCCGATTTAAAAAGCAATTTTTCCTGTAGCGAAACATAAATATTTCCGTCTTTCTGGTAAATCGATAACTCATCTGATTCATAATTCACCAGTGCTTTGGTTATTGAATTTTTCAGGTTATTCATCAGATCCCTTTGCGACTGAATGATGTTCTCAAGCTTTTTTAGCCGCATCGCCTGGTCTTCAATGGTGAGTTTCGATTTGTCAGCAAGCATCTTTAGGTTATCCTGACCCATTGCATTTTCATTCTCCAATGAGGCCTTGTCAACTTGCAACGATGCTTTCTCATTCTTGAGCACTTTTACCTGGAGGTTACACTCATTCAATAGATTGTGTGTTTTGAGGCTGTCGCCCTGAAGCTTGTTCACTTTGGCTTCTGAAGCCGAAAATTTCTTTTTCGACACGCATGATGTGAACGGCAGGCTGAAAATCAGTGACAACAATAAAAGGGGAAGGACAGTTTTTTTCATTTCATTTAATTTTAAGTAAGTGATATTTGGACTCTTATTTATAGATAAAACAATATGGCAAAATTGAGCAACTATGAAATGGCATGTGTTACATAAATATTTATATTACTTACATCTTTCACATATTGTTTTCCGCTTTTAAAACCAAAAGGCTACCTAAATATCATTTTAGGCAGCCTTTTTTTTTAAGATAACTATTTAATTTTATTCTGGTTGTGTAACTGTATTCATTTGAAGCGTTACCGCAGTTTGAGCCAACATTCTACCGTTTATTGTTGCGCCGATTTGCATGTTGATGCCAGTCTGCCCCAATATATTCCCTTCAAAATGGCTGGTTGTTCCTAATGTAACAGCACCAGCTGCTACCCAGAAAATATTCTTTGCCAGCGCACCTCCAGTTAATGTAATTCTTACTGCAGAACTCATGTTAATGGTTCCGGCAACCTGGAAGATCCAAACATCGGTAGAATTGCCCGAGATGATAACATCCGTCGGGAGGAGCAGGTCGGTGCTCCATTTGTATAAACCTGGAGTAAGGGTTTTGCCTCCAATATTTCCGGCACCCAAATTTAAAAAGTCTGGGTTGGAACGTCCTGCCGCGTCAGTGTAAGCAGTTTGCATATCACCTACTGCGGTGGTTAACCTGGTAGCATTGGTAACGGTGCATGGAAGCGGACCGGCAGCATCAACAGAGTATATAGTACCCACAACTTCATCACATGTTACTAAGATTGCTGCACCGGTTATCGGGCTTGAACCAACATCACCTGTAATGGCTGACATATAAACATCGGTAATTCCTGCTTTTGAAAGAATAACAAAATCACCTGCAACGCCCAGGTGTACAACTTGTTGTGGCTGAAAAGTAGTTTTGGTTTCTGAATTTGATAATTGATCGAACGATTTGTTTTCCATGTTTTTTTCACAGCTAGACATCAATCCTACCAGCAGAATTGCGGAGATTGGAAGTGCATTTTTTAATTTCATGATTTTTTAATATGACAAATGTATGGCACTTGCCTTGGGTATGACTTACATAATATTATTAATAAGTTGCGTAATTCTCACATTTGCATCCCACCTGTATATAATTTTATAGTTCATTCTTCAAATGAATACCTATTTACCTGCCTTCTTTAAAACAGACGCACATAGAATTTTAATCTGTGAATGATGTAACTTATTTCCGAATTTGTGTAATGTTTCTTTGTTCAAGGATAACCATTTTTGCCAATTAATATTTAATGATGGTTGGTCTGGCAACAGGACAATATCATTGAATGTATGTTTAACCAAAAAAATACAATAGAGATGTGTAAATTTAAGATGAATTTGATGGTGATCGCATGCGCAGCTTTAATCCTTTCGGGCTGTTCATCATTAAACAAGACCCAGAAGGGTGGAGCTGTTGGAGTTGTAGCTGGTGGCACGATGGGAGCCGTGATTGGTAACGCTTCGGGCAATACCGCCCTGGGTGCTATTATCGGAGCTGCTGTTGGAGGTGCTACCGGAGCTATCATTGGCCATCAGATGGACAAGCAGGCCGAGGAAATTGAGAAGACCGTTCCTGACGCGAAGGTTGAACGGGTTGGAGAAGGTATCGTGGTGGAATTCAGCAGCAATGTTTTGTTTGGATTTGACCAGTCTACCCTGTCAACTGATGCCAAGATCAGTTTGAATAAACTGGTTAAAGTGCTCAACACTTTTCCTGATACCGATATAGAAGTTCAGGGGCATACTGACAGCAAAGGGAGCGAATCGTATAACAATAGTTTGTCGTTAAAAAGAGCTGCTGAAGTGTCTGATTACCTGCGGTATAATGGTGTAGGAACCAATCGGATATCAATTAAAGGATTTGGCGAAGGAATGCCAAAATATGATAATAGCACAGCTGATGGGCGCACTCAAAACCGAAGGGTGGAGTTCCTGATCACGGCAAATGAAAAAATGAAGGAAGATGCCGAAAAAGCAGCCGGTAATTAAATTCAAATAATAAATTTAAAAGAAGTAATATGAAAACGAAACTATTTTTATTGGTAATTGCAGGTTTGCTAACAGTTTCTGTGGCAATGGCCCAGGGTACTGAAAGAGCAAAAATCTCATTCGGCGTTCTTGGAGGCATCAACTTCCAGAACATGAATGGAAAAGATGCGGGTGGCGACAAGCTTGAAAATGATTTAATCATCGGATTTCATGTCGGAGTGAATGTTCAGGTTCCCATAGTTCCTGAGTTCTATTTTCAGCCCGGGTTATTGTTCTCAACAAAAGGAGCGAAAAATACCGATGGTTCTATAACTACAACCGCCAAAATTTCATACATTGAATTGCCATTGAACCTGGTTTACAAGGCTATGCTGGGCAATGGATATGTGATGCTTG
>PCUL01000310.1:10173-10466 GCA_002771745.1 Bacteroidetes bacterium CG18_big_fil_WC_8_21_14_2_50_41_14
CGGAGCCGTAACTGTAGAAAACGACATTGAGTTTAAAAACGTGGTAGAGATAGGGGACGACCCATTAGTTCCCTATTTTAAAGCATTTGACGTAGGCGCTAACCTATTCGCCGGGTACGAAATGTCGAGCGGGATATTTGCCCAGGTTAACACCCAGTTTGGGTTGCTTAAAATAAATCCTGAAAACAAATACATTGCCGACGATAAATCATCTGTTAAAAACGTAGGTTTTGGTATATCGCTGGGATATCGGTTTTAAGAAAAAATGAAAGAATTTAAAAGACCGCTCCTAT
>PCUL01000310.1:10494-15700 GCA_002771745.1 Bacteroidetes bacterium CG18_big_fil_WC_8_21_14_2_50_41_14
AGAAGCGGTCTTTTTTAATGAAACAAGTCTTAGTCAGCATTACATCCTCTCCATATACCAGTTCAACTCCTTTTCTAATTTTTTGTAACTAAAAATCCTTGTGATGATTTTTTGTAAACGCATGAAAGCAGTTTCGCTTTTTACAACATAATCGTAAGCCAGGTGATGCATGCAGTCGACAGCCACCTCAATTTTATCCTGTGAAGAGAGTATCACTACCGGAATATCGGGATTAAATAATTTTATCTTGTCCAGGGTTTCAATGCCGTTCATCGCGCTTTTTTCAATACCGTTGAGAAGGTAATCTAATATGATGACATCCGGCTGATGTGATAAATTCTCGATGCAAAGTTCACCCGTGGCGAATGTTTCGATACTAAAATCGGCATGCTGTAGAAAATCAATTTCTAATAATTTTAAATACACCGCATCGTCATCTACCAGGAAAAGCCTGATTTTATTATTGTCGGTCATCGTTTTTTGTTTTTAATGGCATTAAATTCTACTTCTAATTCTTCACATGCCTGAAGGCATATATTTTCGAGTTGAATCACCAGTTCAGGCAATTCTTCAGAAGGTTGCCGGGTGCTGGCACATTCCTGTACTTTTCTTGCCATCTCTTCAAAATCAGCTCCAATTCCCATGATTGAGAAGGATGGGATCAGTTTATGAACGGCGGCATACAGCGAATCCCAATCTTTCTTTTCAAACCCTTTTTTCATTGCAACAATTAAAGGTGGGGTTTGTTTCAGATAAAGTGAAATCATTTCCATCATCAAAATTGGATTTGATTTCGTTCGCCGGATTAAATAATTTAAGTCAATACATTTATCCTTTTGGCCGCCTTCTACTGTAAGCTCATCAGGTTCTACATCATCTGTTACAATGGTTGGGGAGGTTTTTTTTACTAATCCAACCATTTTGCTGTATA
This sequence comes from Bacteroidetes bacterium CG18_big_fil_WC_8_21_14_2_50_41_14, assembly GCA_002771745.1. GTDB lineage: Bacteria > Bacteroidota > Bacteroidia > Bacteroidales > F082 > UBA6244. Next base: position 11,426 of record PCUL01000310.1, read on the forward strand.
ATACTCTTTCATCAACAGGTTTTGCAATATAATCATTCATCCCTACGGCTTTGCATTTAGCCAAATCTACCGTGGTAACATCCGCCGTTAAAGCAATGATAGGTATATCCGATTTCATTTGGTTGCGAATGTAATCGGTTGCCTCAAAACCATTCATTTCAGGCATTTGTAGGTCCATTAAAATAACATCGTAGGTTTTGGTTTGCATTTTCTCAATGGCGATTTTACCGTTATCGGCGATATCACAGTCAAATCCGAAATCATCCAATAGTGTTTTCATCAGCAATTGATTGAGTACAATGTCTTCCACCACCAATACTTTTACATCGGTTATTTCGGTATTCAAATCTACAATTTCTGATTCTAATTCCGGTTTGGCTTTTGTTTTCTTAAAACACAATGTAAAACTAAAGGTTGAGCCCTCTTTTATTTTACTCTTTACCTGAATGGTGCCCCCTTGAGGTTCTACCAGTTGTTTAACGATGGCAAGGCCTAATCCGGTACCTCCATATAAACGTGATGTGCCGCTTGAAGCCTGCTGGAAGTTTTCAAAAATTCTGTCTAATTTAGCTTCCGGTATTCCAATTCCGGTATCTGATACGGCAAACTCAATGGTTACCTTTTCATCATCTTCATCCAGCATGCGAACGCTGACCGTAATTTTTCCTTTTGTGGTAAACTTAACGGCATTGCTTACCAGGTTTAAAATGATCTGGTGCAAACGCACCGGGTCGCCAAGTAAGTATTTCGGTATCGTATTGTCGTATTCTTTAACCAGCTTTAAATTTTTTTCCTGGATTTTTGTTTCAAACAAATGAAGCATGGCTGATATGGAGAAACTCATTTTGAATGGTATTTGCTCAAAAGTCATTTTTCCGGCATCCACTTTTGCCAGATCGAGTATGTCGTTAATCAGGACAATGAGTGCATCACCGCTTAATTTGATGGCCTGTAAATATTCTTTTTGCCTGGCTGTTAAATCGGTTTTTAAAACCACTTTCGTGAAGCCGATAATCGCATTCATCGGGGTACGAATTTCATGGCTCATGTTCGACAAGAATTGCTGCTTTGCTTTCACGGCATCTTCAGCAATTAGTGTAGCCTTTTCCGCCTTACTCTTCGCTTCCTCTGCAATCACTGTTGCCATTTCGGCAAATACAATCGCTTCTGTGAGTTCTGTTGCGATTCTTTTTTGTTCAGTAACATCGCGCGCAACAATCACTACTCCCTGAACATTTCCACCGTCATCTTTATATACCGACCCATTGAATAATACATCGGTCAGCTTACCGTCTTTATGGCGAAGGGTAAGTGGGGAATTGGCAACTGATCCTTTGGCGAAAACCTCCTGATAAACCTCGCGCGCTTTTTGTGGTTCGGTAAAATAATCCAGAAAGTCGGTATCTGTCAGTTCTTCGCGCGTAAGACCGGTAATGTTTGCCAGGGCCTCGTTCATATCGGTGATCTTGCCTTCGGTATTGATGGTAACCAAAGGGTCAAGACTGGCTTCAATCAGGCTGAGGGTATATTGTGAAGCCAGTTTTTCTTCATAATTGAAGGCCTCAAGTTCTTTATTGGCAGCATCCCTTATTTCTTTCTCGCTTTTTTGATAGGCAAGTTCCTCATTGGCAACGGTTAACTCCACTGCTCGTTTTTCTTTCACTTGTGTTTGAAATACAAGTTCTTCGTTAGCAATGATTAGTTCCGCTGCCCGTTTTTCTTTTTCATTATTTTGAAAAGCAAGTTCTTCATTAGCGATGACCAACTCAGCAGCCCTTTTTTCTTTCACTTGTGTTTGAAATACAAGCTCTTCATTAGCGATGACTAATTCAGCTGCCCGTTTTTCTTTTTCATTGTTTTGAAAAGCCAGTTCTTTATTGGCAATGATTAATTCTGCGGCTCGTTTCTCTTTCACTACATTTTGAAAAGCAAGTTCTTCGTTGGCAATGCTTAATTCAGCAGCCCGTTTTTCCTTTTCATTATTTTGAAAAGCAAGTTCTTTATTTGCTTTCCTTAATTCGATGGCCCATTTTTGATCCGTAACATCCCGCGCCGCCGCGAATACCCCTTGAACCTGACCTTCATCATCTTTATAAACCGAAGCATTGTATGAAACTTCCGTTAAACTACCGTTTTTATGTTTAATGGTAAGTGGGAAATCCACTATAAAACCCTTTTTGAATACCTGAATATAAATATCCTGTGCTTTTTTTGGTTCTGTGAAATAACCTGAGAACTCAGTATTGATTAGCATTCCACGTGAAACACCCGTCACTTTTATCATAGCCTTGTTTACGTCTGTTATCTTACCTTCGGCATTGATGGTAACAAATGGATCCAGACTGGCTTCAATTAAACGCCTGGCGTATTGATCCCCATTGTTATCGGCATTGGTTTTTGTTTTCATTCTATTTTCATTTAGTCCTGAAAGCTACCTGGATCCAATTTCTTCGATGGGTCTGCGTCTTTTTTCTTTTAACTTTTTAAAATGAGAAGGGGAAAGTCCGGTTACTTTTTTAAATTGATTGGATAAATGAGCCACACTGCTGTAATTCATTTTCCAGGCAATTTCGGAAATGTTGAGTTCCCCATAAATAATTAATTCTTTAATTCTTTCAATTTTATGTGAGATAATGAATTGTTCAATTGTAGTTCCCTGAACTTCGGAAAATAAGTTTGACAGATAGGTGTAATCATGATTCATTTTTTCGCTTAAATACTTTGAAAAGTTTGTTTTAATACCTTCCTCAGAATGATGAACCATTTCAATAATTGCAGTCTTTATTTTTTCAATCAAAACAGCACGTTTATCATCCATCAATTCAAAACCGGAATTGAGCAAAGCTTTTTTTACCTGAACACGCCGCTCTTCGTTGAGGTCTTCCATGATTTCAACTTCACCTAAGTCGACGAAGATAAAATGCAGGCCCAACCTTTTCAGGTCTTCTTTCACCGCCAATTTACAGCGGTTGCTGACCATGTATTTAATATATAGCTTCACAATTATTTTTTAAAGGATAGGGAGAAAGTGGACGACATGATGACAAAAAAAACTAAAAAGTGAGTAACCTCTTTATTTAACAACTAACTAGTTGGTATGGCAATTTGTATTTTCGGCAAGATAGGGATGTATTAAAAACGGAAAATTTCGATGCCGGAATTCGGGGCAAAGTTAGGTTAATTATCTATAGCAATTTATTTTTTGCGAACAACAAAGGCTGCTAAATAGATGCAGCCTTTGTAATGATTGAAAATTATCAGAAAAATTATTTCAATTCTTCGGCGAAGTAATGATAAAACCAGGAGATGGTATGGATTCCGTTATAGAAGTTTTCAACCCTGAAATTTTCATTTGGAGAGTGAATGGCATCCGACTCCAGCCCGAATCCCATGAGGATGGTTTTGATTCCCAGTTTATCTTCAAAAGTGGAGATGATGGGGATGCTGCCACCACTGCGGGTTGGAATGGGCACTTTGCCATAGGTTTTGGTGTAAGCTTTTTCGGCGGCCCGATAGGCGGGTAAATCGATGGGACAAACATAGGCCTGTCCGCCATGCAAGGTTTCCACCTTAACTTTAACCGATTTTGGTGCTATGGAGGCGAAATGCGCCTCAAACATTTTACCAATTTTTTCATGGTTTTGATTCGGAACCAGTCGGGTAGAAATCTTTGCATAAGCTTTTGAAGGCAACACAGTTTTTGCTCCTTCACCTGTGTATCCTCCCCAGATACCGCACACATCAAACGATGGCCTGATTCCGGTACGTTCGATGGTGGTAAAGCCTTTATCTCCCGCAACTTCGGCTACATCAATTGCTTTTTGATATTCATTCAGGCTGAATGGTGCCTTATTCAGTTTTTCACGTTCTTCAGCAGTAGCTTCCAATACATCGTCATAGAAACCCGGCATGGTAATCCGGTTGTTCTCATCGGTCATGGAGGCTATCATTTTGGACAACACATTGATGGGATTGGCGACACCACCGCCAAATAGCCCTGAATGCAGGTCGCGGTTGGGGCCTGTAACTTCCACTTGCCAATAGGCCAGTCCACGCAAACCTACGGTAATGGAGGGAATGTCGCGGGCGATCATCCCCGTGTCGGAAACCAGGATAATGTCGGCTTTCAGCATTTCTTTATGTTCGTCGCAAAAAGCACCCAGACTAACCGACCCAATTTCTTCTTCCCCTTCAATCATAAACTTCACATTTACCTTGAGGTTATTTGTTTTTACCAATGTCTCGAAGGCTTTTACATGCATAAATCCCTGGCCT
>PCUL01000205.1:0-256 GCA_002771745.1 Bacteroidetes bacterium CG18_big_fil_WC_8_21_14_2_50_41_14
CCCCATTAATCGTTGATGTGCCACCAATAACTCTCCCGTCCCCATTAATCGTTGATGTGCCACCAATAACTCTCCCGTGTGCGGACACTTAAATTGCGAAGCGTAGCTTCCTGATCAAATTTTTTTTAAGTTTGTCATGTTACCTTGAGATTAATGAATAATTCTGTAAAGGTGCAACTTATCTACAATTCGGTGGACAACATAAAACCACCGAACGTAGAGAGGTTTAGTTCAACACGGCATATAAGTAATGGCG
>PCUL01000205.1:290-10114 GCA_002771745.1 Bacteroidetes bacterium CG18_big_fil_WC_8_21_14_2_50_41_14
GTAGTTTCTGCCTCGGTTGACAGCGACTTGCTCCGAACGCCGCCACTACTCATATGCCAAACGTTGCAATCATTAATAAAAGACAACAATTAAATAATAAAACTTCTATAACTTAAAAGGCAAAAATGGAAAAAATCAAAAAAGACAACTTCAAATTAGTTGGAATAAAACTTGAAAACAAGACCACCAATGAAAACAATCAGTCAGGTTTAGATTGTGGAAACCTTTGGCAAAAATTTGAAACTGAAAAAATATTTGACCTTATTCCCGATAAGCTGAGCAATGAAATTTATGCTGTATATTATGACTATGAAAAAGATGAAACAAAACCTTTTTCTTATTTTATAGGCTGTATGGTTGACGAAAAAGCTATACCACCAGGAGAGTTGAACGAGCTTTTTGTGCCATCTCAAAATTATGTGAAAGTTATTGCTAAAGGTGTTATGACAGGATGCATTACCGAAGCATGGGAAAAAATATGGAATTCAAACACGAACCGAAAATTTGGGTTTGATTTTGAAGTTTATAATGAAAGAAGTCAGGATTGGAATGATGCAGAGTTAGACATTTTCGTTTCGACAATTAAATAAATGAGAAATTTGAGATTAACATACCGAAAACCAATGGAATTTTGTACTTTCAGGCATTTCTACAATACCTGTTAATCCCACTTATGATGGAATAAGTGATTCGTTGATCAACAGTAACTCGCTGTAACTCTATCTGAATACCACCAACAACCCACCTGTAATAAAGGCCAATACCCACCAAATGTAGGCGTATCTTGAATAGAGATGCAGTTTTTTGGGTACTTCTGAGTTCATGCCTGACCGGGCAATGAGTTTCCACATGAAAATGGCGTCCGTCATCATGCCCAGCAAGGAGGAATAACCAATAAAACCATGCAGGGTAAAACCGCCTTTATCCGATCCAATGATCATGAAAATGGTAGCCGTAATATCCAGAAGAACCCCCAGCGTTAGAAATGTAATCACCCGTTGGCCAATATGTCTGGTCCGCTGTTCGGTTATAATTCCGATGGAGTAGGCGATCAATGCGAAGAATACAACGCTGCTGCCAATTTGAAGATAGGTATTCATTTTTTCAATTATTCAGTACGACCGGCAAATATATCAAATATCCTGAAGTGTTTCATCCATGTGAATCACTCTTTGTAGCCGGATCAATTAATACCCTCGCGTGAGGTAGTCTTTACCTGCCAATAAACGCTACTCTTTTGCCCATGGAACTTAATCCGGTCAACGCTATTCAGGCATCAACAGCAGGCGACTTCCCCCAATCCCGAAGCATTCGGGATCTCTACAAAAAAGCATTAATGCCGGTAATATCCATCCCGGTGATCAACAAATGAATATCGTGTGTTCCTTCGTAGGTAATTACCGACTCCAGGTTCATCATGTGACGCATCATGGGGAAATCACCTGTAATTCCCATCGCACCCAGAATTTGTCTGGAATCCCTGGCAATCTTCAGGGCAATCTCCACATTGTTTCTTTTGGTCATCGAGATTTGGCCGGGAGTGGCCTTATCCTCATTTCTCAACGTGCCCAAACGCCACGCAAGAAGCTGGGCTTTGGTAATTTCGGTGATCATTTCGGCCAACTTTTTCTGGGTAAGTTGAAAGCTTGCTATTGGTTTGTCGAATTGTTTTCTCTCGAGGGCGTACCGCAATGCCGTATCGTAGCAATCGCAGGCCGCACCAATAACTCCCCAGGCAATGCCATACCTGGCTGAATTAAGGCACATTAACGGCCCTTTCAATCCATGTACATTCGGCAATATATTTTCTTTTGGAACCTTGACATTGTCAAAAACCAGTTCGCCGGTAATGGATGCCCTCAACGACCATTTGTTTAAAGTCTCAGGAGCTGAAAAGCCCGGCATCCCTTTTTCGACAATCAGACCCCGCACGACTTTGTGCTCATCTTTTGCCCAAACAACACAAACGTCTGCAATCGCGGCATTTGTAATCCACATCTTAGCTCCGTTTAGCAGAAAATGATCTCCTTTATCTTCGAACCTGGTTTTCATGCTTCCCGGATCGGAGCCGTGATCGGGTTCGGTTAAACCAAAGGCTCCGACCATTTCCCCTTTTGCCAGGGCAGGTAAGTACTTTACCCTTTGTTCCTCCGTTCCGAATTTATAAATCGGGTACATGACCAGCGACGATTGAACAGATGCTGCCGAACGCAAGGCTGAATCACCTCTTTCGAGTTCCTGCATGATCAGACCATAAGAAATCTGGTCCAAACCTGCGCCACCATATTTTTCTGGAATATAGGAGCCAAACGCGCCAATTTCGCCCAGTTCTTTCATCAGATGTCCCGGGAATTCATGCTTTTGACAAGCCTCATCGATGATTGGTTTTACACGCCTGTTTACCCACTCTCTTACGGAGTTTCTAATCAGTTGATGTTCTTCGGTAAGGAGTTCATCCACACAAAAGTAGTCGGGATGGTGATATTGAACAGTTGCCATATTCCTGAGTTTAAGATCAAATTATTCCGCTCGAAAATATTAAAAATATCCCGAATAGAGGTGATTAATCAAAAAAGACTTAGTTGAGGTTCGTTTAAAGCTGTTTCCAAATTGAGCAATTTCCTCTTTGTGAGCAGTCCTCCGGCATATCCAACCAAGTGGCCATTACCGCTAACAATCAACTCTCCCATAGGCGTCCTGGCATATTGTATAAAAATAGTGTTCTGCATGAAGATTCCTTTGAGGTGTTAATTGTGAAGATTGAATTTGATTTTATCGTCTGTAAAACTCAATAAGGGCATTGGTGGAACTATCGTGATGCAGTGGTTTTTCCTTATTCTGTAATTCGGGGATGATGTTTTGCGCCAGGACTTTCCCCAGTTCAACACCCATTTGGTCGAAGGGATTAATATCCCAAATCACACCCTGAACAAAAACACAATGCTCGTACATGGCTACCAGTTTCCCCAGATTTTCAGGGCTGAGTTTATCCAGAAAGAAAGTAGAGGAAGGCCTGTTGCCTTCAAAAACCTTGTGGGGAATCATATCTTCGGCAACCCCTTCCGTACGGACTTCATCGGCTGTTTTGCCAAAAGCCAGCGCCTCGCCTTGTGCAATCATGTTGGCTATCAGGTAATCCTGATGCGGTGGCAACAGATTAAGCGATTCTTTAAATCCGATAAAATCAACCGGAATCAACTTGGTTCCCTGATGAATTAACTGATAAAACGAATGTTGCCCGTTGGTACCGGGTTCACCCCAATAAATGGCACCGGTTTGATAGTCAGTCACCTGTCCACCGAGTGTAACATGCTTTCCCATGCTTTCCATGGTTAACTGTTGTAAATAAGCAGGAAAGCGGTGGAGGTATTTATCATAGGGAAAAACAGCCTGAGTTTCTGCCCCAAAGAAATTGTTGTACCAAACGCCGAGCAGTGCCATGACGACAGGGATGTTTTTTTCCACGGGAGCCGTCCTGAAATGTTCATCCATTTTGTGTAAGCCCGCCAGCATTTCGTGGTAATTTTCAGGCCCGATGGCGATCATGGTCGAAAGTCCGATGGCTGCGCTCATGGAGTAACGGCCGCCCACCCAATCCCAGAATCCAAATATGTTCTGCGGGTCGATGCCGAACCGGGTTACTTCCTTTTCGTTGGTCGAAACAGCCACAAAATGTTTGGCTATCGCCGATTCATCGCCCAGGTTTTTCAGGGCCCATTGGCGTGCTGTTTGTGCATTGGCCATGGTTTCGAGGGTGGTAAATGTTTTTGATGAGATGATAAAGAGGGTTTCGTCGGCCCGCAATCCTTCTACCGCTTCTGCGAAATCGCTTCCATCCACGTTGGACACAAACCTGAAATTCAGGCTTCTCATGCTAAAATACTTCAGGGCTTCGTAGGCCATTACCGGACCTAAATCCGATCCGCCAATTCCAATGTTGATGATGGTTTTGATGGGTTTTCCCGAATGTCCTTTCCACTCGCCGTTTCTGATTTTGTTGGCAAAACCGGACATTTTATCCAGAACGGCATGTACATCGGGCACCACATTGTGGCCATCCACCAGGATCGTCGATCCTTTTGGAGCCCGCAAAGCCGTATGCAGCACAGCTCTGTTTTCGGTGATATTGATTTTTTCACCACCAAACATGGCCTTGCGCTTTTTGGCAAAGTCTCTGTCTTCCAACAACTGAGAAAGCAATTTTAAGGTTTCTCCGGTAATTCTGTGCTTTGAATAATCAAAGTAGATTCCTTCGGCTTTCACCACCAATTGCTGACCACGGTTTTTGTCGTTTTCAAACAGGGTTTTTATTTGCACCCGTTTAATTTCTTCAAAATGGTTCTTAAGCGATTTCCAGCTTTCTGTATTCGTTAACGTCGTTTTCATGTTAGTTCAATTAATCAGTATTTTTTAAATTTTGTGCTGCATTTTTATCAAGAAGCCAGTAAAGAAGCCCATTTTCCGGATGAACCAGCGATGCCGGAAGGTGTTCCCAACCTGGTTTTTTCTCCAGAATGCGGGCAACCATTTCGGCCTTGGCCTCTCCGGTGACAATAAACGAAACCATTCTGGCCTGGTTGATTACGCTGCCTGTGACCGAAATTCGTTTTTGACCGGATTGCGGATGGGTGGCCACCTCAAAAAACCGGTTACTTTGAAAAAGTTGAATTTGATCAGGAAAAATGGAAGCCGTGTGTCCGTCTTCGCCAAGTCCGAGCAGGATGTAATCGAACTGCGGTATTCCATGAATTGACGGGAGGTGGTTTTTTATGGTTTCCGTATAGCGAATGGCCTCTTCAGCAGGATCGTTTTCGCCCAAAATCCGGAAGATATTTTCTTTTGGAACGGGCACCAGATCAAGCAAATTCTCACGAGCCAGTCTGTAATTGCTCTCGTCACTTTCGGGTGCTACACAGCGTTCATCTCCCCAAAACACCAGCAGTTTCCTCCAGTCGATTTGTTCGGTGTAGTTGAGTGCCAAATACCGGAATATGGATTTTGGTGTCGATCCACCGGATAAAGCAATGGAAAAAAAATGACCTTCAGACAAATCCGCAATCTGTTTAACCAGCTGTTGTGCAACAAATTGCGACAAGCCATCTGCTGTTTCAAATATGTTAATGATCTTTTTCATGCTTACAGTTCGCAATAAATACCATCGTCCGACAGGTTTTTACAGGGGTAGCGCCAGGTGATGTTTTTGTCTTCAATCAGACTGTCGGCTGTTTCCGGTCCCCAGGTTCCGGACGGATAACCATACAAAGGTGCATCATGTTCGTTTTTCCAACAATCAATTACCGGTGACAGAAATTTCCAGGCTTCCAGTACTTCTTCTGTGCGGGCAAACAAAGTGGAATCCCCTTTGATGGAATCGTAAATCAGTCGCTCGTAGGCCGAAGGGATGCGTTGGTGCGCAAGATCAGAGTAGTGAAAATCCATGTTCACCGTTTGCACCTCAAAACCGGCTCCGGGTGTTTTCATTCCAAATTTTAGCAAGATGCCTTCATCAGGTTGTATTCTGATAACCAGTTTGTTGCTGGCGCTGTTACCGCCATCCTGTGAAAAAAGAAAATGAGGCGTGGCTTTAAAATGTATCACCACTTCAGTAACCCGGGTAGGCAATCGCTTGCCGGTTCTAATGTAAAATGGAACGCCACCCCAGCGCCAATTGTCGATATAAAACTTCAGAGCGGCGTAAGTTTCTGTCAACGAATCGGGGTTAACGCCATTTTCCTCGCGGTAGCCGGGAATGGCTTCACCCTTGATGTGTGAAGTCAGGTATTGTCCCCGGATGGTGTTGTATTTTACATCTTCCTTTTTAAAAGGACGCAGCGATTGAAACACCTTTAATATTTCATTCCGAATGGCGCCGGGTTCGAGCGAGGAAGGCGATTCCATGGCTGTGATGGCAACTACCTGTAGTAAATGGTTTTGAACCATGTCGCGCAAAGCACCAGAGGTTTCGTAATAACCACCCCGCTGTTCCACACCGATGCTTTCGGCTGAGGTAATTTCAACATGATGGATATAGTTCCGGTTCCACAAAGGCTCAAAAATTCCATTTGAAAACCGGGTAACAAGCAGGTTCTGGACGGTTTCCTTACCCAGATAATGGTCTATTCTGTATAATTGTTCCTCGACCCAGTCGCACAACAGCTGGTCTTTAAGTTGGATAGCCGATTCCAGGTCGTATCCGAAGGGCTTTTCGATGATGATGCGTTTCCATCCATCGGCCTGGTTATTTAATCCGATGGAAGCCAGGTGTTGGGGAATAATCCCGTATAAACTGGGTGGCGTTGACAGGTAAAAGATGGTGTTTCCATTGATATTTTTTTGTTCGCGCAATTTCTCAATCCGTTCTTTTAACGGAACATAGGTGGCACCGTCATCAAATTTAAGGGAGGTGTAATGAAGTTTTTGAACGAATGCTTCAATTTCGGAGGTGTCGTCAATTTCTTTAAATTCAAGGATGGCCGATTTCATGGCCGTTCTGAATTCATCATCAGTGAGTTGCGAACGTGATGCACCCAACAGGGCAAATTTTTCCGGCAGCAGTTTCTGGACAAACAGCGAATATAGCGCCGGGACCAGTTTTCTCTTCGTGAGGTCGCCCGAAGCGCCAAAAATTACGTAAATAAGGCTGTCGTCTTCACTCATTTTGCTTCCTGGTCTTTGGTTTTAACAGCATGTCCGCCAAACTGGTTTCGCAGAGCGGCCAGCATCTTCATGGCAAAGGATTCCTTTTGCCGTGATTGGAACCGGGTAAACAATGAAGCGGTGATCACATGTGCAGGCACATCAAAATCCATGGCTGTTTGTACGGTCCATCTTCCTTCGCCACTGTCAGAAACATAATCCTGGAGTTGATCCAGTTTTGGATCTTCCTTTAAAGCACTAACGGCCAATTCGAGTAACCATGATCGAACCACGCTTCCATATTGCCAGGCATCGGCAACCTTGGTCAGGTCAATGTCGTAGGGTGATTTTTCGAGAATTTCGAAGCCCTCAGCATAGGATTGCATCATTCCATATTCAATTCCATTGTGAACCATCTTAACCATGTGGCCTGTTCCGGAAGGGCCACAATATACCGCGCCATGGTCAGGAGCCAGTGATTTAAATATGGGATCAACATAGTCGGTGGCTTCTTTTATACCGCCGTACATCAGGCAATAGCCGTTTTGCAATCCCCAAACGCCACCACTGGTTCCGCAGTCCAGGTAGATCACACCTTTTTCGGCTGCTTTTTCAGCACGTTGCTGGGTTTCTCTCCAGTACGAATTGCCACCATCAACCACAATATCATTTTTGTTGAGAAGTTCGAGCAATGCATTTAAGGTGTCATCAACGGGTTTTCCGGCAGGTACCATCATCCATACCACCCTGCGTCCGGGCAATTTATTCACCAAATCCGCGATTGATTTTGCCCCGATGGCTCCCAATTTTTCAATTTCATTAATACTCTCCACCGACCTGTTCCAGGCCACAACATCATGGTGATGGTTCAATAACCGATGGGCCATATTGAACCCCATTTTTCCCAGTCCTACGAAGCCTATTTTCATTTTATCTGTGTTTTATGTTAATAAGAGTTTAATGTTGGTGATTTACGTTTGAGTTTAAAAGAACGATTCCCGGACGGGATTGTTGTGGCATCGGAACCTTCCAAAATAAGATGATTGAGGATAATATCAACCGATGATTGAGTAAACAGGCAGTAAAATTAGGTAAATAATTGCCCATGGATGTTTTAAATATTGTTTATGTTGTGAAAAAACATCATACGGTACATCCTTACAGCACTTTATGATAACAAAGAAATGATTTGGTATGAAATGAAGACGGGAATTTAATGATGAGGTTCTAATATATTTGAATATGAGTAGCCGGTTGTTTACCTAAACAGAGGAATAAAGAGTTGTTATTCTTTGCCGTTGACTTCAGTCAACGGTTACATTTGGGCTTTAACCCTATTACCTGCGGCTGATGACATTGGCTGTATTCACTAATCTGTCCGTCAGATGAATCTGAGGGCCATGGATAACTTAGGTACAAAACCGGATACTCATTTATTTGAAACATGTAAGGTGTTAGGTAATAATTACATACTCCATATATACAACTATCCGTTTTCAAGACAAATCAACAGGTACGGAGTACCGCCAACATTTGTAGAAAACAAGAATAAATTTGTTAAGGTGCAGAGCACCGACCTATTTTCACCTTTATATAAACGTATGAAAATCAAGAAAGAACCCAATGGAATTTATTTTTAAGTTAAGGCTAAAAATACAATGTTTTTTTAATCAATATTACGGTGCTCCGCACCTTGAATCCATTGATATTTGATTGGCTATAAATATTTTCGGTGCGCTGCACCTCAGAATTGAGCCTCAAAACCAAAACAAAATATTTTTGTTTTCAGCTCCTCCCACTGATTAAAGCAATAACATTTCACCTTTTACAACCTGACTTATATACACAAAAAGGCGGTGTATTCATTTATCCAATTACGTGGAAAAACTTTATTTAATCCCAGACAAACCTCCACCTGCCATTGGATTGTTTACGCCAAACCGTATGAAAAACACCGGTATAAATATGTTCGTTTCCAATTGAGTCGGTTGTGGTGTAGGTGTATTTGCCAAAAGTATATCCCAGATCGCCCGAAGCAGCTACGTCTACAAAATCCGGTTTCCAGACCAGGCTGGCCATATTGGAAACAGTTTTTTTCTGGTTGAAAAAATGGGCTATTGCCATTTTTCCAACGATTAAACTGTCGTTTCGCATCAGAACGGCCTCGGCAGCAGCAAAGGCCAGAAATGCCTTTGGAATGCCTTCCTTTTGGGCATAGTCGTTAAATTCCTGTTCGGTATTTAAGATTTCATTTTTCCATTTGTCAGTGGATATTTTCTGTGAATCCACGTTACACGAAACGAAAACAAGGAGTATGAAAAGGGGGTACACGATCGTCATTTTCGGATGTAACCACCAGCATCACCGGATAGTTGATTTTCTCTTTAATATTTTGATAAGGTGAGTATGACAAAAGGTTAACAAAACTGGCACTGTCTGTCGTTGTGCCAAACTCAGGTGTGTTAAAATGTCCAACCGTAAATTGTTCACTTCTGATCATATCCATTGGGGCAACAACGGGAACCACCACTTTAAACAAATCAGGCCGTTGTATGGCTGTTGCGGCCACTACCAGACCTCCGTTAGAGATTCCCGTGATGGCCAGCTTATCGGGATTTGTATATTTTTTTTCGATGAGAAATTCGGCTGCCGAAATAAAGTCATCAAAGGAGGTTTGTTTGTGATTACCTTTTCCCTGTTTTGCCCAATCGATGCCTTTTTCGCCACCGCCGCGAATGCTTGCGAAGGCATAAATTCCACCCTCATGAATAAAATGAACGATGGCCGGATCGAAGGATGGCTTTTCAACAACCCCAAATCCACCATAAGCTTCCAGAATCATCGGGTTATTTCCATCCGGCATTAATCCTTTCTCATACACCAGGATCATGGGGATGGTGACACTATCGGAAGTGAGACATTCCAGTTCTTTATATTCGATGTTCTGATAATCGAAAGTTACTCTTGTTGTTTTGGTAGGTTTATCTTTAAATGTCTTGATATTAAAACGATAAACGACAGGGGGGATAGTATACGTCGACACACTGTACAGTACTTCTTCATCGTTAGGATTGCCGTTAAACCCACGTACAGTGGTGGCAAGTTGAAAATCCATTCGGTGTAATAACTTTCCGTCATAATCAGCTATTGTGATGAGCTGATGCTGACCCTCCTTATAAATCAGTATC
>PCUL01000205.1:10141-11369 GCA_002771745.1 Bacteroidetes bacterium CG18_big_fil_WC_8_21_14_2_50_41_14
AATAAATTTGTCGTTATGGTATTCGATGAGGTCCAGATCGAACGAAATATTGGACAGTAAAGGTCGCAGCTGAGTTGTTTCGGATTCATAATCAACATAGTAAAAGTTGATTTTATTGATTTCTTTGTTGTATTCCTTCAGAATAAAAAAACGCTCTTCGGCCAGTGTCTGAAAACTGAATTCCCTGTCGGGGTGCTCACTTCTTTCAAAAATGAGTACGTCGTCACCTTGTTCGGTTTCTAATGAATGGTAAAACACCTTCTGTCCATAAGTTTTTCCAAAAGTCCCCTGTTGTTCGTAGGTTGAATAAAAGAATCCGTTGTCCCGCCATATGATATCAGAAAATTTGAGGCCGGTAAGATGATCCTTCAAATATCGACGGGTAATGAGTGAAACGATCTTTAATTCGGCTAAATCGCTGCCATCCCGATTATAGGTAAAGGCATGTATTTTGAATCATTCGATACTGTAAAATATTTAATATCAATGTAGTTGCTACTCGAAATATCCATGGGGTCAACGATAATCTTGGGATCGGCATTCACCGATTTTTGATAAAATAGTGCCGGCACATTGTTGTCGTTATAGTAGGCGTAAGTAAAATAGTAGTCGCCTACTTTATGTGGAAACTCGAAATCAGCGTGCCTGTATTTATCAATACTTGGATACGATTGGGTTTTGTTGGATGATATAGCCAGATATCTTTTTGCCAGTTTTTCCTCGCTTTTGAGCCAGTGCTGGGTTTCCGGGCTTGTTACATTTTCCATCTGCCGATATTTATCTTCCACAATGTAGTGATGATAAAATGTGTCTGTTACAGTAGATTCCGGGGCAACAATGCGTTCGTAGGTTTGTGCCCGGGTGTTTAAACTTACTATCAGAATGGCGATACACAGGATAGTTCTATTCATTTTTCTATTGATCATTGATTAGGGATGTTGGTTTCTGCTTGTTTCGTTACAATCATACCCCACCTAGTTGTTTAACTCAATCCAAACAGCTTTTGCAATATAATACTCACCAAATATTTTTTCAATTAGATCAATTCGTTGGATATGAACAAGTGAGATGATTACTCCTGTATCGGCTACAACAATTTTCATTTTTATAGATCACTTAATTTTTGCATATCCGATCTGAAAATAATTCTTAAGTTCTTGTTCATTTTCATTTAAAGCAATCATTATCTCGGGAGATATATCTAATGGTATGATTATATTTTTCACTT
>PCUL01000205.1:11392-12058 GCA_002771745.1 Bacteroidetes bacterium CG18_big_fil_WC_8_21_14_2_50_41_14
ATTGCTGTTATACGAAAAATGGATTTCTTTACCCTGCTTGACAGACTACTACACTCGTGCCTGTATTTTAGAAACTATGTTCACAAAACCACTGCCGTGCGAATGTTTCGCCTTTCTTAGATTCAACAATTCACAAATCGATAAACGATTGCCGGTTAAATTCTGGCAACCAGGCTATGTTTTGTTTGAAGTTTAAGAAAACGGTAGTTGATACAGGTTATGGTTGTTGGTAGAGGGTTTTAGAAGTGAGATCAATCTCTTTACCCCACATCGCCCAAAAATAATTCACCAAAATAATGACTCTAAAAATCAAACCATTAAAATAAATCCCTAGATTTACCCTGCCAAACACCCGATGGTCCAATTACAATGAAGTAGAAAGAAAGCGATTTAACTAATTATAAACGATTGAAAATGGGTAGGTTATTAATTATAAAGAGGTTAAAGAAAAGGGGTATTAAACAGATAGCTGACAGAGTTGGGTTTATCTACTCTTTACCTGCAAGGCTAAAAAGACAGAACCGACAAGAATAAAATGTTTGCCAAAAAAGAAAATAAAAAATGCCAACACACATTGCACACATTGTCAAAGCCCCACAAGCCAAACCTATAACCAAAGCTTTGCCAAAGAGTGCAATCTTGCCGTCCCGCAACAGAGTAATAATA
>PCUL01000054.1:0-402 GCA_002771745.1 Bacteroidetes bacterium CG18_big_fil_WC_8_21_14_2_50_41_14
AAATACCACCAGGGTCATTAACATTATAATACCTTTTTTCATTAGATGTGGTTTATTGGATAAGACATTGAGTTATCAGAAATTATACCAACAATTATAAATAATTGAAGGTCTTAATATTGAAAAAATGAGGAATTGTTGCAAATACGAACACTGTCCGTATACGCGCACAATTCCCCGGCAATCGGACAGTAAACTAAAGACCAAGTACCTGTGCTCCTTGTTCGAAATAGATATCCACAGGAATACCCATTGCATTTGCACGGTCGAGATCCTGTTGTAACTGAACAGGAATATTTCCCTGAGCTTCTATCCATTGAGAGGCACCTTCATAATTGCCATCCCCCTGGAGGGTGAGAATTTTATCAATCAGTTCAACGGAAGCCGTTTTCATGGCCTCAA
>PCUL01000054.1:450-844 GCA_002771745.1 Bacteroidetes bacterium CG18_big_fil_WC_8_21_14_2_50_41_14
TAGGTTCCATCCTCATGACGTGTAAACGCGCCTTTTTCAAGGAAATAGTTAAACCTCAACATGTTGGCCATTCCATGGGCACTGCTTGCACCAAATCTGACCGACCTGAAAATTCCGGCCATGAAAGTAACATAGTTGTCCATGAGATCGGTATCCTTAAACTCACCCATTTCGTTCAGTTTGGTAACCAGATACAAACCCAGCATGTCGGCTTTGCCTTCTTCAATGGATGAATACCTTTCTTTTAAAGCTTTACGAACGGATCCATTGCCATTGATGGTGTTTTTAATTCCCAGTCCATGGGCCACTTCATGAAACATGGTATTGGAGAAAAAAGCGTTGAAGGTGATATTTTTGCGTTGCGACGGGGTAATGAGTTCGTTGGCGATGGGCA
>PCUL01000054.1:865-1211 GCA_002771745.1 Bacteroidetes bacterium CG18_big_fil_WC_8_21_14_2_50_41_14
TCGTTGGGCAGGTTGATGGCGATGGTCTTGGTGGCCATATTGCAATCACCAGCGTAATATACCACATCATAAGCATTTAACTGTGCATCCATACCCGGAACTTCGGCTTTATACTCAGGAGCTATAGGAATTCCTTTTTGAAGATCAGGCAGGAAGGTAGCAAAACGGGCCAGGCGGTCGCTCCACTCGATGTCCTTGATCAAAATGAAAGACTCATGTGCCGCTTTGTAACCAAAAAGCTGATCGGTATAGTTTTCGATGGGACCAACCACCATATCAATTTTATTGTCTTTCATATCGAGCCAGGCAATATCGCTGGCATAATAATCGTCGGTAAGCAACGCGG
>PCUL01000294.1:0-1544 GCA_002771745.1 Bacteroidetes bacterium CG18_big_fil_WC_8_21_14_2_50_41_14
TCAGCCGGAAACCGGAAAAGTGATGCTTGTTTCAAAGGATTTGCTTATCGAAGGCATTCACTTCGATATGGTTTACATGCCTTTAAAGCACCTGGGCTATAAAGCTGCGGTGGTGAATATTTCAGATATTGTGGCCATGAACGGGACACCAAAACAACTGTTGGTGGGATTGGGTGTTTCATCCAAATATTCTGCCGAAGCCATAAAAGAGATTTATGACGGGATAAAAAAAGCCTGCGAAGTTTATCAGGTAGATTTAATTGGTGGTGACACCACTTCAAGTCCTGCCGGACTATTTTTGAGTATCACCATCATTGGAGAGGCCGATCCTGAAAAGGTAGTGTACCGCAAAGGGGCTTCACCAAATGATTTGTTATGTGTGAGCGGCGATTTGGGCGCGGCTTACATGGGATTATTGTTATTGGAAAGGGAAAAAACGGTTTTTCTGGCCGATCCCAATATGCAACCCGATTTGTCGGACAAAGAATATCTGCTTGAGCGTCAATTAAAACCGGAAGCCAGGATTAATGTCCTGAAAATGCTTGAAGAAGCCGGTGTAAAGCCTACTTCAATGATCGACATTTCGGACGGACTGGCTTCAGAAGCCATGCACCTGTGCAAGGCTTCGGGGACAGGTTGTGCCATTTACGAAGATAAAATTCCCATCGATCAGTTGACTTTCGACACAGCGAAAGATTTTAACATAGTACCTTCGGTTGCGGCTTTAAACGGAGGTGATGATTATGAGCTGCTATTTACCATCAAACAAAGCGACTTTGAAAAAGTAAAATTGATGGAAGGCATCTCCATTATCGGATACATGACAGATGCCAGCGAAGGCGAACGACTGATTACCAACGACAACCAATCCATTCAACTCCGGGCGCAGGGTTGGGATGCATTAAAAAGCAAAAATATTTTCCCTGACAAGGTATAGAATTTACACTCCCTATTTATCTTCAGCAACATGACCACGGTTGAAATCACAATTCTTATTACGGCAGGGTTGATGGTTGGGTTCATCAATACGCTGGCAGGAGGCGGGAGCATCATCTCGTTATCAGTATTGATGCTCATGGGTTTGCCGGCAGGCATGGCCAATGGAACCAACCGCATTGCCATCACCATTCAGACCCTCGCGGCCACCACCAGTTTCCATCAGCAAAAAGCCCTTGAATTGCGAAAAGCAATCTACCTGTCAATTCCAACTGTTTTAGGTTCGCTTATCGGTGCCTGGCTGGCCGTTGATATTCGGGAGGACATTTTTGAAAAGGCCATCGGTGTTATCATGCTGGTGATGTTGGTGTTTATCTTTTACAACCCTCAGAAATACATTTATGGCAGGGCAGAAATTTCAAGCAAACCCCTTAGCTGGAAACTCTTGCTCATCTTCTTCCTGATCGGTATTTATGGCGGATTTATTCACCTGGGCGTAGGTTACTTTTTGCTTGCGGGCATTGTGGCCGGTGCTGGTTTCAACCTGGTAAAAGCCAACGCCATCAAGGTATTTATTGTGCTGGCGTATTCGCCCTTTACCTTGTTGG
>PCUL01000294.1:1580-3013 GCA_002771745.1 Bacteroidetes bacterium CG18_big_fil_WC_8_21_14_2_50_41_14
TTGGCAATGTAATTGGAGCATTGGTTGCTTCCAGGCTTGCTGTTACCAAAGGTGTCGATTTTGTGAAATGGGTTATAGTAGTGATCATCCTCATCACCTCCGCCGATATGTTCGGGGTTTATGATTTTAAAAGTGTTGTTTCAGGGTTATTGCCACACCTTCACTAAGATACAGCCTGACTGCCGAATCAGGTTTAGTTCAACCGTCTATCCTACATTTGACTTTTAATAATCTCCAAAATGAAAAGTTACCATTCCTCTTTATTGCCATTATTATTTTTGGCTTCCAAAGGAGTTTAAAACAAAATTCCGACAGGTTCTATTGCTTAACCACTATTTTTCCGGTGATTTTTTGTCCGTTCAGGGCGGTAGAATACACATACAACCCCGGTTTTATCGTGCCACAATTCCAAACCGCTTTTCCGTCTCTTACTTGTATTTGAGCCATCTGCTTACCTGAAAGGTCAAAAATCCTGAGCAGGGCTTGATGGCCGGTATTTGCCTGATGCTCAGGCAATACAAAGCTTACTTGTGTGGTGGCAGGGTTGGGGAACACATCCAGCGCGATTAGCTTTTGGCGCACTAAAATATTTCCTTTATACTTCATGCCGGTTATATCCTTGATTTACACATCCAAACTTCTCTCAGCGCAGCTGTTTCATCCGTTAATTATTTCAATTTTTTACCTTACTTCTTATTCGGTATTTGATATAAAACACCTACACTCATTGTAAAGGAACGGGTATAAACATTTTGAAAATTATTTGGGGTCTCTAAAATATACTGATTTGGATCGTATTTGTATTCAGTATTTTTAGCCGCTTTAGTCAAATCAAGCTGATAGCGTGAGTCAATAATAAATTGGACTGTTTCACATAAAGGTATTTTTATTCCCAGGCCAACAATACCTCCAAGAACTGACTTGTTGAATTCATCAGTCGGGTCGTAACTTTCATCAAGGTGTCTATAACTACTAGGATAAGATAAACTAATGGAGGTGTAGTTTTCGGCCTTTAACAACCTGGCAAGGTATATGCCGGTATAAATATAATAATTAACCTTTTTCCCAAGTTCATAATGAACAGTAATGGGGATATTTAAATATTTCAAACGGTAATTACCATGATAACCGAGACCATTATAATCATTACTTACTTTAAAATCAAAACCTTTTCTTTCAATGTTGATTTCTGTTTGTACAACAAAGTGGCTGCATAATTTGTAGTTAAGCATAAAACCGAAATTATGTTCGGAGATATTTTCTATTTGCGAATTTTTTACATTTTTATAATCCCAAATCCCGTTAATGGTTGTCCATGAAATTCCATCTTTCAAACCGATCGAAAAATCCTGACTCATTGTAATTCCAGAGATAAAAAACAAAAATGCAAGAAAAAAAAAGTGTATTGTTCTCATATGTTTTCATGTTAAATG
>PCUL01000294.1:3030-13013 GCA_002771745.1 Bacteroidetes bacterium CG18_big_fil_WC_8_21_14_2_50_41_14
CCTTTTGATAATTTTCTATTTTGAAATAATGACTTTTTTTACCACTATACTATTAGTTGAAACAACCCGTAGTATATAAACACCACTTTGTATCCCTTGTGTATTGATAACTATATTACAATGATTGATTTCAGTCTTGTAAACAACTTCAGCTTGCATATTCAACAACTCTAAGAAAGAAAAATGAACCAATGAATCTGGCAAGTTGATATGAATATCGCTTTTTGCCGGATTTGGATAAACCTCTATCTCAGAGTCAGACAGAGGTTCCAGATTGGTAAATTGAAATTCCGGAAGCTGTATAATACCATCTACATCAACCAATGGGTCAGAAGTCTTGCCACAATCTTCAATATAAATTGTTTTGGTTTTCCAGGGACCAGGCACTCCATTGTTCAGTCCCCTACACCAGAGTGTTGCAGTGCCATAATGATGACTAAATACTGAGGCATATCTTCCGATTCCCGTAACTCCTGCTGACACCAAGCCTGTAATATCCCATTCGTAACCGGTAGCCTGGCTCATCAACGGAACAAAATAATCCACTTCTGCATCGTTACAATGTGGTGAACAGGCTGGCTCAGAGATATAACTTGGTTGAGGAGGAGGTGAATAAGTAACATTTGGCGGTGTTATACTTGTAACGGCTGCTTGTATATCGTTGTAGTTAAATACACCGGGAGTAAGATCAGTCAAATAATAGTAACCATCTAAATCACCATTCCATCCCCAATTTATGTGAAACAAGGCATAATAAGTGCAGCATTCCGTTTGCATTTTTGTGTAACCGTCAAGAACAAAAACGTGACCGGACCCATTTCCTTGTCCCCTGTATAATACAGGTTTGTGTGATGATAGGTTGGAACACAATATCGATTCCCACGCATCAGCACTATAATTACTTTTATACTTTAAATTTGCTGACGATGAATAATTAAAATAATTAACTAATGCACCAGTCATGGCGTTGGAAGTTGCTCCAGATGCATTATATCCGTAATCTGTTGTGTTAGCAACACCACAGTGATATATTAACGTTGAAACAGCCTCAACTGAGTTATACGAAAGACTATACTTAGTTTGTAGGCTGTTATCATATAGCGAGTTAGGCATTTCGCTCCAATTGTATGTAGTGTTGCCAAAATTGGCAGACTGTATTCCATACGCATCAGGAAATGTCATCGGGTCGTTATATGAATAGATACCATTTCCATTTGTGGGGTAATTCCAATACTTCATTACCTGTGCCATTGCAAGAGCCTGACATCCAGCTGGTACATGATGCCCATAAGCAGGCTCCACTCGGTCATCTTCAGGACATTTATTATTATACGCTAATGATTGAGCCCAGGTAGTGGTTAACAACGGGTTAACCACAAAGAATTTTGGCCAAATTATACAATTAGCAACAGCTCTGGAATCTTCCTGATTTAAAAACGTTGACCATTGTGAGCTTGTTTCAGTCGTACTTTCCAATTTGTTCTTTATAGCATTAATAATTTGATTCTTGTAATGTTCAAGTAAATCAATAACCGCATCGGGTTGATTATTTTCGTGGTATTTATTCTTCAGCGAAAAACCCAGAATAGGGGTAATGGCATCATCGGCCGAAACCAGCACAAAACCATTCTCAAAATTAAAGACATACAGCAAGGTTTCCCCTTTTTCTCCTGTTAAAATAAACGACTCTGACACAATTAAATTATCGGGTATTGAGCCTTTTATTTGTTCGAACTGTAGAGAATAAAAGTTTTGCGCCACAATTTTTGCATCTGCAACCTCTACTTTCTTAGCAAAAATTGATAAAGTGAACATGACCGATAGGGTCAACAAGGTAATTTTTTTCATTTGTTTTTGTTTTGATTAATAATAGTTTAGCTTCTTATAAATAGTTAAATAAATTGGCTAATTATGGCATGTTTAATATGCATGTTTGTTGGAAACGCAGAGAATGAAATCTAATCAATTATTTTTCATAATTTTATTGAATTCTATTTGGCACTTAACACTTTTTTAATTTGCAATATTGTTATATAACACTTTTCGTTGTTTTAGCATCCGCGTTGCACTTGTCTGCCGCAGGCATGAAACTTGGACGAGGGGGGCACTATCTCCTCTTTCTCGCCTTGCCACCAGTATAATCCAGGTTCCATTTAATAGAATTATATCAATAAACCTCTACTCCTTATAATGATAATCCATGTGTTTCAGTACATTTCCATCCACATCGCGTATGGTCTCAAGCCTGCCAAATATATCGTAATTATATTTTGTTATAACTCCGTTAGGGTCTGTTGTAGACGTCATTCCTATCAGTGGGTTATAGGTATAGGTAGTTAACATGGAATTGATCAATAATGTATTAGTCCTGAATAGGTTCATTTTATTTATCAGTGCCTCACCAGTTAAATCCTGCAAATCTTCGTATGAGATATTCATATTCGTGAGCACATCCAGTACCAATTCGGTGGTTGCATTCTCAATTTTGGCAATGGGTTTACTGTAATTGTAACCCCATAAAATAACCGTTTCCATATCTCCCTCGTTTTTATAAGAGACCAGGTTATGGCTTGATGGATCATACTCAAGAATTTTCTTTTTAACGGCGTTGGCATATGAATAAGGGTTATTCTGATTAAAAGCCAGCTCGGTTCCTTTCTCATCTTCAGCTTCATATATTTCAATTGGCTGGCCCAACTCATTGTATTTAATTAGCCTGCCGTTTTGCAACTTGTTGTTGTATATCTTACGCTGGTCAATTGGTTTACTAATCAGATGTTTATGTATCAGGTTACTAAAAATAGTGGTATCGTAATCCTCCGGAAAATAGGTTTGCGTTGCTAGCATATTACCCTTGCTATCCTCACTTTCAACCCGGCTTAATTGCAGGTGAGTGGGGTTATTATAAAAATATTCTGTAATGCTTAAAATCGGATTTAGTCCATTATCATCATACTTATAATTCTCTGTTTGATATATATAATGCCATTGAGCATTAATATTATAGGTACAAAGATTAGAATAATACCAATATCCAATCCCCAATTTTAATATGGCATAATAAGATGTGTTAAACCCAATAAAAGTTTTTTCTAATGAGAAATCCCGTTTATAATGATTAACTGTTTTATTTGAGATAATAAAATTGCTATTCACATTCCTATAAGTAGTACTCAATATTTCCTTGCCATTATTAAAACTTAAATTTGTATTTGGAGTGCCTAGTATAGGATCATAAAAACACAAAGGCAATGTATCCAGCACTATATCGTATTTATGTTCGATAGCTCCATTGTCAAAATTATCACCAAAACCCTCAACTACATATTCGTAATTAATATGATTTCCCTGAAAGTTTGAAATAGAAAATAATGAAGAGAAACTTAAGTTTAAAGTGATAGTTTCTTGAGTGTGCAAAACATTGTCTAAATCAAATTGCTCAGAATGATATGTAAAAAAGGAAATCGCCGGTTTAATTGGCTCTAAGATTCCAGATGAAACATTAAGACTATCCCATGCACCATAATAGAATATTCTGACTTTTTCCGTTCCGAAATTATCATTTTGAATAATCTTCTTCACTCTCATTCCTCCAACCTCTTTATTCACGAAAATATCCTGACCATAAGTACTATAGTATGAAGTATTTAAACCTCCTACTAAACATGGTCGATTAATAGATATAGTAAACTTATATACATGATCTTTTTCATAAGTCATTAAATAATCAGTTTGACTGTCTCTCCCAACAGTTAATGGTGTGGAAACCGGATTATATTGTCCAGTAACTGAATTATACACATAGAGTAGTACATCTTTGTTTGTTGTCAAGTCCTTGATGGTGGCAACCATTTTAATAAAATGTGTCGGGTAGTTTATCTGCCAACAATTATTAGTGTCAACGGTAAGAGTAATGGGAACAAATTTTTGAGAAAATGTAATCGTATCAGTAGTATAACTATCTATGTCCTGGGTAAAATTATCATCTGTCATTACGCTCAAACTAATTGCAGTTGTTGATTGTGGGAGTTGGTGCTCAAGGATATTTACAGTATTTGCTTCGTATACAATACTATCAAACCCATTGGTTGGATAAATAATTTTCGATAATAATCCTTTACATCCGTATTCACTATCCGCACGTCGATCCCCACCAACATTATTAAAGAGTCCATCAACTTCATTATAATATATGCCAGAAAAATTATACCAGGATTTCTCAAATAAACTTAAATCATCCGGAACCAAGTCCGGGTTTGATTTACCATTAAAATAACCCCAATAATCCTGGGCATAAGATAATCTAGGAGGCAACTCATCTGGTAAGATATATTTGAATCGATATGAATTTGGAGCACCTTCACTCCCCGTAACTTCATGAACACTTGTTAAAAACAAACGTTTATTTATTGTCATATCACTCAACCCAATCATATCGGGATTTTGAAATTCCAAATCACAATTAATCGTTAAATAATCCAGCGAGAATGATTTTACGATATATTCGGGTTGTAAAGAACTATCAAATATTTGGACAGAATCAAGTTTTACAAAATTACCATTACCATACCTTGAAGAATATGAAAATTGAACACGTCCCGATGTCCATTGTATAGATGATATCCTCGACATGTAGGGATAAACCTGGGTAAATATAGGTAATGTGTGATAAGCCGCAGAATAAACAGGAAATCCCTCATTTAGATCATTCGCAGTTTTCTTTTGGGCTTTAACATTTTGCGCTACAGAGCCTATATACATCTCCATTTCATTCTCATAATTAAAGACTATCGAATCATTTTTATCAGGGAACGTAATTTTTTTTAAATACCATGCATTCTGTATCATGTCAGTTATAATTGGATGAATCCCACCATTTCTGGTTCTCAAAGCTGAGGACTCAATTGCATTAGTACCTCCAAACCAATACACGACACCATCAGAAGTGATAGCCTTAAATGCATAATCAGCGGTGTTTTCTGCCCCAAATGCACTTAATTTTACTATTTTTACATCTGACGGCTCAAGCAAATAAGGTTCAAAGTTTTCGTCCAGAATAAACTTACCACTATTTCCATTAAAATTAAAATAAAAAATATCTGGTTCCGTGTCACCGGCTTCTGGCTGATTATTAATTAAATTTAAATATTCTGACATTTCCTGTGAGCCAAATTCACTATCAGGCAAAGGGGGATCAATCCTATGTGTTTCATCCGGATCATCGTTCAATGACCTTGTAATAATCCCCCCACATGTAAGGTTCCAACCCAAACCTACATTTGAAGAAATTTGCTCAACTTTAATTCCGTTTGAATTATAGTTCAAGGCAATAGGCAATTCGAATCCCTTAAGATCAATCGTGTACAAAGGAACACTAAAATTTGGTGTTCCTGTAAATAAGCCAACAGGAATATCACCATATTTTCCCAATGATGCTGCTTCTGGTGAATTTGGTAATACATCCGGAAAACCCAAATACGGATCATCGGTTTGTTGGGAAAAAAGAGAGATGCTTACCAGCACTACCAAGATAGTTAATAGGAACTTTTTAAGCTTTTTATTTAATTTATTGTTTTTCATGCTTAATTATTAAATTAAATGGCCGTTCATACTAAAATTGACTTACTTAATGTTACAGCATTTTGGTTTGCTACCCATTTACCATTTGAAATAGTTAACCAACGATAAATTTTTTTCGAAAATTTGTTTTACCATGTTGGATTTCAATGATGTACAATCCTGACTTTAGTCCCATAATATCAATCACGTTATTTGCGGCTTTACCAGATTTAACCTTTTGGCCAAACTGGTTATATATACTTACCTGTTCAACAACCTCATCATTGTGTGTTAAAATGTGAAGCTTATCATGTGCCGGTATCGGAAATAGTGAATAGAGATTACTAAATTGCAATTCTGTTATATTTACTACCTGACAGGCCGAATCTACTTGTTGCTCGCTATTGCAACCTGATGCATTATCATGGATATTTACTATTGTTCCGGGAGTAGCCAGGTATTCACAAACACTTTGAACTTCACAGGTCGAAAGCGATTGATTACCAAATATCTCTATACTATCAATGGTAGCCGGATTTATATGATCCAACCCTGCCAATGTAGATAATGCATCGTTGTTTTCTACCCCAATCATTCCGTTAATCGAAACAACTGATGCTAATGCCATCAAGTTTGCAAGTTGAGGATTATCTCTAATTTCCAGACTTCCTCCAATGGAAGTTACATTGTTTATACCCGTAAAATCTGTTAACTCGTTGTTTTCAACCACCCTCAACCGACCTCGAATTTCAACTAATGACTCCAGTCCAGATAAGTTGACCAGTACAGGATTATTAAACAAAGACAATGATTTTATCGAGGATAACTGTTCCAGTTCGGTTAAACTTTGTAATGATTCGTTATTCCAGATAACCAAGTCATTTCCAACCGATGTTAAACCTTCAAGACCGTTTAGACTAACCAATGAATCACTTTCTGCAATATAAAGCTGTAAATTGACTGTTGTTAACCCATTTAGTCCTGTAAGGTCAGTAAGCAGTGAATTTCCATAAAGGTCAAGATAACTTCCCACTGAGGTGATGGAGTTTAGCCCAGCCAGGCTAATCAGTGACCTATGATTGTAAATTGACAGGTCTTGGTTAACAATGGTGATCCCATCCAACCCTGATAAACTTGGCAGAGAAATGTTGTCTACCAACAATATACTTGCCCCAACCGAGGTTAAAGAACTTAATCCGGTAATATCGGTCAGGGAGTAATTGTATTCGATGGCAAGGTCAACACCTATAGAGGTGATCATATTTAACCCGTTCAGGTTGGTAATGTCGCTACCACTTACATAAACACCACCTTCTATTTCAGTACAATTGGGATGGTTGGCTTGGAAATTATCTATTTCTGACTGCGAAAAGAATTCTATTCCATCCGGCAAACATCCCTGCGATAAAGCAGCCCACGGTATTCCAACAATTAAGGCAATAAGTAAAGTAATATTTTTCATGCTTTTGTTTTTTTTTATTTAGTCTTCTTTCTTTTCTGATCTATTTGGTAATTTGTGTTTTCTGTTTCTGTATTGTTGATTTAAGGCAATTTTAGTCTTATTGCAAACGTGTTACACTTGTCTGCCGGTTTTCCTGCCTTCGGTAGGTGAACCTGCCTTAGGTATGGAGGCATGAAGCGCGGACGAGTGAGGTTAACTCTAGGCATTTATTGGTTTTTACTTTTTCTTTTGTGGTTAGTTTGACAATTATTTTTTGTTACTGTATCAATTTTGTAGGTCATTTAGTTGTTTTTGTGCCACCAGTTACAAACTGGCGGCAGCGGGGGGGGTAAACGGTTTTTTCGCTGGTGTAAACGATGCTGCCCAGATAGTCAGTCGGGGTGCTTCGGTCACCGCTGCCCGCGACGGATTTCTGCAACTTTGCTCCACCGGCGGTATAGATATAGTCGATGGTGTTGAAGGCGCTTGTTCCTATGTCAATATGCTGCGGCAGGTTGAGGGGCGGTATGTGGTTTAATCGGTGCATCTATTAGCTTTTAATTTTTCTTTTCTCGTGTTTCCGGTTATTTCGTGTTTTCTGTTTTTTAATTCATGGCATCTTTCGTTATGTTGGCATCCTCGTTACCGCTGCGCTCAAACGAGGACGAGGGTGGGGGGCAGATCAATCCTTAACCCTTTTGTCATATAATAACTGGTTAATAGTTGGATCCTTAGGAAAATATATTATTTGAAACTGATATCCAGGCTCTACAGACCCGTAAGACTTATAGTATAGTCGACTGCCCTTATATTCCTTGCCATCAACATAAAATAGATATAACACTTTCTCTTTTCCTCTGTTCATTCTAATCTTTTTTTGAATAGTAGCTATTTCATATCTCCCATATTTTTCTAATAATTCCTGTTTGCTTTCCTTATTCAAAATTCCAAATAAAAAAAGCCAGATAAGTGCTATTCCACCTATAATTGTAATAATTATTTTGGGATGATACCACTTTAGACTATGTTTCGACATAAAATAAATTTTATAAAACTATTGCAATTCTAAATATTTATTATTTACAACCCTAGTATTATCACTAACGGGAGTATATACTGCATTTGAAGAACTGTTAATTGTCGGCATCGATGTTACATTATTGATTAATGCAGATGAAGCATTCTCAGCCATGTTAGTTGCTCCATCTACTGTAGCATTATAGCCTACACTATTTACTACATTATCTACAACTCGTGCTGTAGCTTTATCTGATTTTGTTAAAGTTGCATGGATACCTGACTCAAGAGCATCACCTGTCATTTTTGAACTTCCCTCAACAATTGAACTACTTGCTTTTCCTCCTGCAAATCCAGTACTAAAATCAATAAATGTCTTTGAAATACTCTTTGATTCTCCTACAACTCCTCCTGTGGTTGCTAAACCTTCATCAAAGGAGATATCTGTTGTGGCTTTTACACCTTCTGATACTGCTAATACAACACCTTTTCTTGCAATAGTTTTTAAAGCACTTCCTCCAGATGTCATTGCACCTTCCACCATCGCAACACCAACATCGGCTAAATCAACTTTTCCTACGGCACTACTGAAATTATCTCCTGTTGCCATATTAATTGCTATTTGAGCTCCAGCTTCTACTACACCTCCAATAACAGCACCAAATGCATAATTCCAAAATTCCCCATTCTCATCAATGCGTCTAATTGGGTTACCCCCAACATAATTATATGGGGACCATGAAAAATACACTTCTGCTCTTGGATCTATCGTATGAAACCTCCCTAACTGCGCATCATAAAACCTCGCCCCATAATCATACCACCCCAGCCCAAAATCATCCTGTAACTCCTTGCCATTGTATTTGTATTTATTTTCAATAGCGGTGTTATCCACGTAGGTGAGTGCTTCTCCCAGGTCCATGCCAAACGGATAGTAGCTGTTGTCTTGCAGGATGGTTCCTTTTTGGTTGAAGGAGACACGGGTGTTGCCCAGATGGTCTTTTAGGAAGTACTCGTAATCAAACTTGCCCTGGTCGTTGCGCAGGGCACGGCCTTCGGGGGTGAAAATAAAAGCGTCTGCATCGCCGGGGTAAACTATACTGCCCAGATAGTCAGTCGGGGCGCTTCGGGCACCGCTACCAGCAATGGATTTTTGTAGCTTCACCCCATTGGCGGTGTACAGAAAGTCGATGGTGTTGAAAGCACTTGTTCCTATGGCAATATGCTGCGGCAGGTTGAGGTGGTTATAGCCGATATGGTCAATCTGCTTATTCAAGTCCTGGGTTAAATTACCGTTTAAGTCGTAAAAATACTCATTTGTGGTAAGAAATGATCCATTGTCGGTAAATCCGTTGTCCTGATGATCTAAATCTGTATGGTCGTTTACATATTTTAACTGGTTGCCGGTATAGGCGTATGCAAGGTTATCAATAAAATCAAAACTGCTCGAACCTCCGAGTTGCCCCATTCGGTTCAATGTCTTGATGTTCCCATTCTTGTCATACGAATATTGGGTATTGTATTTTCCGGCATCGGCAAATGTTGAGGTCAATAAGCGGTTAGCGCCATCATAGGTAAAGTCGTATTGCTTTGCTGTCGGAAAATGATCCGATTAGATGCTTTTTCCTACTTTTGGGGTTTAATACTCCCCACATGAAGAAATTATCTTTCCTCTTTCTTGCCTTGATTCTATTTGGCTGTACTCCTTCCCCTGCCCCAAAACATCCCTCCTGGGCATTGGCCATCCATGGAGGTGCCGGCACCATCACAAAAGAAAGTATGACTCCCGAACTGGAGCAACAATATCAGGAAAAACTGGGCGAAGCCCTGCAGGCAGGATCGGGAATCCTAAAAAACGGCGGCACCAGCCTGGATGCGGTTTGCGCAGCCATTAATGTGATGGAAGACTCTCCGCTTTTCAACGCCGGAAAAGGGGCTGTTTTTACAGCCGAAGGCGTAAACGAAA
>PCUL01000127.1 GCA_002771745.1 Bacteroidetes bacterium CG18_big_fil_WC_8_21_14_2_50_41_14
AAGGGAATGGCTGTTGTGGTATTTTGAGCGAGAAGGGAAAAAAGACAAAAGAATTACAAAGTATAAATTCTGGAAAGAGGACAACCATGCCATCGAACTGGATTGTACTGAAACAGAAATGATGAACCAAAAAATAAACTATATCCACGACAATCCTTTAAAAGAAGGGATTGTGGATGATGCTTGTGACTATCTTTATAGCGGTGTGCGTAATTATAGTGACCAAAAATGCTTACTTGAAATTGAATTTTTATGATAGATTTGTTTTATGTTTTTGTCTTTGGTCAGAAACGATGGAATAAGACATCTTCGTTACCGCTGCGCTCAAACGAGGACGAGAGGGGGGGGATTTATAAAAACAATATTCCATAGGAGTTCCCCTTCTTTTGTCCAGGAATAATTAACTTTTATAGTGTCATTAACATCAAAAACATGTGTCAAAATCGTATCAGGTTCAAAATTGTCGTTTATTCTACAGATAGTCAGTATAGTTGTGTCCAATTGTCTACATTGAAATTCTTCGATTGTTCTTATTATTTCGACAATGAATTTCCTATCTGATTCTGTCGAGTTTTCTAATTGATTCTCGTATGTCGATAATAATGATGTGTCATTATTGCAAGGATTTATGTCTTTTTAAGCAAAAGAATTATACGCAAAAGTTGCTATTAGAATAAAAATCAAGGATATAGAAAGTTTTTTCATTCTTTGTTTTGTTTTTTTAAAAATGCGCTATAACGGTTGACAATATGGCAAGTGGCGGTTTGCGTGGCACTTAGCTGTCAGCCAACACGAATTATTGTGCGGGCGACAACGCTTCAATTATGTTTCCAAACCTGTCATTTGTTATAGCCTTTATTATTTATTCATTTTGCTTTCTATTTCGTCCAATCGGTCGTTGGCAGAATGTACCATCATCATGACTCGAACGAATGGCATGGCCAGCAACAACAAAGCCAGTGAGGTAATCAACTCAAACCAGTTGAAGTTAATGATGTTGACAACCACTCCGGTCAAGCCAATCAATGCAGCTAAAATTCCACCGGGAACCCCAAGCGGGCACCTTAATTTTTTCTTTGCTTCCATTTTCTCTTTTGTTTTGATTAATAACTACTTAAACTATTGATTAATTCTTCTCTCGTTGGAACACTTCTGAAAACAATTTTCTGGTCAACCAGCAGTGTCGGAACCGCATGAATGCCCAACTTCATTGTTTTTATCATACCCACAGGCATATTTGCATTCGTTTTCTTCAAAACAAACTTTCTCCCAAACTGTGGTAGTACATCATCGAGCATGCGGCTCAGCACTTTACAATTTGGACAAGTGAGTGTGTAGTACATCTCTATTAAAATGGATTTGTTCTCATTCATTTTTCAAAAGTAGAAAAAATAGCTTCCTACAACCTGAATTCATTATGATTGTTACCACTATAAAGTTGACACCAAGAAAGCAACACTTTGAAAATTCCTCAGCTTCTTGCACCACAAGATTTAACCAACACTTTTCCTGTTTAAATCTCTGATTATCCAGTAGATCACCACGCTGATGATCGCGGCAAAAAAGCACCATACCGAAGTGAGGTATTGCGTATAAAAAATGGCTGTTACCAAACACGAAAAAAACATCAAGGCACCGAAATACCGAAGTCCTTTTATTGTTGAAATAAACAACGGAACAAGAGTAGAAATCAGGTAGATGGCGAGTGCCGGGTTGTTTAAAAATTTCGGGAAGCCCTTATAATATCGAATATGGTAATGTTCAATCTGCGGGTAGACATCAAAATAAATCAAACAAAAAGTATAATATAAAAACACCACAATCCCGGTAACTAAAAATACCTTTAAAATTCGTTTTCTCTTTTGATTTTCTTCCATAAGCAGCACTGCAAGAGGAATGTAGACAGGCCAAAAAACCTGCGCGAATATTAAGTAGGCCATCGTACTTACCTTTTGAACCTGAAAATATTCAGGATTTTGCAACGATACCCACACAAATCCCTCAGCCAGTTGCTGAAGACCAAAGAATATAGGGATCATGGCAAACAATAACTGAGATGGTTTTTGTATGCGCCTGGCAGTAGCAACACCTATTGAAATAAGTACAACACCCCCTGCAAAACTGGCTTCCGGTGAAAAACACATGCTTTTTCTTTTCTATGATAAACCAAAAATAGAAATTATTTTAATGAACAAAGGTCGTAAAAATCCCGGAAGAAAATTTGCAATGAGAATATGAAGCAATATCTCTTTATAAAAAAA
>PCUL01000178.1 GCA_002771745.1 Bacteroidetes bacterium CG18_big_fil_WC_8_21_14_2_50_41_14
AAGGATCGGCCGGTTTTTCACGAAAGAAGTAAACGGCTTCCGTGTAAATACCGCCATACGCGAAATGGTTGTTTTTGCCCAGCACAGTGTGATTAAAGATGCGCCATTTACCAAATTAGAACTTCTGTTTTGCCGCAATTTATTGATATACATGGAAACCGGCTTGCAAAAAAAACTGATGAATTTGTTTCATTACAGTTTAAATATTGGCGGCGTAATGATTCTGGGCAGCGCCGAGACCGAAAACTCTGAAAACAAACAGTTTACACCAATTGATGCAAAATTGAAAATTTACAAAAGCGCTGAAAGATCGGTAAAATATGCTGAATTAGATTTTCCGGATTCTTTTTCTCAACCAAAAAGACAACCATCAATTGAAACAAAACCCGCAACAGTGCCCGATAATATTCAAACACTTGCCGACCAGGTGTTACTGCAGCGCTTTGCACCGGCCAGTGTGCTGATAAACACGGAAGGCGACATTTTATATATCACAGGCCGCACAGGTAAATATTTGGAACCTGCCGCCGGAAAAACAAACTGGAACATTTACGCCATGTCGCGCGAAGGGTTGAACCACGAACTGCCCGGGGCAATACGAAAAGCAAAACTGAATTACGATGCTGTAAAATTGCACAATGTTAAAATCGGCAACAACGGGGGCGCTCAGATTGTGGACCTTACGTTTCAACAAATTGAAAAGCCCGATGCAATCAAAGGTACAATAATGATAGTTTTTAATGATGTTGCAGATATTCCCAGGCCGGCAAAAAGAAAACCAAAAACAGGAAGGCAAAATTCAACTGTTCGCGAGCAGGAATTAGAACTTGAACTGCAACGCGCCAACGAAGAGCTGCAAATTACGCGCGAAGAAGCGCAGACCACCCAGGAGGAATTAAAATCAACAAACGAAGAAATGCAATCATCCAACGAAGAGCTGCAATCCACCAACGAAGAACTCTCCACATCGAAGGAAGAAATGCAGAGCCTGAACGAAGAACTGCAAACCGTAAATAATGAGCTGCAAAGCAAAATAACAGATTTTCAGGTAGCTAACAACGACCTGAGAAACCTGTTGAACAGCACCGACATTGCCACCTTGTTTCTCGACAAAGATTTAAACATCCGCCGTTTTACCGACCAGTTAACCAGTTTGTTTAAATTGAGGCAAACCGATATTGGCAGGCCTTTTACCGACTTGGTTACCGATTTGCAATATCCTGAAATAGGCGCCGATGCGCATGAAGTGTTGAAAACCCTCGTGTTTAAGGAAAAAGACTTTACAACCCACGACCAACGTTGGTTCAAGGTGCGTATAATGCCCTACCGCACCTCCGACGACCACATAGATGGCCTGGTGATAACATTTATTGACATCTCCCTTGCCAAAAAACTCGAAGCCGAACTCAATGATAAAATTGCAATACTACGTAAACATCAACTTGACAAGCCATGAAAAAAAATACTGCTATAAAACTTTTTGAATCAAGCCGGGTTAGGGTTCATTGGGATAATGACCTGGAAAAATGGTATTTTTCAGTTATCGATATAATTGGAATTTTAACAGGCAGTAGCAATCCGCGCAGATATTGGAGCGATTTAAAGATTAAGCTAAACGCAGAGGGAAGTCAACTGTACGAAAAAATCGTACAGTTAAAAATGAAAGCATTTGACGGTAAATTGAGAGAAACTGATGCCGCCGACACAGAACAGATATTTCGTCTCATTCAATCGATACCTTCTCCTAAAGCTGAACCTTTTAAAATATGGTTAGCCAAAGTAGGATATGAGCGACTTCAAGAAAATGAAGACCCTGAAATTACTTTCGATAGGGCAATGGAAACCTATTTGAAAATGGGTTATTCTTCAAATTGGTTTAATCAGCGCCTGAAAAGCATTGAAGTACGAAAAGAATTGACTGATGAATGGGAGAAAAGAGGCGTGAAAAAAGGACAGGAATTTGCTTTTTTAACGGATGAAATTACGCAGGCATGGGCTGGCTTGACTACAAAACAATATAAAAACCTCAAAGATTTGAAAAAGGAAAACCTGAGGGATAATATGACTAATTTAGAATTAGTACTGAATATGCTTGCAGAAACATCAACAACCGAATTATCGAAAAAAGCTAAACCAAAAACACTTAATGAAAATAAAATAACATGAAAAAAAATACCAACATTTTAACCAATTCTTCAATACTTCGCCAAAAGGCGGAAGAACGGTTAAAAAAGCAGCAATTAAAAGCAAGTTTGCTTACCGATGAAACGGATATGCGTAAACTACTTCAAGAATTGCGGGTACACCAGATTGA
>PCUL01000298.1:0-1224 GCA_002771745.1 Bacteroidetes bacterium CG18_big_fil_WC_8_21_14_2_50_41_14
CATACCACTTCTTCATCAAGTTCACCTTCTTTAAAAATATTGCCTATATGTTGCGTAATCGCAACTCTGTTTCGCCCGAATAAGGTTGCCATCTGGTCCTGATTAAGCCAGACGGTTTCATCTTCAATTCTTACTTCAATGCGTGATGGAAGTTCTTTTGCCTGATAAAGTATTATTTCATTCTTCATCTTATTTATTGATTTACTGCTTTAAAGGAAGTGGTTGGTGCAAAAATTGCACTTACCACTTTTAATTGAACTGTCGCAAATTTTGCGACAGTTGAAGTTTCGTTTAGTTCTTCTTTTAAAGCATTGTTAATATGCTTGCCAATGGTTTTAACATCCCTGTTGAAAAGAACAGATATTTGGTGACGATTTAGCCAAACAGTATCATTATCAATGCGAACCTCTATTTTTTCAAGTTCGATATTAGGTTGGTATATAATTATTTCATTGTTCATACCGTAATCCTTTGTAATTATTCTTTGCGACTCTGCGGCTTTGCGTGAAACATTCTCTCGCTAAGACGCTAAGTCGCCAAGTTTTATAATTAGTTCTCATACTGCAACCCCTTTAAATTGTTTTGAATTTCGGTTTCCAGTTCTTTACCTTCTGCAAACAACTTATTAAGATTTGTTTCAAATCCCTTCATTTTTAACGCAAACTCATCGGCTGTAATGTCCACATATTCAATTTTTACATCAAAATATTGCCCTGCACTGAGCGAGTAGTTTTTTTGTTTTATCTCGTCGTAGCTCACCACTACCGAAAAATCTTCAAGGGCTTTCTTTTGGTTAAAAGTTTCTATGATTTGCTGTTCTTCTTTTGCAGTTAAAACCGTTTTTTGGTTTTTGCCTTCTTTTACGGTTTCGCCCAAATTGGAAGCATCAATCAGCACTACATTACCTTTGTTGTTTTTATTCATAAACACTATGGAAACATTGGTGCCTGTGGTGGCAAAAATATTGCTTGGCATACTTACCACACCTGCCAACATTTTACTTTCAACCAACTTTTCACGAATTTTTTTATCAATGCCGGCTTGTGCGGTTATAAAACCAGTAGGAACAACAACGGCTGCTTTCCCTTTTTTGCTCAACGAAAAGATAATGTGCTGCAAAAACAGCGAGTAAATCGCCATTTTATCTTTTGCTTGCTTGGCAATGTTTGGTATTCCTGCAAAAAAACGGTCTTTGTTTTCCTTACAATCCAAATCGTTGCGGTA
>PCUL01000298.1:1254-1495 GCA_002771745.1 Bacteroidetes bacterium CG18_big_fil_WC_8_21_14_2_50_41_14
ATTGTTCAAAATCAAATTCAAACGCAACAAACTTGATGATTTTTGGCTGATGTCCTGCGAGTAAATGGTACACTTATCTTCGCCAATGGCGTGGGCAATGTTCATCAATAATGTACCCGAACCAGCAGAAGGGTCATAAACGGTTACATCTTGCACAGGCTCGTTTACCAAAATGGCAGCCATAATTTTTGCCACCGCATGAGGAGTAAAATATTCGGCATACTTGCCTCCGCTGTTGGTG
>PCUL01000298.1:1523-1843 GCA_002771745.1 Bacteroidetes bacterium CG18_big_fil_WC_8_21_14_2_50_41_14
TGGTGGCGTAAAAATCGAATTTCTGGTTAAAAATATGCTCAAAACTTACCCCAACCAATTTATTGATAATGGCTTTTGCAAAAGCATCACGCTTACTGCCATCGCTAATGTATTCAGTTAAGCGGTCGAACAAAACCACTTTTGCACCGCCATCGGTTTTCACCGAGAAAATGTCGTTGTTGGTAATGGCAATATCCATCAGAGTATCGTCAAACAATTTGGCAAAATCGCTTTCATTTTGCCGGCCAAAAAGTTCGGATATAAAATGCTGTGGTTTTAGTTTGGCGGTGTCGGCGCCCAACTGCAAAAGCAACATTTCG
>PCUL01000298.1:1864-4088 GCA_002771745.1 Bacteroidetes bacterium CG18_big_fil_WC_8_21_14_2_50_41_14
TGTCAATGAGCGTTTTGGTTTTTTCTTTAAAATCTATGTCGGTCATTTTATATTCGCTTTTAATCTTTTTTGTACTGCCTTACAGGCAGGTAGTTGTTTTATATTCTTCTCGCCTCAGGTCGTTGACCCTGCGGTTACGAATCCTGATAATTATCGGGAGACTTTTCATGTCAGGCGTCATAATCCAGACTGCTATTGATTTTTTTTTATTTATTCTATTTTTTCTTTACGTCCTTGCGGTTTTGCGGGAAATTTTCCAATTGTTTTAAAATTTCCTTGTCAAAGTCGCTTTCAAAAAGCTGGTCCTGAACAATGCGGTATTTTTCGAACTCACTTTCGGCATGTTGTTTCGCAATTTCAGCAGTAATTGCACCGGCATCATTTAAAATTTCGCGTTCGTTAAACTCCAGAAAAAGGTCAATTCTTTTTGCCCAATCTTCCATTGTCATTGGGATATTTCGTTTTGCGCGGTCTTCGGCCAAATCGAGATAGGCATTCACCATGCGGCCCAGCGATTCCAGTTCATCTTTGTTCAGGTAATTTTTCGCGATGCTGACATCCGTTTTAAGGATTTTTCCTTCCGGACTGTTTTTCCAGCTTGTCAAACCCATTTTATCTTTTTTGCTAGCAGCACGTTTGTATATCAATTCGGCAGCCGTATGATTGTGAATTCCGAAATGCAGTTTGTTTTGAACTTTGGCAAAAAAGGTTTTTGTAGTAACAGCATCTCTGTTATAATCAATGCTTGTGGCAAAAATGTCGGTTACTTTTTGGTACAAATTCCGTTCGCTCAAGCGTATTTCCCTGATTTCGGCAAGCAGCTCCTCGAAATAGTTTTTGTTGAGAAACGTGCCGTTTTCGAGCCGTTTTTTATCCAGTACAAAACCTTTGATGGCAAACTCACGGAGCACATTTGTTGCCCATTGCCTGAATTGGGTTGCCCTTACTGAGTTTACCCTGTAACCCACTGAGATAATGGCATCGAGATTATAAAAGTCAACATCTCTTGCAACCTCACGCTGACCTTCGGTTTGAACTATTCGAAATTTTCGAATAGTTCGATTCTCTTCAATTTCACCACTTTTATATGCTTCTTTCAGGTGATAATTGATGGTGTTTACTTCAACATGGAACAGCGTGGCCATTAATTTCTGCGAGAGCCAAACGGTTTCGTCCTCGTACCTTGCTTCAATGCTTTTTTCTCCCGATTGAGAAGTGAAAATCAGAAATTCGGCAGTACTGTTTCTGATAAGTTTATTTTTGTTTTCCATCGGTTTATACTTTCCGGTTAAACAGCTCTTCCATAAAATTCATTTAAATACTCATTCACCACCAAATTGTTAATGTACTTCGATGATTCAGCGTTCAAATTTATATTGTTTTTGTTTTTAAACTGGTCTATAACCAATCGCATCATTTGTGTAGTAAAATAGCTTTCGTTCTCTAACAACCTTGTGTTTTGTAGCACTTGCAAATCAGCATCTTGTTTTACACTTTTTAATGCTTCAAAAATGTGACTTTCTTTCTGTGATAATGTGCCATTTTCAACTATGCGTTTGTGAATTCGGGCATATTTTGGGTCGCTGTTGTATTTGTCTTTCAGTAGATTGTTTTGGCGATTGAGTTCCTTTATTTTCTCGTAAATCTTTGTCAATGCTCCAATGTTTTGTTTCATTTCCTCTTGCGTAATCTCGTCAAGGTTTTTCTTGTCGAAAAGGCGTTTCAATTCTTCGTACAACGAAACAAATTCGGGGTCTTTCTTGTCAAAATTACTTGCCAAAGTTTCACGGGTTTTTCGCAAAGTGTCTTTTAATTCATCGGCTAAAATCAGTTCTTCTTCTGAAATTTTGGTAAAGTGAAACAAAACATCTTCCAAAGCAACATTCAGTAAATTGGTGTTGT
Source organism: Bacteroidetes bacterium CG18_big_fil_WC_8_21_14_2_50_41_14 (assembly GCA_002771745.1). GTDB lineage: Bacteria > Bacteroidota > Bacteroidia > Bacteroidales > F082 > UBA6244. The sequence continues at coordinate 3,767 of PCUL01000298.1, forward strand.
CGATATTGTTTTTTAATGCTTCCTGCGTATTGAGCAGGGCTAAATGATTTTCGGTTTCACGGTAAAGTTGAGCCAACTTTTTGAAGTCAATTTTTTCGAGTAAATCAAAATGACCGAATAAACGAATTAGGTTGTATAAACTCTTAGCATTGCCCAAAGCCTTTTTAATGAGCAATACTTTTTCACGGTCTTGAATTTGGGTTATTTGTTTCGAAAACAGTTCGGCATTGGTGGTGTCGAAATAAAATAAAATGTCCTTTATTTCAGCAATTTCCTTTTCAATTTCTTCTTTCGATTTAAACAAGTCGGAGTAAAACTCCAT
>PCUL01000096.1:0-2326 GCA_002771745.1 Bacteroidetes bacterium CG18_big_fil_WC_8_21_14_2_50_41_14
ACACCAGGTCATCATTGCCACCGAATCGGCACCTATCGAACCACACAGGCTTGAAGTGGATTATCCAACTGGTCTGCTATGGAAGGTGGTTTCAGCTAACGACCTGGTAAACGGACGTGTGCTTGAAAATCCGGTAAGAATTACTGTTAAAACATTCGACAAAAAGGAATATACCATCAACAGGGAATTGCGAAATTCTTTCAGCCCTCATGTGGATGTGGTTGTAAATAACCAACTTGTTAAAACAATAGAACCCAACAACCAGTCCGCTCCCCAGGTGGAATACAAGTCGGTATTTTATGGAATGGGGATGGGCTATCATCCAATTCCTGTTTTTAAAGGAATTGAGTTACAAACCTTGATTGAACAGAAAATAGTTGAAGATGTCACGCGTTGGATGGCAAGTGGTTTGGTATGCTTTGCGGGAATCGATGGGTACCGGGTTATTTATAGCTACAGTGAGTTGTTTAACAGAGTCGATCAGGTAAAACCCATTTTGGCCACGCCAGATCATGCAGATAAAAGCGGATACTATCGAATTTACCATCCCGGCAGTTTTTATGCCGATATGTCGGCCAAGAGCCTGGCAGAAATTTACTTTTTCTTGGAGTAAGTTTTTCAAATTTGGATAAACCGGACTTTAGAAAACGGCGCAATAGGTAGCAGTAGAAAGGTGGTTGAGGGATTGGTTCGATCCGCCGAAAAATGGTATATCCGGGAAATCCGGATAGCTTCTCTGGAGAGCTTAAATCCCTCAACCACCCTGATAACTGCTACACTTTAGTAAGGGACCGTTACTTATTTACACCAAATCGATATCCCACCGAGATCAAAAATGCCCGGTTTTTTGCCTTATAACCACCCTCAGTTTGAGCGGCGATGTTTGCTAACCCCAGGTTATACGACAATCCTGCCATAAAGGCCTCATACTCCACACCGGCACCAATGGTCTATCCGAAATCAAACCTTTTCAAATTATCTGAATCGCCAGATCCCCATTCGATATCCACACTGTTATTTTTACCACTTAATCCCAGGCCAATGTAAGGGCCGAAAAGACCATACAGGCTAAAATTATCTAACTCATACCTGGCTTTTGCGGTAATTGGTATATTCAGATATAGTAGGTTTGTTTTGTAATCGACTGACAGTACCTCATATTTATATCCCATTGTCATCAAAAAAAGACCTGTTTCGAACGAAAACATGTCCGTTATTTCAAATTCGGCTGTTCCGCCAATATGAAAACCCACTTTGGCTTTGGTATCAGCAGTGTTTTCATCACTTTTTAATAACATATTTGACATATTCAAACCACCCCGAACACCAAATGTTTGAGCAAACGAATCTGCACTATAGGTGAACAATACGGCTACAGCAATAAAAATAATCAGTTTTTTCATGGTACTTTTTTTAAGTTTTTGTATTCAATTGGCTTTAAAGAGTCATCCCTGTTTTTTTTAAACCATTGGTTATTATCCAAAGGTTTAAAGTGGTTTCTGGTCCCCACTCTTGCTTTTATCTTGTCACTTTGGGGGGTCAGCCCTTAGTTTGACAGTTCTCTCTTTTAAAATTTCGCCTTCCTGGTAAATGATCTCACTTAATGTAAATATCCACACAGGCAAGAACGCCGGGTTCCTCATGAGTGCGTGTATTTAGGTTCATTGATGTTCAATTATCTCTGTTTACATCACCAAATGTCACTTTATCTTAACCGTTAGTAGTTCTGGAAGTAAGTAGTTTAGGCATAGCGTCCGGGCTATTAGGCTTCAAATATAAAATATATAACTGTATAACGAACGACCTAAACAAAAAAATTTTAGTCGTTTCACTTATACTGAAAATGTATAAAACAAAATGAGTATCGGATATTGTACCTAATTATTCACACTGACTTCACTCAACTCACCCCCGGCCCCTCTTTTCGCGAAGATTGGAGACATCGCCAGAAAATCAGGAGGGTAGAGTGAGTTAAATTAAAGCTTCGGATGAATTTGTAAAATCTTTTGCATTGTTTTTATCGATTAGGTACAGAACCGGATACTCATTTAAAACAATGTATTAATCGACTAGTTTTGCGATCATATCAGCTTTCATCAAACACCTGTATGAAAGCTATGATAAAAAACGGTTTCACAATAATAAAGACTTTCACCATTCGATGATTTAAAAGAAAACAAATATGATTGCTTCTACACCCTCTCCTCCTTATTATGCCGTGATTTTCACGTCGGTTCGCACGCCCGGCGATCTGGGTTATAACGAAATGGCCGACAAAATGTTTGAACTGGCTGCACTTCAGGAGGGCTTTCTGGGAGTTGAATCT
>PCUL01000096.1:2379-3658 GCA_002771745.1 Bacteroidetes bacterium CG18_big_fil_WC_8_21_14_2_50_41_14
GCTGAACACACCTTCGCCAGGGAACAAGGCAGAAATGTCTGGTACCAGAGGTTTAAAACCCGCATTGCCAAAGTGGAAACGGATTATGCGTTTGAAAGAAAGAACCGTGATGAATAATGCATTGTATAACAATGAACCTGATGCTGTAATTGAAATTTGCTTTCAAATTCATCAGAAGTTGATGAACGATTGGAAGCCTCAAACCTGATAAACCCTGAATCAAAATCACTGTTGCGCAGATTCCGGCTCATTTGATTGTTTCTTCTTGATTTTTTTAGAGTAATAAATGGAAAGTCCTATGGAAATAAAGGCAAGAAACATCAGGGCAATAATTCTAAACACCAATTCGACGCGGTCCAGGTCGATAATGAAAAAGTAAAAGGCCGCGGCGATCATGGTGCCAAGTGCCATATAGCGGTATTTCACATTTTTCAACACTAAGCTCAACACAAAATAAACAACGGCCGCCACTGTCCAGGATAAAGTGATATACCTTTCTGGAATGAGGTGATGAAGTGTTAAAAGCACCATGAAAAAAGCGATAATGAGATATACATTCCTCAATAAATTGGTTTTGATTGTCAGACGGTCCCTTTTCCAATTCAATAACCTTGCTGTCAACAAGGCAACCAACGAAAAAGAGATATTTACGCCATCAATAAGTTCAGAGGTCTTCAGGTAAAGCAATACAATTGTCAAAAAAAGCAACGTGTTCATCACTACGATAAACTTACTCCTAAACCAAACGGCCATCGAAACCACCAGGAAACTTTGAAGAGCCAGAAAGAAATAAGCGCGTGGAAAATCGTAAAAGCCATGAACCATCACGCTCATGGTGACAAAACCAAATAAAGCATAGAACGCCGCCGTTATCTTCCAATCGGATTTGAGCTGCAGCAGCACAGAATAAAGCAGGCAATATGCGGAGACAGAACCCATCAACAACATGTAATCGGTTTTATAAAAAGAAGCCACATACAATGCTAACAGCATCGAGAATCCCATTCCATTCAACAAAACAGATCCCACAATTCCCGTATCAGCCAACGATTCCGATTTCCTAACCAAAGCCATCAGGGAGTAAATGGCCGCGATAACGAAAAGGTAAACAGTCCCAAAGTTGTGAATCCTGATAGCCTGTAGCTGATGTCCCATCAATGGGTTATTCAAAAAATAAAGTAATTGGATTGAATAAACCAGAAAAATTGAAAAGGTGAGCAATCGGATCCAACCGTAACGAAATAAACAGAAAACAGCAATGGAGGCTATCACAACTGAC
>PCUL01000036.1:0-9869 GCA_002771745.1 Bacteroidetes bacterium CG18_big_fil_WC_8_21_14_2_50_41_14
AAATAGGACACAACGTAGCCTGACCTGCGGATAATCATAATTGCGCCAAGGTTTCGTGAGTTTTTGCTTTGAATTTCCCAACAATAAAACAATTCGCAAACTTCACAAAAAAAAACCACAGTTTTTCTGTGGCTTTTTTTTGTTAGCAGATTTAACTTGCGCAATATTTGCAGCGTACCTTCTATTTATTAACAGAAGACCGTTCGAGCATCTTTTCCTTAATATAAGCCCAAAGCGCGATAAGAATTATAACGGCAACAGTATAATACACAAACGTTGGAACCGGGACCGGATCACCTTTGGCATAACTATGCAAACCCGACAAATAATAATTAACCCCGAAATAAGTCATCAGGATGGAGAAGTAGGAGATCAAGGTGGCAAAGTTATAAGAGAACCTCGACTTCATTCCCGGCATATATTTCATGTGAGATACAAAGGCGTATACAAGTACGCTCACCAGTGCCCAGGTTTCTTTTGGATCCCATCCCCAATAACGGCCCCAGCTTTCGTTGGCCCAAACTCCACCCAGAAATGTACCGATGGTTAGCATATACAATCCAACCATGACGGCACGTTCGTTGATGGCCGTTAATTCATTAATGCGCATTGCAAACAAACGGGTATTGCTTTTTCGCCTGAAAATCATCAACAACAGGTTAAGAAAACCAAGGAGCATCGACAAGGCTAAAAAGCCATAACTAGCGGTGATAATGGATACATGGATCGTTAACCAATAGGATTTTAATACCGGAACCAGGTTGGTTACTTCGGGATCCATCCAGCTTAGGTGTGCCACCATCAGAATGATAGAAGTAAGTACCGTGGTCGCGGCGATGGTCATTTTCGACCCCCCTGAGAAAATCAATCCGGCCAGCAAGGTTACCCATCCAATATAGATCAGCGACTCATACCCATCACTCCAGGGAGCATGTCCTGAAATATACCAACGCATGGCCAGTCCCAAGGTCTGAAAAACAAACCCGATCACAATCAACACGATGAAGCCTTTAATGACCCACCTCAATGCCTTCGATGTACGGAACATCTCAACAAACAGCAGGATCAACAGCAACACGCCCAACATTCCATAATATTGGCTTAGTCTATCGAAGATCAGCAGTTCGTTATACAACAACTCCATTCCTGTCCTGGAAGGATCAGGCAGGATTTTACTTCCGTATTTTTGTTGAAATTCATTGATTCCCTTGAGTAGTTCGTTGGCCAGTGCCAGATCACCATCAGCCACAGAACCCAGGTAGGTTGGCACTATCGTTGAAAGAAAAATACTGTCCTCAGCGGGCATACCCACGAATTTTGAATTGGGAGCATACCAGGGATGATCCGCATCGGAGGGATCGGGTAATATTTTAAGCATATCGCCCGAGAAGACCATGAAACAAATATTCAGTCGTTCGTCCACCTTCATGATCTCATTGTCGAATTTGCTGCGGGCCGCCGGCTTTTTCTCATAGGCTTCTGTAACATAATCATTCAGTTTATACGTGCCGGCGTTCATGTCGATAAAATCCAGATATGAAGCATATTTTCCTTCAATTCCTAATACTTCTGATACCTCCGGATGGCCTATTTTTATCATAGGAACCTGTTGCCATTCTGATGGTCGGCTCATCATGCCCAGTAAGACCTGATCCGCTTTTTGTCCATCGAAAGTATTGCTTCGTGATATTTTGCGTAAGATTTCACCCGAAAGGGTGTTTACAGGTTTTAACCTGCCATCGCGCGATTGCACCAATAATTTTCCAAAGCCGACTGCCTGCGTTTTATCAACGGCTGAAGGATGTGCAACATGCTTTACACCATGTTCCATCTGGGCCATCGTTTGACCGGAGAAAAACAAACCTGCCAGAACCAACAGGGTTGCGACTACTTTTCCAGACTTAACCGAGTTTTCCCTGATGGTGCGTCCCAGCATAGCAAAACGAGAATTCTTGTTAAAAAGGGTTAGTAACATGCCAAGCGACATTAAAAAATAACCCACATAAGTAAAAAAGGTACCCCAATAATCGTGGTTTACAGAAAGTACCGTCCCCAGTTCATCCTGGTCGTAAGAGGATTGGAAAAACCGGTAACCTTTGTAGTTGAGTACATGGTTCATGTAGATTCGGTATGGCATTTTCAGGTTGTCTTTGGAGTCGAGTAAAATTACATCGCTCGCGTAGCTGGAAGGGCTTCTTGATCCGGGATAACGTTCCAGGTCAAATTTCACCAATTGCAAGGCGAATGGGATTTCAATATTTTTCGATCCGTATTGCATCGTGATATTGGCTTCGCCCAACTTAAAATTGGTTGGCTCACCCATGTAACCTTTGCCTCCTCTGATAACAACTTCTTTGGTTTCGCTACCCGATTTCACTTCAACCACCAAAGCATCCATGAAGCTTTCTTTCCCCTGGCTGGGAACATAGTCTACTCCCCCGTGTGGGTTAAAGCTTGTGATGACGAGGCTTACCTGAGGAAGCTGGTACAAGGTTCTTGTTTCGAATGGATACCAATTGCCGGGGAGGAGTGTGTCACGTTGTTGCGTGAGCATCGACAGGGTAGTAATGCTATCGTTGGCATAAATAAGTAATTTTTCCTGCTCGTATTTCATATTCACCGACAGGGGATTGAATGCATCGCCAAACTGAAGGTTACAAGTTTCCAGAAATTTACTGTCGCCATATTTTAAAACGAGGTTCTGACGCCCCGATCCGGAAGAAACCACCAGGTTAAGATATGGAACTCCACCCTCTGAAAGTTCTGTAACAAACTCTTGAGCATTTGGAACAAATTTAACGGAATGAAACGAGTAGGCATTTCCATTCACTTTTACTCTATCAGAATAGGCTTTGGGGGTCAGAATTGAAAGCAAGGTGCTTTTTTCTGATTTTACCTTTCTGTCGCCATCATTAATTGTGATGTCCACATAGGTATTGTCTGATAAAATACGACTCGATGCAGCACCCTGTCGGATGTGCATGACTCCTTCATAACTGATATAACGCGTGATGGCGCTACCAATTAAAATGATGATAAAGGCGATGTGAAACACAAAAATGGTTAGTTTTTTGGGCGTATACAGCTTGTTGACAAAAATATTCCCCACCAGGTTAACACCCAGCAAACCCAACAAAATCTCAAACCATAGGGCATTAAAAACAACTGCTTTGGCAGAGACCGTCCCAAAATCATTTTCGATAAATGTGGCTGTGCCAATGGCGAAGGCAAACAGCAGGATCAATGTGCCCATTGTTTGCATTGAGAAGAAAAAGGATGTTATTTTTTTCATGTCGTGATTTTTAGTAAATATTGTATGAATAACTTATATTGTATGAATCATTTCTTAATATCAAGAGCTAATTTAACTTAATTACTTTTTGTTTTAATGATGATATCAATAGCACCTACACCAAATTTAATGATGGAAGCCATTTTATTTTCCAGTCCTTCATAGTCACCTAAAGCTTTGATAATGGCATTTTTCAGCACACCATTGCCCACCCCGTGAATAAAGGTTATTTTCTCATATTCATTTTCCATGGCGCTTTTTAGTGTCTTTGTAAACATATTCATCTGCAATTCAAACATATCATGGCTCGACATACCGGCAATGTTATCAACCAGTTCGGCAATATGCAAATCCACTATGGCTTCTCCAACATTCGTTTGATATTTACTGATAAATGGTTTTTCTTTTTTAACTACAGATTGTTGTGCAGCCATTTCACTATTGTATTTTCGCACGGCTTCCTGATCAGAAGCCACTGTCAGGGCCTGCATCGAAATCAGGTTGACCAGCAATGATTTTCCACGCAACATGCTGCTTTGAACGTAACTGCCTTCTTTAAAAAACCGATTGGCTTTGATTTCGATGTTAATATGAGCCGGCATATATATTTTCTTTGGTTCATCGGCGTGAAATAACAGTTGAATTGCACCAGTAGTCCAATTTGAAATTTCATCACGGGTTATGTTTTCGAGCACCATTTTGGAATGCGCAGGTATAGAGCTGAAATCCACTCCCCTCATCTCATCATCCTGCAATAAAAACAGGCTGAAAAGTAAATCGTATTCCGAATTATTAATTAGAATCACATCTAAATTGCCTGTTAGTATCCACTGCTGTTCGTGTGGTTCAAATGCCAAATAAACACCAGGAGCGTCTTTCACCTTGCCCCAGGGATTGATCTCCGTAATGGCTGGCTTTTCGGGCACAACAGCCTCAGAAAATAAAGCAGCAGGATGGCTTGCTTTTGATTGCGCATCATCATGCTGACCCGACCTGTAATCTAAAATCAGGTTACTTGTCATGACAGGCATTTCAAATCCATCATCAGTTTCCACTTTCACCATTCGGTGATCAATAACGGAAATGACGGTTCCTCCTCCTACTTCGTCTAAAAACTTTATTTTATCACCAACTTTAAACCGCATCCTCTATTTATTTAGTGGGCAAAATTAAGAAATTCCACTCCTAAGCCTTTATGCCAACTTAATTAAATCTTTAAACTTACAAATAAGATGATACTCAACCCGTTTGAAGCATCATTCACAATTTAAACTAATAAATATCATAGAATCAAGTGATCGGTTTTGAACAAATTGAGTGTTATCCTGATTTTTAAAGTTCAAACCAATCCTGTTTTTGTTTTAAAAATTTAATTATTTAAAACATCTAGCTTCCAAATAACTACTTTTGATGAAAAATATCATAAAATGAATTCCCTTCATTACATGTCAATCCTGATTATTTTGTTGATATCGGATCTTGCCATTGCACAAACGAACTACATTTCAGGAGTAGTCAGGAGCAGCGGGAATAATCAACCCATAGCCCATGTTGAAATCACGAATGTACAAAATGATGCTTCAACACTTACCGATCACAAGGGTCTTTTTTCGATTCCTGTAAAGGAAAAATCAGTAACCGTGTTAATTTTCAGGCATTTGGGATACGAAACAGATACGCTGAATATCAATAAAATACCCAATGAACCGCTGGAAGTATTTCTTCAGGAAAAGGTGTCTAAATTAACTGAGGTGGAAGTATTCGGAGATGCCAATCAAAATTCAACTTTGTTAAAAACAGAGATTACCAGGATCGATCTCGAAAAAACTCCCTTTCAGGACATTGGGAGTTATTTAAGAACAGAGCCTAACATGGGTGGTATCAGAAAAGGAGCCATGGGTATAGATCCGGTCATCAGAGGTTTTAAGTATACTCAACTCAATGTGCAAATTAACGGAGGAACCAAAATTGAAGGAGGTTGCCCAAACCGGATGGATCCGGCTACTGCGCATATCGACATTAGCGATCTGCAAAAAATCACCATCTACAAAGGCCCCTATGCATTGAAATATGGTCCAAATTTCGGGGGCCTGATCCGATTGGTTACCAACGAACTCTCTTTCAACGAAAGTTATGAAACCCACCTGAATATGATGGTGGGCGGTCAAACCAATTATGAGGGTTACAAATCCAGGTTGAATGTCGCCGGAGGCAACAAATTACTGGCTTATTCCTTATCCACCAACTGGAATAAATATGGGGATTATTCATCCGGAAACGGAGAAACCATGCAGGGTTCATCCAATAATTATAGCCTGAAAGGGCAATTGGGCATTCAACCGGTGGCCGGGCAAAAATTCTATGTGGGATACGACCGGTCATGGGGTAAAAATATCGACTTCCCTACCCTGCCAATGGACGAACGAAACGACAATACGGAGATTTACGATTTTAGTTATCTGGGGACAGGTTTTGGAGACGTGGTTCATTTTATCAGGGCACATATTTACAATTCGGATGTGAACCACGAGATGGACAATAAAAGTCGCCCCTTTTCTGATACCGTTGTGGCGATTTCCAACATTCACGCCATTAACACCGGTGGGCGGTTTGCTATTAATTTTGATCTGGGAAAAGGCGTTTTGGAAGCCGGATCAGGATTCGAAAGGATTTCAAAAGATGGTACGCGTTCAAAAACCATGATTATGCAGCCCAATATGCCGGTATTATATGAAGACCTTTGGAACAACTCGCTGGTGAACAACCTGGGTCTTTTTGCAGAATATCAATATAAAACCAGCCGATTTGATTGGATTGCTTCTGCACGGCTGGACATCAATCAGGGCAACTCTGATCCCATGACCCGGTATAGCATGAAAGGTGACACCATTTTTATAGATGCCAACACCAAAAGCAATTATACCAACCTCAGCCTGAGTGCCGGTGCAACCTGGCATATAAACGACCATCAAAATCTGGCTGTTGCTGTTGGAAAGGGAGTAAGAAGTCCGGATATTACTGAGCGATTTATCACCTTGCTGCCGGTTGGTTATGATAACTACGACTATCTTGGAAACCCTCAACTTAAACCGGAAGCCAATCATGAACTGGATTTGAACTGGACCTACACCAATTCCCGACTGGGGAACCTCACAACGGGTGTGTTTTTCAGCTTTGTAACCGATTATATTTCAGCCGTTATGGTACCAACCTCGGAAGTAAAACCACAAACCAAGGGCGTTCTGGGAGTAAAACGATTCATCAACATCGATAAGGCTTACCTGACGGGATTTGAGATTAATTATGTTACACCTGCCCGAAAATATTGGGATGCTGCATTTTCAGCCGCCTATACTACCGGGATAAATCCAAAAGCCACCCGCTATTTGATCGAAAGTGGTCAGGTAACAGGTGAGGAAACCATTAACAACGACCCGCTGCCCGAGATACCTCCCTTGGAGGCAAACGTGGCATTTTATGTTCATTTGTTAAAAAATCAGTTGTCACCCGGTATAAAATGGAGGATGGTAGCAGCACAAAATCAGGTGAGCAAGGCGTATTACGAAAAAACCTCCCCTGCTTTTACCACCGTGGAGTTGATGGTTACCTACCATTACAGCAATCAGGTGACCCTTTACGGTGGAGTCTCCAACCTTTTTAATACCAATTACTATGAACACTTAAACAGGCGGATTGTAGGGTCTTTGTCTCCCTACCTGGAACCCGGCCGCATTTGTTATTTGAACTTGATTATAAATCTTTAACTGAAAAATAATGAAATCACACTATAAAATCGTCATTCTGGCATTGGTCTTGCTTTTTTCGGGCGCATGCAACGACACGAATCAAAAAAAAGTTACGTATATCACTTCTGGTGCCATTTCAGAATATCAGCTTCAATACCGGAACGATCGACAGGAAATGGTGAACTTAAAAGTAACCCCGGAGAGTGCATCCGACAAATGGAGATTTGAATTTATGGCCGACCAGGGTGAAATAGTTTATATATCAGGTAACTATAAGGATATTCAATCGTCGCTGCTGATACAGATACTGGTGGATGGAAAAGTATATAAACAGGGTAACAGCCAGGCCGACACCATTAAATACTTGACCGTTAGTGGCGTGGTTCCATATAATTAACTTGTGATTTAAAATGGACAAATTATTTCGACAACCTATTCAACTTCTTTATTTCATTGCATTTGCGGGCGTATTTGCATTTACGGGTTGTGGGTCCAAAACCAACAACCCTGAGCCAACCACCGGGAAACTCACCCTTCACTTCAGTCATAAAATTGACAATGAGCCCATTGTGTTTGATGACATGCGATATGTGAACGCGGCCGGGAATCATTATCTTGTAAATGAAATTCAGTATTTTATTTCGGATGTAACGCTTTACCATTCAAACGGAACTTCATTGTTGCTTGATCAATGGGAGGACATCCATTATGTGGATACCGATCTGCCTGAAACGCAGAACTACATTTTTAAGGACGAAATCCCGCAGGGAACCTACGACAGCATCAGTTTTACTTTTGGTATTTCTGAAGAAAAGAATCATTCCCTTATGTTTGTCAATCCACCCGAATCGTTTATGTTCTGGCCCGAAAATCTGGGCGGTGGCTATCATTACCTGAAACTCAATGGCAAATGGTTCAATGAACTCGACCAGGAAGCACCTTTCAATTTTCACCTGGGTATCGGGCAAATTTATTTTTCATATCCCGATTCCGTCTCCTCATTTGTTCAAAACTATTTTAGGGTAATCCTGCCGGCCTCGGCATTTAATCTTGCTGTCGGGGAAACTAAATCGGTGGAAGTGATTATGAATGTCGAAAACTGGTTTCAATCGCCAAACATATACAACCACAATACTCATGGTGGCGATATCATGCAAAAGCAACACGTGATGGCACTGGCTGTGGAGAATGGATGGAATGTGTTTACGGCTAACACGATGACTTATAAATGAAAAACAAAATTGTCAATACGGTGGTTTTGATTCTGGTGTTCTGGTTTTCCGGATGTACCAACAAATCAACCATAACGCCCTATGTGCCTACTCCTTATGAGATAGAAATTCCATTTGGGTTTCCAACCATATTAAATATTCCCGCCGATAACCCCATGACCGTTGAAGGCGTTGAATTGGGCCGTTATTTATTTTATGACGGGCGGTTCTCGGGCCGTACCCATCCTGATTCGTTGATGAGTTGTGCCACCTGCCACCGACAGGAGCGTTCGTTTGAAGCCGGGGTGGACCATCCAGGTTTTCCGGGAGGATTTCCTCATGGAATTACCGGCATCCCTACCCCCCACGCGATGTTGCCCATGATCAACCTGGTTTGGAATACCACGGGTTATGGATGGAATGGGTTGCTTTATCCTACAAACCCCAATCCGGATGCCAGGAATATTGAGGATTTTGTGCGCATGGCCGCTCTGGCTCCACATGAAGTGAATGGCGATACTACGCAAATAAAAAATTTGTTTCAGACCATCCCCGGTTATCCTGAATTGTTTGAAAAAGCCTTTGGAAATAAAACCATTACCTTCACAAATATAGGAAAAGCCATCGCTCAATTTGCACGCACTCTTATTTCTGCCAACTCAAAGTTTGACCAATACATGCATGGAGAAGTGCAGCTATCGCAACCGGAACTGAATGGTTATATGCTGTTTACCACTGAAGACGGGGGCGATTGTTTCCATTGTCATGGAGGATTTGGCAACCCGCTTTTCACCACCCACTTGTTTTACAACAATGGCAAAGACACGGTTTTTAATGATATCAGGGACCGGTTTGTCATCACAGGTGATCCGATGGACCATGGTGCCTACAAGGCCACCACACTCCGCAATATTGAAGTTACCGGTCCCTACATGCACGATGGACGATTTACCACGATTGAAGAAGTGATTGATTTTTATTCCACCGGTGTACTCAGCTCTCCATCCATCAGTCCGTTGATGCACCATGTTAACAATGGAGGGATACGGTTAACACCACAGGAAAAAGCCGATTTATTAAGCTTTATACGCACCTTACGGGATGATGAATTCATGACCAATCCCAAATTTGGGAAACCTGAAAAGTTTCCTGATGAGTAAGACAATTAACGACAACTCATGGTAATATGTCAAAATGAGTATCCGGTTCTGTACCACATCGATAAAAAAACTGCAAAAGATTTTAAAAATTCATTTGAAGCATTAATTTAACTCTCTCTACCCTCCTGATTTTCTGGCGATCTCTCAAATCTTCGCAAAAAGTGGGGTGGGTGTTAGTTGAGTGAAGTCAGATTAGAATAATTAAGTGCTAAAACCGAACCTAATATTAATGGTATACTTATAGGTTTTTTTATATTAGATTAACCCCTATCCCCTCCCGAAATGGTTCGGGATTCCCCAAAGGGGAAAGGTGATAGATTGTTGTGTTTTAGGTCGTATAACTTTAATATATGACTTATATAAATCTAATTTAGAAAGATTTATCACTCCTCACCTTTGGGGAGGAGGAACCTGCCTGCCGGTAGGCAGGGGAGGAGGGGTTATAAACCAGCATATTTTT
>PCUL01000036.1:9926-10140 GCA_002771745.1 Bacteroidetes bacterium CG18_big_fil_WC_8_21_14_2_50_41_14
GGCAGCGGTTTCATCCTGAATGCCTTATAAAAAACATGCTCACCAACTTTATCGGTGATATCCATTACCAGCAAGGCATGTAGCGCAGCATTTTTCTCCTTTTCAAAATAACTCATGCTGAACCTTACATAAACCAAACTGTCCTTTGTGTAGTTGTCAGGAATCGCATACCTGAAGGAAGGGCTGTAGATAAACTCCTTGTTTTGCTCTATCA
>PCUL01000036.1:10152-10826 GCA_002771745.1 Bacteroidetes bacterium CG18_big_fil_WC_8_21_14_2_50_41_14
CACCGGGGGAATACACCACCGATTTTTCATTCAACGCCCAGTTGCCCGGCAATTGATCAATCGTATTCACCGTAGTTAAGAAAGGAGGTTCATTTAATTTTCCATAAAAGTATTCATCGCCTCCGGCAACGGCTCCCCGATATTTTGGCGCACTTTTCAGGAAAACATACCAATAGGACTGGCGGTTCATCGAATCAGGATGGAGGATGCCGGTGGAATATTGATGGCTTTGAAATAGGTTTAGGAAGATAGTGAATCCCACAAACACAATGACCATCCGTTTTAAGCGAACCCCCTTTAAACCCTGATAACCCATGGCAATCACCAGAATAAAAAGTCCGTAATAATCCACCATCGGACGCATGCCAAAGCTGTCGCCATAGAACCAGTTCCACCAGCTTGAAAAGACATACACGATGACCACCAGGAAAAATGAAAAAGCTGCAAACTGCCCGACGGATCGCCTATAAACCATGTACATCGCCGGTAAAATCAACAGCATAAAGGGCGTATAAACAAACCATCCCTTTTTATAACTGATGAGAAAATCAGCCAGGTGAGGTTGCAGGAAATAAAAACCTTCGTTTTGATATCCATCCAGCATTAATCGTCCGGTTTGCAGATAGTTGATCAGGATTTGCGGGCTTAACGCAAGCAGGAAAAGCAACGCCGCC
>PCUL01000393.1:0-147 GCA_002771745.1 Bacteroidetes bacterium CG18_big_fil_WC_8_21_14_2_50_41_14
GCTTTGATACGAACGCCGGAGGTAGGGCTTCTTTATGACCAGATGCCAGGTGGAAGTACTTAAAATTGAAAATCCAGGCACCTCACCATCTCCGTCAAAATGAATGGAAACCGGGCTTAAATCGTTGATATATTGCAAATACTGAAA
>PCUL01000393.1:163-6697 GCA_002771745.1 Bacteroidetes bacterium CG18_big_fil_WC_8_21_14_2_50_41_14
AGACCCAGGTCTTTTCGGATGGCTTCAACGGATGATATATCAGCACGCTGGCCCAACAACATGCGGGCCGGATCGCCCGGAAGGATATTAAATAAGAAGAAAATCACGGTGGCTACCCCCCACATCACCAGGATACCATAGGCCAGCCGTTTTGTAAGATAGCGAATCATGGAGCCAGGCAATTTTCTAACTCCGATTTATCAGGAAAATCCCGGTAATGCCATTTTTTTATCACAACCCCATCGTGCAGGAGCATCAAACCAGGATTTGACCTGATCATCGCTTTTAATTCGGTATCATCGGCAAACAAAGCTTCCATGTTTAGATAGTAAGTTTGTTCCATTTCTTCTATTTTTGTACGTGACGAACTGGTGATTAGCACAATTGGAATTCCAAGCTGTCCGGCTTTGATGCTCATGGCAGAAGCTTCTGTTAAACCTTTCGGGGAAGCAGCATCCAGGTCATAGGATATTAAGACCAACTGAAATTCCGGATTTTCAAAAACATCGGCTGTCCAATCATGGCCCTCGCTATCTTCGAGTATCACATTGTGTTTGAGCACCCTTTGAGAATCGTCGATGCGTTGGTCGACAAAGATCCACTGCGTCATCCACAAGGAATCGCTCCAGGGATAATCGGGCGATAAAAATTCCTGCTCCTCCCCTGTTTGTTTGTTTTTGTATTTAACGTAGGTTTTAACCGAATCAAGACCTTCTGATTTCATATCATTGCCCACCTTCCAATTGCGAAAATCAATCATGGGCAAATGGCGAAGGCTATACACTACAAACCAGGAATACAAACCAATAAACAAGACCAATAACAGCCATTGAATTCTTGAGGGCATTTTGATTTTCATACGTTTGCGGTTGGTAAAAATGATAATAGCCAACACGATCAGAAATATATTTTTATAAAAAGTTTGCCAGTTGGTGAGTTTCACCGCATCACCAAAACAACCACAGTCGGGAACCATGTTATAGCGTGCATCCAGGTAGGTGACCACCGTAAAAATGACCATAATCAGAAGCAGCCCCAAGGTGGCTAACTTCGATTTTAGCCTGAAAACCAGTGCCACACCAATTAAAAACTCCACAATAATGAGAAAAATACTCAATGCCAGGACATACTCCATCATAAACGTCCAGCCATAAACCAGCAGATAATCTTCAAACCGGTACGCGGTTCCCATGGGGTCGATTCCTTTTACAACAGAGGAAAAGATAAATACCAAACCGGTGAATAGCCTGATGATTTTAATCCAGATGGGTTCGGGTAACAATTTTTTACGATACATGCTCAATGGTCAATTTAATTAAGGCAAAAACGGAATAGTTGATAATGTCCTGATAATTGGCGCCTAGTCCCTCCGACACGGTCGTTTTTCCCTGGTTGTCTTCAATTTGTTTGATGCGCAGCAACTTCATCAGCACAATGTCGGTGAGTGAAGAAATCCTCATATTGCGCCAGGCTTCGTCATAATCGTGGTTTTTGTCCAGCATCAGGTCACGGGCAGCATTCAGGTGTTTTGTAAAGCTATTCACCGCTTCTTCAGCACTCATGTCAGCGGTTTCGGACACCCCTTTCTCCAACTGTATCAAAGCCATCACCGAATAATTCACAATACCGATAAATTCGGGGACGATGCCTTCATCAATTTTCTGATCGCCCTTAACTTGTATACTCCTGATCCGGTTGGCTTTGATGTATATCTGATCGGTCAAGCTGGCCAGCCTGAGTATCCTCCAGGCGGTACCATAATCCATTTGTTTGGCCTCAAACACGCCTTGGCACAATTGAATAATTTGGGAAAATTGCTGTGAAGTATCTTTTTTCATGAACATGATAAGCCTTAAATTCTACCTTTGTTGTGCATTTCGAACCGCTCCTAAATGGGCCATAAAAGTACAACTTTTGCTGAAAACAACATGAATTTATTCTACAACGGACGAACGCTTGATATAAGTACGCCCACGGTGATGGGAATCCTGAACCTGACGCCCGATTCGTTTTTTGATGGAGGAAAACACCAGCATCAGGATAACATCCTGGAATCGTGCGCACAAATGTTGCGTGACGGAGCCCAAATCATCGATATTGGCGGTGTCTCCACCCGTCCCGGTGCCCCGGAAGTTAGTGAAGAAGAAGAATTGAAAAGGGTGGTTCCCATCCTGCAATTGCTGGTAAAAATTTTTCCTGAAACCTGGTTTAGCATCGATACTTTTCGCGCAGGCGTTGCCCGGATTTGTCTTGATAACGGAGCTTCCATCATCAACGATATCAGCGGTGGTGAACTGGACGGCGAAATGTTCAGCCTCATCGCCCAACATCAGGTTCCCTATGTACTGATGCACATGCACGGCACACCACAAACCATGCAGTTGCATCCATTTCAGGGTGCCGTTGTCACGGAAGTGGCTCACTTTTTTAAACGGAAAGTCGCCGAACTAACGAGGCTGGGTGCCCGTCAAATTGTCCTCGATCCCGGTTTTGGATTCGGCAAATCACTGGAAGCCAATTATCTGCTGTTAAAGAACCTGGAGACCCTGCGCATCGACCAATGGCCCTTGCTGGCCGGGGTTTCGCGAAAATCCATGATCAACAAAGTGCTGGAAACAAAAGCAGATCAGGCTTTGAACGGAACAACAGTCCTCAACACCCTTGCCCTGCAAAACGGAGCCAATCTGTTGAGGGTTCATGATGTGAAAGAGGCCGTTGAATGCATCAAACTGGTGGCGATGTATCAAAACGTTTCCGAATAAACCGGTTATGATTTATCTCGACAAGCAAAGTACCGAACCCTGGTTTAATCTGGCCGCTGAAGAAGTAGCGTTAAAAAACAGTTCCGAGGATATCCTTATGCTATGGGAAAACCAACCGTCAGTAGTGTTGGGCAAACATCAGAACGCCATGGCCGAGGTTAACCACCCGTTTGTTTTGGAAAATCAGATTCCGGTGATCCGGCGCATTTCAGGGGGAGGAACGGTTTATCACGATCACGGGAACCTCAACTTCAGTGTAATCACCACGGCTGAAAACAGGGAACGTTCCATTGACTTTCAACAGTTTGCCGAGCCCATCATCCTTTTTTTGAAACAGTTTGGACTTGAAGTCGCATTTCACGGGAAGACCAATTTATCGATAAATGGCAGAAAGTTCTCGGGCAATGCGGCGCATGTATATAAAAACCGGGTACTTCACCATGGCACTTTGTTATTCAACACCGATCTCAGCCAATTGGAGCAGTCCATCCGGCCAACGGAAGCTGCTATTCAGGATAAATCCATCAAATCGGTAAGGTCCGAAATCGTAAACCTCCAAACGTTGCTCCCCGGTATTCCGGCGTTAAGCGAATTTCAACTACAGTTTAAACAGTTTTTATTCGATTATTTTTCCATCCTGCAAAGCCGGACATTTTCAAAGAATGAACGCTCTGAAATACAGAGGCTGGTGGTTGAAAAATATAAGAATCCGGATTGGAATTATGGCTACTCGCCTGCATATCAGTTTAATAAATCAGGTAACCTACCTGGTGGAAAAGCAGAGCTTACCCTGGAGGTAAAAAAGGGAATTATTGTAGATTTGCAGCTCTTTTCAGAGATAATTCCTGAAAAGCTAGTTCAATCGATCCAACATCAACTCATCAACAAACCACACCATCCGCAGGCCATGAACACGAATATCCAACTTCTTGAACCGCAACTTCAATCTGTTGGAATTGAAACATCGGATCTTTTCAACCTGCTCATTTAACTCACACAACATGGAAAAAGCACAAAAATTATTTGATCCCATCTGGGAAGACTACCTAAAGCAAAACCCGGAGGTAAAAAAAGTGTACGATCTCTTTAAAGGCCTGGGTGAAAGCGTGGTGAACGACCACATCGCCTTCCGTACCTTCAACGATCCCCGCGTCAGCATCGACGTACTCGCCCGGCCCTTTGAGGAAGCCGGCTATGAATTCAGGGGTGAATATACCTTTGAACAAAAACATTTATATGCCCGGCATTTTGAACTGAAGGGATTCAAACAGGCTCCCCGCATTTTTATCAGCGAGCTAAAACTGGAGGAAATGAGCCCGTTTTTAAAGGAAACGGCACTTCGTCTGATCGATGAAATTCCCACTGATCTATTAAAAAGCCCGCAGTTGATTTTGAGCGGGCGTCCCTGGGAAAAACCATCGTTTGAAGTCTACGAACAACTGCGCAAGGAATCGGAATATGCTGCCTGGGTGTATGTTTACGGCTTTAGGGCCAACCACTTTACGGTCAGCATCAATGCGTTGAAACAACTGGATTCCATCGAAAAAGTAAACCGGTTTTTAAAAGACAACGGTTTTGCCTTGAATGATTCGGGTGGCGAAATTAAGGGAACGCCTGACGAATTGCTGGAGCAGTCTTCCATCAAAGCCGGTACCTTGCCCATCGAATTTACAGAAGGTGTGTACGAAATCCCAAGTTGTTATTACGAATTTGCACGGCGTTATCCCGATAAAAACGGCGAACTCTACGGAGGTTTCATCGCCAAATCGGCGGATAAAATTTTTGAGAGCACGGATTATTACGAGAAGTAATATCCTGTTTTTAGGTTTATCTCACCTTTTGTGATTGTGTATTTTTGCTTTTAAGAAAATTCAAATGAATATTACCTCATTGCACCAAGCTTTACGATTATTCGCGCCTTCCTTCCAGGGCGAAGTGCTGACCGATGACAGCATCCGTTTAATCTACGCCACGGATGCATCCGCTTATCGGGAGATGCCTATTGGTGTCGTATATCCGGCCAACGCCGACGACATTAAAAAACTCATTGCCTTTTGCAGGAAGAACAACACTTCGCTTATTCCCCGAACGGCAGGAACTTCCCTTGCAGGACAGGTGGTTGGCGGCGGCATTATTGCAGATGTATCGCGCCACATGACTCAGATTCTGGAAGTCAACAAGAAAGAAAAGTGGGTGCGTGTGCAACCGGGTGTTATTCTGGATGAATTGAATGTTTTTCTTAAACCCTTGGGCTTGTTTTTCGGCCCTGAAACCTCCACCGCGAACCGCTGTATGATGGGCGGCATGGTGGGAAACAATGCCTGCGGAGCACATTCACTGGTGTATGGAAGCACCCGCGATCACACCCTTGAACTGCATACCATCCTGAGCGATGGATCGGAAGTTGTTTTTGGAACTGTCACAAAGGATGAATTCAATAAAAAGTGCGACCTATCCACCCTGGAAGGTACCATTTACCGCCTTTTCAGGGAAATGCTGGGCAACAGCAAAAATCAGGAGGAAATCGTCAGGGAGTTTCCCGATCCTCAACTCGAAAGAAGAAATACCGGTTATGCCATCGATTTGCTGTTGCGAAACGAACTCTTTGGCCAGGAAAATACACCTTTCAATATGACACGCCTGTTGGCCGGATCGGAAGGAACCCTGGCTTTTACCACCGAAATCAAACTCAACCTGGTCGACCTCCCTCCTATCCACAAAGCGTTGGTTTGCGTGCATTTTAACACCATCGCCGATTCGCTCAAAGCCAACCTGATCGCCCTGAAGTTCAAACCCGTAGCCATCGAACTGATGGACAAAATCGTACTCGATCTCACCAAAAAGAACATTGAACAGGAAAAGAACCGGTTTTTTGTTGAAGGCGATCCCGGAGCCATTCTGGTGGTTGAGTTTGCAGGTGAATCCAAACAAGAAATCCATCAAAACGCTGCCGATATGGAAAACGCCATGCGTCAGGCAGGATATGGATACCATTTCCCTATGGTGGAAGGTGCTGACATCAAGCGGGTTTGGGATCTGCGCAAAGCCGGACTTGGCATAATCAACAACCTTCCAGGCGATGCCAAACCCGCCCCGGTCATCGAAGATACAGCTGTAAACCCGGAGGTGCTTCCGGCGTATATTGAAGAATTCGATGCCATGTTGAAAAAGTATGGTAAAGAATGTGTGTATTACGCCCATGTAGCCACCGGAGAACTTCATCTTCGTCCCATCCTAAACCTGAAAGATCCTCATGATGTGCAACTCTTTTATGAAATTGCTTTAGAAACAGCCAAACTGGTGAAAAAATACCGGGGATCGCTAAGTGGTGAACATGGCGACGGGCGTTTACGCGGACAGTTTATTCCGCTGATGGTAGGCGATCACAACTACTCACTGTTCAAGCAGATAAAACAAACCTGGGATCCACAGGGCATTTTCAATCCGGGGAAAATCGTGGACACACCCGTGATGAACACTTCATTGCGCAACGTTCCGGGACAACCGACCCGCGAGATCAAAACCACATTCGATTTCAGTAAAGACCTGGGCATTTTGCGTGCTGCTGAAAAATGCAATGGAACAGCGGTGTGCCGGAAAACCGAAATCACCGGAGGGACCATGTGTCCCAGCTATATGGCCAGCCGCGACGAGTACCAGACCACCCGGGCCAGGGCCAATGTGTTGCGCGAATTTCTCACCACTTCCAAAAAGGCCAATCCCTTCGATCACCAGGAAATTTACCAGGTGATGGACCTGTGCCTTTCGTGCA
>PCUL01000393.1:6711-9969 GCA_002771745.1 Bacteroidetes bacterium CG18_big_fil_WC_8_21_14_2_50_41_14
GAATGTCCGGCCAGCGTGGACGTGGCCAAACTCAAAGCCGAATTTTTGCAGCAATACTATGCCAGCCACCGCATTCCGTTGCGTACCCTGATGATTGCTCACATCAGTAAAATAAACACGCTGGGAAGCCATTTCACCCGGATTTATAACTTTGTGAACAGCAACAAATTCATTTCAGGTATTACCGCACGTTTGGTGGGATTCGCCCCCGAGCGTCAGTTTCCATTGCTTTATAAAACAACCCTCGAACGATGGTACAAAGGCTTTTCGAGTCAACGACAAGGGTCGTTCCCTAATGGACGTGTTTATTTGTTTAATGATGAATTTACTCGTTTTAATGATACCGAAATCGGAATTAAGGCCATCAAATTACTCACTACTCTCGGCTATGATGTCGTTATACCCGACCACCTGGAAAGCGCACGTACCTTTTTGAGCAAGGGTCTGGTGAAAAGAGCAAAAAAAATCGCCAACGCCAACATCGGCAAACTGCAATCGCTCATCAGCGACGAAATTCCGTTGGTGGGTATTGAGCCCTCTGCGATTCTGACCTTTCGGGACGAATACAAAGAATTGGCGGATCAACCTTTGAAAGAAGCCGCCAACAGCCTGGCCAAAAATGCCTTGATGATTGATGAATTCCTGCAAAGAGAAGTAAAAAGGGGGAAGATAACTCAGTCACAATTCACCACAGAAACCAAGGAGATCAAACTACACGGACATTGTCATCAGAAGGCTTTGGCCAGCACCAACCCTACCCTGTTTATGCTGAATTTTCCTCAAAATTACACGGCCACTGAAATTCCGTCGGGATGTTGCGGGATGGCCGGATCTTTTGGGTTCGAGAAAGAACACTATGATTTAAGTATGAAGATTGGGGAGTTAGTCTTGTTTCCGGCGGTTCGCAACAGCGCACCCACAACGCTAATCGCAGCTCCCGGAACCAGTTGCCGCCATCAGATAAAAGACGGTACCTCGCGCACTGCCTATCACCCGGTAGAAATTCTGTATGATGCGTTGTCCAAATAAAAATAAAGTGTAATTTTGCGCTCCCAAGTTGGTCCAGTAGCTCAGCTGGATAGAGCAGCAGCCTTCTAAGCTGCGGGTCACAGGTTCGAATCCTGTCTGGATCACTAAAATACTGATAATCAGTCGTAAAAACCGCTAAAATGTTGATTTTTAGCGGTTTTTCTTTTTTACTCCCGCCAAAGAATAGCAAATATTGCAGTCTGAAAGGGATCAATAAGGGACCCATTTTTAAAAACCCGTTTTGGGTCCCCGAAACATGTAAAATATTGATATACAATAATAAAAACCATGTTTTTATACCCTGAAATTGCCTTGAATTTCGTATATTTATAAACTGAAAGGGACCCATTTTTTCCTTTAAAACTTATCATTATGGAACATTCTTTGTACATTTCATTCCAAATTAAGAAAAGCAAAACCAACAAACTGGGACTTGCCCCAATTAATCTTCGCATTATTCTCGACAACAGCAGAACAGAATTATCTTCTCACAGATTCATTTCTCCAAATGCCTGGGATACAAACATTGGTAAAGCCACAGGAACCAGCGATGAAGCCATCATCTTAAATAACTACCTCGATGGATTAAAAAACAAAATTCAACGACAATTCAACATCCTTGAAAGTCTTGACAAACCCATCACCTTAGATTCACTACGTGAAAAGCTGAACGGCAACACTGAAAAGAAATATACCTTACTCTATGTGTACGAATACCACAATAGTGAAATGAAAAAACGTGTCGGTTTTGATGTAGCCATTGGCACTTACACACGCTACAAGGTTTCAATAAACCGCATTAGAAATTACATCAAATACCAATATGGAAAAAATGATTTGCTACTCGATGACCTCAACCATGCATTTATCACCAAATACGAAGTCTACCTTAAAACCATACACAAATGCAGCCCGAACACCACCGTTAAATACCTTGTCCATCTGAAAAAGATTATAAACCTGTCCATTGCCAATGAATGGCTTTTGCGAGACCCTTTCATGAAACACCATTGCTCCTACAAACCCACAGAAAGAGGATTTCTGACACCTGAAGAACTTCTACTACTTGAGAATAAGGAAATAAAATTACCCCGTCTCGAAAAAGTCCGCGAGATCTTTGTTTTCTGCTGCTATACCGGCTTTGCCCAGGCCGATGTGGAAGCCCTCTCCCCTGCTGACATCACCACCGGCATCGATGGCGAAAAATGGATCATCATCAACCGCAAAAAGACCGATGGCCGCAGCCCCATCCCATTGCTCCCCCAAGCCACGGACATCATCAACAAATATAAAAACGATCCCGAAGCCCAGGCAAAAGGCAGACTTCTACCAGTTAACTCCAACCAGCGCATGAATGGCTACCTCAAAGAAATCGCCGACATCACCGGCATCACCAAGAACCTCACCATGCACCTGGCCCGGCACACCTTCGCTACCACCATCACCCTCTCCAACGAAGTCCCCATCGAAACCGTCTCCAAAATGCTCGGTCACAACTCCATCAAAACCACCCAAATCTACTCCAAGGTAGTCGATACCAAAATCAGCAATGACATGCAAGCCCTCAAAGCCAAACTATCGATCCAAAGACCACTTAAGAAAGTCATGTAAAATACAGATTATCGATGCATCACAACTCCCTCCCCTTTGGGGAGGGTCGGGGTGGGGTGTCCCAAAGAAGTCCAAGGTTTTTCTCCTTCAAAAAGCCAAAGGCTTTCCCATCCGTGTCCATCCGACCCACCCGCGCCTGTCCCGTTCGTACGGGGTCATCCGTGTTCTATTCCCAATTATCATCTGCGCTCCGTTCCTCATCCGCCACCAATCTTTATATCCGTGTCCATCCGTCCCACCCGTGTCATCCGCGTTCCATTTCCCACGCACCACCCACAAAAAAAGCCACCCCCTCTCAGAAATGGCTCCTATAATCCAACCCCGCCTCCTATCCGAAATCGGATACCTACGAAACCCCATGCTTGTTCCTCTCCAAAGTCTTCATAATCGACTCCATGCTATAATACAAAGTCCCCCCAACCTTGGAAAACTCCAACTTCCCTCCCTGACGCAAATTCTGTAAGGTCCCGGGCGAACATCCCAAAATCTCCTTGGCCCTGTTCGATTTTACCCACTTTTCAGGCTGTGGGATATTGCCTTTGATCAGGTCCGATACTTCCCGGACAATTTCATTCTTCCATTGTTCCAGGTCTTCGAGTGTGGCTAATTGCATAACTT
>PCUL01000135.1:0-444 GCA_002771745.1 Bacteroidetes bacterium CG18_big_fil_WC_8_21_14_2_50_41_14
CGTTCCAGTAAAGGTTACCTTGAATGAATACATCGAACTGGCAAAATATTTCAGCACTCCCAACAGCAAGACTTTTGTCAATGGAGTCCTGGATCGCCTTATCCGTGAATTTAAAGAAGAAGGTAAAATCAAAAAAATAGGCCGGGGCCTGGTGGAGTAGGCTATAACCTTTCAGGTTGGAAAAAACCTGAAAGGTTGGGTGTTCTGCTCTTTAACCTTTCAGGTTGGGAAAAACCTGAAAGGTTAGGTGTTCTGCTCTTTAACCTTTCAGGTTGGAAAAAACCTGAAAGGTTGGATGTTCTGCTCTTTAACCTTTCAGGTTGGAAAAAAACCTGAAAGGTTGGGTTTTCTGCTCTTCAACCTTTCAGGTTGGAAAAAACCTGAAAGGTTAAAGTAGGTATTACTCTAATAAATAGCTCCTCATTTCAGGCTTGGTTACATTTT
>PCUL01000135.1:464-5834 GCA_002771745.1 Bacteroidetes bacterium CG18_big_fil_WC_8_21_14_2_50_41_14
GCCAAACAGCGACAAAGCAAGTTCTCTGTTAACTTTTGTAGGTTTGTCTGAGATGATAGCCTGATACGACGAATATCTCCATTCCCAAAAGGATTTTGTTAAGCCATGATGTACAGGGTTTCTGTGAATATAGTTTATCAGGTAGGTTAGGTAGTCCTCGTCTTCCACTGATATCCTTTTAAATGGGTATAGAAATAGCCTTCCGGCTCTTTCATGTGCCTTATTAAACGACTTGGTGTAACTATTAAAGAAATTGCTAAACACTTGATTGACATATAATTCAGGCTCTTCAGTATATCTTCTTAGTAATTTTATTGGTAATTTGTCGTATGCTTTGATATCAACCAGCATGTGAAAGTGATTGGGAATAAGGCAATACGAAATTAAATCTACTACAGGCAATAAAAACCTGTTTATTTTTTGCAGAAAGTAGTGGTAATCTTCATGTGTTGTGAACAGTTTATCGCTTCCAATGGCTTTGTTATAAATATGATAAGTGTGGTCTGGAATAAGTTTTTCCAGTTTGTTTGTGCTTTTTAAATGGGTGGTCATTTTTTTAAGTTTGGGTTAAAGGTAGATTTTTTTTAGTAACCTTCAACCTTTCAGGTTGGAAAAAACCTGAAAGGTTATGTTTTCTACTCTTCAACCTTTCAGGTTGGAAAAAAACCTGAAAGGTTGGGTGTTATATATTCGTGCTCTGTTATTTTTAAACAATGGATTTTTGTACATTTGCAAACCCTTAAAAAAGGATCAACCCGAGTGAATTATTTTTAAAAAACACACTATTATGGCTTTCGATATTGAAATGATTAAGGCTCTTTATGCTAAATTTCCATCCAGAGTGGCTGCTGCACGCCAGCTTTTGAATAAACCCATGACGCTGACAGAAAAAATCCTGTATGCTCATCTGGATGAGTCGGTACCAGCCACCTCTTTTATACGTGGCATTTCTTATGTCGATTTTCGTCCCGACCGGGTAGCCATGCAGGATGCCACAGCGCAAATGGCCTTGTTGCAATTCATGCAGGCCGGTAAACCCAGCGCCTCCGTGCCTTCGAGTGTTCACTGCGATCATCTCATTCAGGCCAAAGAAGGAGCGGTAAAGGACCTGGCCACAGCTGATTATACGAATAAAGAGGTTTACGATTTTCTGGCTTCTGTGTCAAGTAAATATGGTATTGGTTTTTGGAAACCAGGTGCTGGTATTATCCATCAGGTTGTGCTGGAGAACTATGCTTTCCCGGGAGGAATGATGATTGGAACCGATTCGCACACCCCAAACGCGGGAGGACTTGGCATGTTGGCCATAGGAGTTGGAGGTGCCGATGCTGTAGATGTAATGGCTGATATGCCTTGGGAACTGAAATTCCCTAAAATTATCGGCGTAAAGCTAACAGGTAAACTCAGTGGCTGGACTTCACCCAAGGATGTTATTTTGAAGGTAGCCGATATTTTAACCGTAAAAGGTGGAACCGGTGCCATTGTCGAATATTTTGGCGAAGGGGCAAAGAGTTTATCAGCCACAGGAAAAGGTACCATCTGTAACATGGGTGCTGAAATTGGAGCTACCACCTCCACTTTTGGTTATGATGAAAGCATGGCCGAATACCTGCGGCAAACCCAAAGAGCGGATGTTGCTTTGTTGGCCGATGCCATTGCAAATCATTTAACCGGTGATCCTGAAGTTTATCTGACACCTGAAAAATATTTCGACCAGGTGATTGAAATTAACCTGAGCGAGTTGGAACCGGCACTAAATGGCCCTTTTACCCCTGACCTAAGGACAACTGTTGGCAACATGTCAGAAACAGCCAAAAAAAATGACTGGCCCTTAAACATTGAAGCCAGTTTGATCGGGTCATGTACCAACTCATCGTATGAAGACATTACCAGAGCTGCCTCCATCGCACGTCAGGCGTTGTCAAAAAAACTGAAAGTTAAAAGTAGTTTGCTGATTACGCCCGGTTCAGAAAAAGTGCGGTATACCATCGAACGTGACGGGTTGATACAGGATTTTGAAAAATTGGGTGGTATCGTCCTGGCCAATGCCTGTGGTCCTTGTATCGGACAATGGTCACGTGATGAGGTGAAGGATGGACATAGAAATTCAATCGTCACTTCATTTAACAGGAACTTTGCCAAGCGCAATGATGGAAATCCCAACACATTCGCCTTCGTTACCTCACCTGATTTGGTAATGGCCTACGCCATCGCCGGCAGGCTCGATTTTAATCCATTAACGGACTACCTCCTAAATGAGGATGGTGAAAAAGTGAAACTGGAGGCACCTCAGGGGATTGTTTATCCACCCAACGGTTTTGATGTGAAAGATGACGGATACCAGGCTCCTGCTGAAAATGGAAACTCCATTGATGTGGTTGTAAAACCCGATTCATCCCGATTACAATTGCTGGAACCTTTTGCTGCATGGGATCGAAAAGATTATAAGGGGTTAAAGCTGTTGATCAAGGCCAAAGGCAAATGCACCACCGACCACATCTCCATGGCAGGACCCTGGTTGCGCTTCCGCGGACATCTGGAAAACATATCCCAAAACCTGCTTATTGGCGCATTGAACGAGTTCAACGAAAAAACCAACTATGTAAAAAATCCGTTGGACGGTCATTATTATCCTGTTCCCGAAACTGCCCAGGCCATTCGCGATGCCGGATTGGCCTCTGTTATTGTTGGCGACGAAAACTATGGAGAAGGATCATCGCGTGAGCATGCCGCCATGGAGCCTCGTTTTTTGGGCGTTCAGGTGGTACTGGTGCGCTCATTTGCACGTATCCACGAAACCAACCTGAAAAAGCAAGGAGTGCTGGCCCTGACTTTTGCTAACAAGTCCGATTATAACCTGATCAAAGAAGACGATACATTTGATATTTTGGGACTGACTTCTTTTGCTCCCGGTATACCACTGACGGTTGTGATACACCACCTTGATGGAAAATCGGAGAAAATCATCGCCAATCATACCTATAACCAAAACCAGATTGAGTGGTTTATGGCAGGAAGTGCACTGAACCTGATTAAATTACAAGGAAAATGATGAAAAACCAGTTAATTAAATTCAGTGGGTTGTTGATTATTGCCCTGAGTATGTTTGTTGTTAATTCCTGTCAGCAATGTATTGAAGGGGAGGGCGAAGTTACAACTGAAACTGTTAATGTTGAGTCGTTTGCGAAATTAATTGCTGATGTTGATGCTACTGTGGTTTTAATGAAAGGTGAACCCGCTGTGACTATTGAAGCACAGCAAAATATCAGAGCTGCCATATCGGTCACTATTAAGAGCAACAAGCTTACTGTTAAATCAACTTCTTGTTTTAAACCAAATACTCCAGTTAAAATTACCATCTATTCCAGGATTTTTGAAGAAATCGACTTGAAAGGAAATGTCAATCTTACTTCTGTTAACCTGATTACGGCCAAGGAATTAACCATTCGTTCAAAAGGGGCATCCACCCTAAAATTAGATGTCTTTGTTAATGATATTGATGTGAAACTGGAAGATAATTCTCAATTGACGATTTCAGGAAATTGTCAAAACGCAGATTTGACATTGAAAAACAATGCTGCTTTTGAGGGAGCGGGATTTAATACATTTAAGATGGACCTTGAACTTACAGGCTCGGGTAGCGCTACTGTGAATGCTTTCAAAAATTTAAATGTCCGTTTGAATGGATCTGGTGAAATACTCTATTCGGGTGATCCTCAGCTTGATGCTAAAATAGATGGAACGGGTCGGATTACCAAAGTAAATTAATGCGAAATAATTTATCTAAAACACCGTTATCAGAAAAACATTTGCCATAGCCTGTGAAAAATAAAACTATTCTCCTCCTGTTTTTACTCCTGTCGGGTACCTTTGTTGCGACCGCCCAGATTGGCGGCAAATACGCCTATTCATTTCTTGAAAAGCCTATCTCTGCCCGTGTTGCGGCCTTTGGCGGAAATGTGGCTGCCATCAACGACAACGATTTGAATATCGGTTATGTCAATCCTTCGTTAATTAATAAAGGAATGGACAACAGCATGGCCTTGAATTATGTGAATTGGTTTGAAGGGACTAACTATGGCAGCGTTCAGTTTGCCAACACGTTTGAAAAAGCAGGAAGCTTTATGGCTACCTTGCAATATATGGATTATGGTAAACTGGATTATGCCGACCAGGCAGGTAATTTAGCAGGAACTTTTAGTGCATACGATATGGCTGTCACCATTGGTTGGGGGCGTCAACTGGATTCTGTTTTTTCGATTGGTGCCGCAGTCAAGGGCATCTATTCGGCTTATGAAATTTACAACTCATTTGGTGTGGCAGTAGATGTTGCGGGAACGTATCAAAGCCCTACGGGTTGGACCATGTCGTTGGTAGCTAGAAATTTCGGGACTCAGCTCACTACCTATACCGGAAATTCGCGCGATCCATTGCCCTTTAGTTTACAGGCAGTCATGTCAAAACGACTTGATCATGTACCATTTAGGTTTTTAGCTATTTATGATCACATCGAGAAATGGGACCTCACTTATGACGATCCTTTAAACCCGTCAGGAGGAATCGATCCGGTTACGGGTGAAGCACAAGCGAAAACTGGTTTTTCTAAATTTGGTGATCAATTGATGCGCCACATCATCCTGGGTGGTGAGTTTTACCTGGGCAAAAACCTGACCCTCCGTGCAGGCTACAACTACCGTCGCCGCCAGGAAGGCAAAATTGAAGACAAACTGGGGATGGTTGGTTTTAGCTGGGGTTTTGGGGTGAGAATTTCGAAGTTCACAATCAATTATGCAAGATCGGCTTACAATCTGGTTGGCTCACCCAATTACCTGACACTGATTTTCGACTTGGATTCGTTCGCCCGAAAGTAACGGATAAAACCCGATAGGAATAATTACTTTTTTCGAATTTTTTTTCTTTTAAACATTCATGGTCATAAAAATTGATCTATATTAGCCTGTTTAATCAAATTTTATGCTATGAAATCAAGTCTGCTTATTAGCACATTACTCTTGTTCTCGATTAATCTGGTATCGCAGGAGTATATTGCATGCGCCCGCAAAGAAAAAGAATGGGGTTATGTGGGTAAAGATGGTAAATGGGTAATCAACCCTCAATTTGAATCGGCCGCAAACTTCAACAACAAACTGGCGCGCGT
Source organism: Bacteroidetes bacterium CG18_big_fil_WC_8_21_14_2_50_41_14 (assembly GCA_002771745.1). Lineage (GTDB taxonomy): Bacteria > Bacteroidota > Bacteroidia > Bacteroidales > F082 > UBA6244. Next base: position 5,623 of record PCUL01000135.1, read on the forward strand.
AAAATCAGGAGGTGAATGGGGCTATATCAACGACGAAGGAAAATATATAATCAATCCTCAGTTTAACGATGCAGAGGACTTTTCTGAGGGATTGGCTCCCGTGAAAAAGGATAAGTTTTGGGGTTATATTGATAAAAAAGGATCGTGGGCCATTAATAATCAATTTGACCTGGCGATGCCATTTACTGATGGGGTTGCCATGGTCAGGAAAA
>PCUL01000135.1:5908-6286 GCA_002771745.1 Bacteroidetes bacterium CG18_big_fil_WC_8_21_14_2_50_41_14
CCTTTTAGTAATGGATTGGCGGCAGTTAGAAAGGATGGTTCATGGGGTTTTGTTGATGAGAAAGGAACTTATATTATCAATCCACAATTTGACGTGGCAAACAGCTTTTCCAACGGACTGGCCGCGATTCGCAAAGGTAAGGAATGGGGATTTGTGGATAAAACCGGTAAGTACGCCATCAATCCTCAGTTTGAAGAGGTAACGGATTTTAATAATAAGATTGCCGGTGCCCGGATAGGAAAGGAATGGGGATTTATCGACCAAAAAGGATCATGGATTGTGAATCCTCAATACGAAAAAATCAATAATTTCGACAATCAAATGGCCAGGGTTAGAAAAGCCGGTGAGTGGGGATGGATCGATCCTTCGGGAAAATAC
>PCUL01000135.1:6311-16076 GCA_002771745.1 Bacteroidetes bacterium CG18_big_fil_WC_8_21_14_2_50_41_14
TTTGTTTTGGAGTGGAAGCCTCCATTTCTATGGCTGAAGAACATCTCAGACAATCAAACAAACTATTCTGTCTTGGTGAATTGGTACACAATGAAGAAGAAATTGAGCGCCTGAAAAAGTTGGGTTTGATCGTTATCGATTATACCCATTTTGAGGAATTGCACCACGAAACGGTGATGATCAGGGCACATGGAGAACCTCCTTCAACTTTTGAAACGGCCAGAAAAAATAACCTTCATCTGATAAACAGCACTTGTCCTATTGTAAAAAAGCTTCAGAGTCGTGTGTTTTGTTCCTACGGAGAGCTGATGGCCGAAGACGGCCAAGTGGTTTTGTTTGGTAAAGAGCAACATCCCGAAATAGTGGGGTTAAAAGGGCAAACCAATGCCCGGGCTATTGTCATCAATACGCCCGCTGAAGTCAACAACATAGATTTTACCAAAAAGATTCATCTTTTCTCACAGACAACTAAAGATGAATCCGATTACAGGATGATCCAACAGATTATTAGTGAACGAATTATTGCCTCTGGTGGCGATCCTGAACAATTGCTACACATCACAAAAAGCGTGTGTAAACAAGTCAGCAACAGGATTCCAGGAATAAAAGACTTCGCCAAATCCCACCAACTTATTCTATTTGTGGCCGGAAAATCATCCAGCAATGGAAAAGTACTCTTTCATGCTGCCCAAAGCGTTAATCCAAATACCCATTTTATTTCTGAGTTGGAGGAAATTAACCATAAATGGTTCATTGGTATTGATCACCTGGGTATAACCGGTGCTACTTCTACCCCCTTGTGGCTAATGGAAAAGGTGGCTGCTGTGATTCGGCAAAAACATTAACTTTGCATACCGTTGTCCGTTTCAAACCTTACAGAGACTATGTTTTTGCAAAAATTAATCATTAGCAATTTTAAAAATTATTCAGAGGCAACACTGGAGTTTAGTGAAAAAATCAATTGCTTTACGGGCAACAATGGCGTTGGCAAAACCAATATTCTTGACGCTGTGTATTATCTTTCCTTTTGCAAAAGCTATTTTAATGTAGTGGATGCACAAAACATTCTCCATCACCATGATTATTTTGCCTTGCATGGTTACTATCATTACCCCGAAAAAACACCCGACCACATCAGTTGTCAGGTGAGGCTCAACCACAGGAAGATATTTAAATCCAACACCAAAGAATACGAGCGATTATCGGATCATATCGGGAATTTTCCCTTAGTGATGATTTCGCCCTACGACCGCGATTTGATAAACGACGGCAGTGAACTTCGTAGAAAATATTTGGACAGCGTCATTTCCCAGTTCGATCATAACTACCTCGATCAATTACTGAGTTATAACAAAGCGCTGCAACAACGCAATGCTTTGTTAAAACAAATGGCCGAACAACGATATTTTGATGCTGTTTCGTTGGGTATTTGGAGCGAAAAGCTACAAACACACGGAAAACCCATCTTTGAAAAACGACAAACCTTTATCACAGAATTTAACCCGCTTTTTGAACAACATTACCAGTTTCTTTCTGGAAACGCCGAAATGGTGGGTATCGATTATAATAGCCTGCTCACCACCACATCGATGAGCGATCTGTTTGCCGGGTCAACAGAGAAAGACCGCGCACTCCGATATACATCGACCGGAATTCACAAAGACGACCTGGATTTCACCATTAATGGATATCCTTTAAAGAAATTCGGATCACAAGGACAGCAGAAAACCTTTGTTATTGCGCTGAAACTGGCTCAATTTGAGTTTACACGGAAAATAAAAGGCTTTAAACCCATCTTGCTGTTCGATGATATTTTTGATAAACTTGATGACAGCAGGGTGGAACAAATAGTGAAGATGGTGAGTGGTGACAACTTTGGACAGGTTTTTATTACTGACACACAGCGACATAGGATAGAGAAGATATTTAGTACAATCAATATCGATCACCGGATTTTTAATGTAGTAAACGGTATCGTAACCCGGGAAGCATCATGATTAAAAAGGAAACCGATAAACCTCTAAAAGCAGTGATTGAAGAGTTGTTGCGCATTTATGGCTGGAAGGACCACATTGATGCCGTACGCCTGATGGAAGGGTGGGAGAAGGCGGTTGGCAAAATTGTAGCCAAACATACTTCAAAGCTGGAGGTGCGAAACGGCATATTGTATGCGACCTTTGATTCTTCAGTGATCAGAAGTGAGGTTCACTTGGTTAGAACACGCCTGGTAAAAGAATTGAATAAGCGCCTGGGCCGGGAGCTTATCCACGAACTTGTGCTTTTCTAAGTTTAAAACAGGATGGAATTATCTTACAACGAAAAGATCAGGTTAATAGAGAAAATGACGGAGTATGTTACTCCTCATCGCAAACAATTATTTGAGCAGGTAATCGAATTCAGAACCCGCCATGTAACCATCGTACTCGAAAATATCTTCCAGCCGCACAATGCCAGTGCCGTACTTCGTTCTTGCGATCTCACCGGTATCCAGGATGTTCATGTCATCGAAAACTACAATACCTACACAGTTAACCAGGATGTAGCCCTGGGTGCTTCCAAGTGGCTTTCTATTATGAAATATAACACAACGGACGACAATACACCAGATACTTATGCATCGCTCAGGAAGCGGGGATATAAAATTGTGGCCACAACTCCGCACCTTAAAAGTGTTAGCCCGGACGAAATTGCATTGGAGGAAAAAATAGCCCTGGTTTTTGGGACAGAGCTTACCGGCTTAACTCCTTATGCCATCGAAAATGCCGATGAATACATGCAGGTTCCTATGGTGGGTTTTACCGAGAGCTACAACATCTCTGTTTCGGCTGCACTGAGTTTATACACCATTACCCAACGACTTCACCGTTTAGAAATAAACTGGAGATTAACGCCGGATGAAAAAGCAGATATTATGTTGCAGTGGTTGCGGAATACCATCAACAAGTCACCTGCCTGCCGATAGGCAGGGAAGTCCTTGAAAAAGAACTGCTCAATAAAATTATTACCAATATTTAATCCCCGATACTGAACTTTTTTCTTAATTTTACGGAAAAATAATAACTATAAAAGGATTGTGATATGGGAAAAGGTGATAAGAAAACAGTCAGGGGAAAAATCATTATGGGTTCTTATGGTGCAAAACGTCAGAAAAACAGAACCGCAACGTTTATTCCCGCCTCGGTTAAAGAAGCAAAAATAACGGATGAAATACCAAAGAAAACAAAACCTGTTTCCGAAAAATCGTTAAAAAAGAAGGAGGAAGTTCAAGCAATTGAAAAACCAGTTGCCGTAAAGGTGGAAAAAGTAGCCGTCGAAAAGGCGGAAAAAGTAGTTGCCGAAACGCCTAAAGAAATGGAGAAGAAGCCCGCAGTTAAAAAGAAAGCAGCTGAAAAACCTCCTAAAGAAGAAAAATCAGCATAGTTACTCAAGGCATTTCATTTGTTTCTTCCACCCATTTTAAGATTTCCATCAATTGAAGGTTGAAGATGAAAAATAAAAAAACCATCATTTGGGATTGGAATGGAACCCTTCTCAACGATGCTGCGATTTGCGTAAGTAGTATCAACCAGTTGCTCCGTCATAGAAACCTGTCGGAAATCAGTTTGGATTATTATAGGCAGGTATTTACATTTCCGGTAATTGACTACTATCGGGCGGTTGGATTTGATTTTGAGAATGAGCCTTTTGAGAAACCCGCAATGGATTTTATCGAACTTTACCACCGATTACTTCCCAAAGCTTTATTATTTAAGGAGGTTGAACCCATTTTATCACATTTTTCCGGATTATCTTTTCGCCATACAATCCTGTCGGCCATGGAGCAAGGTAGCCTGAACGCATCCCTCAAATTAAACAAAATCGATCATTTTTTTGACTATGTTTTTGGTATAAACGATCACTTTGCCAATGGTAAGATTGATATGGGGAGAGCCCTTATCAGACAACTTAACCAGCCATTAAATGAGCTTGTTCTCATCGGCGATACGTTACACGACAAAGAGGTTGCAGGGTACCTGGGAATTGATGTGGTACTTATTGCCAACGGGCATCAATCGAAAGGACGGCTTGAGAGTAGTGGAAATCAGGTAATTGATTCGCTTAACCAATTGGTCAATCTGACCTTGATTTAAAAAGGTTGAATTTTTTCACCACTTTTATCGGGATCATCTGCCTCAATAGAAGTACTCTGCTGATAAATAAACTCTTCATAAGTTATTTCTTTGCCGGTAATGCTGTAATATTTCCATTCACCGGCTTGTTCCCCATTTTTATAGATTCCCTTCAGTTGTGTAGAACCATCCGGGTAATATAAGGTAAAAAGCCCTTCCAATTTGCCATTCAGGTAGGTTCCTTCAGTCATTACCTGACCGTTGGGGAAATATTTACGCAAATCACCTTGTTTTATTCCATTGTGATATAGGATAACCTCAGTAGCCTGCTTTGTCCCGGGATAATAGGTGATGCTTTTGCCTTCCAATTTTCCCTTGGCATACTGTTCAACAGCAATTAATTGATCAATACTGTCGCCATAGTACGACCAGGTACTGTCTTTTTGTTTATTAATATATTTTCCTTCAGCCATCAGGTTTCCGCTTTCGTACCATGTACTATTGCGTGCCTGTATTCCTTGGTTATCAAAAACGGTAACAGACTGCTTAATCCCGCTTTTGTAGTAATGAATAAATTCACCATAGGGTATGTTGTGATTGAATTGACCGGTACTTTTAACACTGCCATCAGGATAGGTGCTGCGCCAGGGCCCGTTTTTTTCATCCATATTCTGACTAAACAACAGAGCACTGCCCAGTACAAAAAGTAAGATTAGAAGGGCTGATTTTTTCATTGGATGATTTTTAATGTTGTGGACGAATTGTTTTTCAAACATACTACCTTTGCGTGAAAATTACATTGGTTTGAACGAATATTCATCAAAATTATTGGAAAATGCTGTGAATGAGTTGTCGCGGTTGCCCGGAATTGGAAAAAGGACCGCCTTGCGGATGGCCTTGTTTATACTGAAAGAGGATAGTTTGTATGCCGATAACTTATCAAAGGCATTGGTTACCTTGAGAAACGACATTTGCTTTTGTGAACGGTGTCACAATATTTCCGATAGCGATCTTTGCGAAATCTGTTCCAACCACAAACGCGATGAATTGACAATCTGCGTTGTAGAAGATACCAGGGATGTGATTGCCATCGAGAAAACCACCCAGTTTAGTGGTGTATACCACGTGTTGGGAGGTGTGATTAATCCCATGGAAGGATTGGGACCCAATGACCTGACCATTTCTCACCTGATAAAACGTGTTGCAGAGGAACAGATTAAAGAGGTGATTCTAGCCTTACCTGCTACCGTCGAAGGCGATACAACCAATTACTATATCTATAAGATGATCAGCCACTTAACAACAAAGATTACCACCATTGCACGGGGAGTGGCCATTGGCGATGAATTGCAGTATGCCGACGAAATTACGTTGGGAAGGTCGATTGTAAACCGATTGCCATTTGCCCAAACCAGGTGATTATCCGAAAATATCCAATGTTTCGGAAGCTTTATCAAACAGATCGAGTTGGTTATGTTGGGCGTAGAATTTCTGAGGTACTATCTTGTCGAATCCATCAGTATAATATTTTATTTTATTCTTAATCAACTTGTTGGGAGTTATTTTCCGGGCTTCGCAATAGTTCATCAGCGAACGCATTTGTCGTGCCGAAAGTTTTAAACTGATCGATTTGAATTTTTTCTTCCGCTTCTTCATCACCGGAAATGTATTGGTTTGGACAAAGATAACCAAAGAATTGAATATCCAATATTGATGAATTAGAATTCATGCCAGCCGAATACCATTCTTAATTATCAGAATGTTTTAACTCACAATAATTGATTCAGGTAAGAGGTAAATCAGGACAATACGGCTGTCCAGGGTACCATCAACAGAATGACCAGCAATGCAATGGAATAGAAAATAAAAACCATCTTATTTTTCTGTCCGGAGGTTGCTTTTGTTTTTGATTTGAATAACCCAATAGCTACTAAACCAATAGCAATCAACATCATTAAAGGGTGCTCCAATCCCTGGAACCTGAGTGCTTCGTTTTTCATAAACCCTGAGGTGTAATGCACCAATGGACTGATGAAGAGTAAGATAACTCCCAATACAAACTGAATATATAGCAGTTGTTTGGTGTAATTGTAGAGTTTAAATAAAGGAACTGAAATGGTTTCTTCATTCTTAATCATTTTCAGTAAGCTAAACACAACGCTAAGTGCCAGCATGGCTACGGCCAACCACATGAATCCCGAATGGGCATTCTGAATTATATTATACATCATTGAATCTGTTAAATTAATGTTCTGCAAATTAATGCATTTTTAACCAATGGGCAATATTATTTATTTTTATTCTAAATAAAAGTGCCTTTACATGGTTTTCAATATTTCCATTACTTCATCTGCATAGGCCTGGGCCTTTTCAGGACTTGGTGCTTCGGCGTATACACGCATGATGGGTTCTGTATTGGAAGTACGCACATGAAGCCAACCATCCGGGAATTCCACTTTCACACCATCGATGGTTAGGATGGGGAGGTGCTTATATTTATCCAATACATGTTTGTAAAGTCCTTTTACATCTGTCTCAGGCGTAAGCTGTACTTTGTTTTTAGAAACAAAATAGTCAGGATAGGTGGCCCGAAGTTGCGATAGACTTTGTTTTGTTTTGGCCAGATAAGTAAGAATTAAAGCCACGCCTACCAGCGCATCGCGGCCATAATGAAGTTCAGGATAAATTACTCCTCCATTGCCTTCGCCACCGATGACGGCCTGCACCTCCTTCATTTTTTCTACCACATTTACCTCGCCAACGGCTGATGCCTGATAGGTTCCCCCCATTTTTTCAGTTACGTCACGCAAGGCTTTGGTGGAGCTTAAATTTGAAACTGTGTTTCCTTTCTGGTTTTGCAGGACATAATCTGCCACCGCCACCAGGGTATATTCTTCACCAAACATGTGCCCGTTTTCCATTACAAATGCCAACCGGTCTACATCCGGGTCAACCACAATGCCCATATCGGCCTTGTTTTCCAATACTGTTTTAGAAATCATGGTCAAATGCTCCGGTAGTGGCTCCGGGTTGTGCGGAAACTCACCTGTCGGGTCGCAGTATAATTCGATGATCTCCTGAACGCCCAGCGCCTTCAATAACCTCGGAATGGCAATTCCACCGGTAGAGTTTACAGCATCCACCGCAATTTTAAAGTTTGATTCTTTAATCGAATTAACATCTACCAGGGAAAGTTTTAAAATGGCTTCGATGTGCTTTTCGATGGTGGTGGTGTTAGTGGTGATTTCTCCAAGATGGTCTACCTCTGCAAAGCGAAAGGCTTCTTCTTCAGCCAGCTTCAGTACCCTCTCTCCTTCGATGGCGGAAATAAATTCACCTTTGCTGTTCAGCAATTTTAGCGCATTCCATTGTTTTGGATTGTGACTTGCTGTAATGATAATTCCACCATCAGCCTTATGGCACACCACTGCCATCTCAACGGTAGGCGTAGTGGAAAGTCCGGTGTTAATCACGTTTATTCCCATGCCAATCAGGGTGGTACAAACCAGGTCCTCGACCATCTTTCCTGAAATGCGGGCATCACGACCAACAACAAAAGTCAGCTTTTTATTGGGTGTGACTTCAAATATGGTGGTTGCAAAAGCAGCCGTATATTTTACAACATCGATGGGAGTGAGGTTATCTCCGGGTGAACCACCAATGGTGCCTCGTATTCCCGAAATGGATTTTATAAGGGTCATATTCGTGTATTTGGGATAATTTTGGGCAAATGTAGCAAAATGCCTTCTAAGACATCAGAGATTTTATGCTATATTTGACCACGTTCAATCATTTTCACAATGGTTTCTATTTGTTTGTCTTCTCCTTCGGGGTCATATTTTACTTTAAGGTTGTAACCCCAAAGTCGGGCAAATGCTTGATAAAAGAATGCGGTAAAATTGCCTCTGAGTTCTTCAACCAGGTTGTATGAACACTCACCGGTTTCTCGGTCTATCAATTTTATCAGGATTCTACCCTGTGAGAAGGTCATGTTTTTTAGGTCGTCACCATAACGCGCATTGAGTTCCTTTTCGGCCTCCTTTAGGATGCGTCTTGCCTCTCGTTCATTTCTGGCTTCCAGAATGAGCTTGTTGTATTTTTGAAGTTGCATACCGGCCAAACGCGCATATGGATATACCTTTTTAACATCCCTGATCAGTTTGGTTAATTGACGTTGCTCACGCCGGGTGGTGGGGGTAAGCAAAGAAAAAATTTCAACTTCATGTAAACTGACCACAGGGATGGTATCTCCAATAACCACGGTAGCACGCACCACCATAGGTTTTACTTGCTGTGCAATTCCGAAATAGGAACTACAAAAAAAAATGAATAGGAATATTGGCCATTTCTTCATCGGTAGATTACCAACAAATAGCATGCCCTTACAGATTAAACAGCTGCTTTCAGCTTGGTGATATTGGTACGTGTGAATTTTTCTTCAGCGTAATCACGTGTGATATTTAAACTTTTAACGCGTTTTTTTCCGGGAAGCTCAAACATGGCATCAATAAGAATTCCTTCCATAATCGAACGTAAACCACGCGCACCGAGCTTAAACTCGATGGATTTTTCAACAATCAGATCCAAAGCGCCATCTTCAAAAGTGAGCTGAACGTTATCCATACCGAAAAGCTTTTCAAATTGTTTTGTAATGGCATTTTTAGGTTCTGTAAGGATACGCTTTAACGCCTCTTTATCAAGAGGGTCGAGATAGGTAAGAACCGGCATGCGGCCAACAATTTCAGGTATCAATCCAAAACCTTTCAGGTCGCGAGGTGAAATATATTGTAACAGGTTTTCTTTGTCAACCACATCATCCTTTGAACCTGCAACGGAATAACCTACCACATTGGTCCTTAACCTGTTGGCGATGATTCGTTCAATTCCCTGAAAGGCTCCTCCAGCGATAAACAAAATATTTTTCGTGTCGACCGAAATCATTTTTTGTTCAGGGTGCTTACGTCCTCCCTGAGGAGGGACATTTACTGCTGTACCTTCAAGCAATTTTAACAAAGCTTGCTGAACGCCTTCACCCGACACATCACGTGTGATGGAAGGATTGTCACTTTTACGGGCGATTTTATCAATTTCATCGATAAAGATGATCCCTTTTTCGGCTGAAGGTACGTCATAGTCAGCGGCTTGCAACAGACGAGTGAGAATGCTTTCAACATCCTCGCCCACGTATCCGGCTTCTGTGAGTACTGTGGCATCGGCGATGGCAAAAGGCACATGCAGCATGCGGGCAATGGTCTTGGCCAGCAATGTTTTACCTGTTCCTGTTTCTCCAACAAGGATGATATTCGATTTTTCAATCTCCACCTCGTTTTCGTCGAAAAGCTGCGAAATGCGTTTGTAATGGTTGTAAACAGCAACGGCCAGCACCTTTTTTGCATCTTCCTGTCCAATGACATAAGTGTCGAGAAAGGCTTTTATTTCAGTGGGCTTTAGTTCGTTATGGTGATGCGGCCCGCTTGGTTTCTTTTTCGAACCCAACTCTTCCTTAATAATAAGGTTGGCCTGATCGGCACAGAGGTTACAAATTTTAGCCTCCATGCCGGAAATCAGCATGTCGGTTTCCGACTCTGGTCTTCCGCAAAAGGAGCAATAATGGGTGTTTTTTTTTGCCATGTTCAATTTAATCGTACAACTAAAC
>PCUL01000339.1:0-2797 GCA_002771745.1 Bacteroidetes bacterium CG18_big_fil_WC_8_21_14_2_50_41_14
ACAACTACCTCAAAGCAAAAAATCAACCATGAACCTTTCTGCCAAAAATCGCTTGATGAAACCATCTCATCTTTCCTTTTATCTGTTGGGTTTGTTCTTGTTTATTGAGGTTTGTAAAGCGGGGGCACAGATCAACTACGATCATTTTATTCGGAGTGGCCAGGGCGAGCTTCAAAAAGAAAATTATCTGGGAGCCATCAAGGATTTTAATACAGCCATTTTCTCACACCATAAAGGATTTGAAGCCTTTTTCCTTAGGGGAATTGCTAAATTTTCGTTGGGAGACTACAGCGGTGCTGCGGATGATTTTACCACCACGATAGACATTCACCCATTGTATGCAAGGGCTTATTTGTACCGTGGTATTTCGTTTGATCAACTGGGTGATTACCCTCATGCCATAAGGGATTTTAACAAAGCCTTGGAAATAGACCCCTTTAATGCCGATTTCTTTCTGGCCCGTGGCGACACCAAAATGCACCTCCACAATTTTACAGAAGCCGTGAAAGATTATTCAATGGCCATACAGTTGGAGAGAAATATCGCAGCCGCTTACCTGAACCGGGGCATCTCCCGGCATCTTCTTGGCGAAAACGTACTCTCACTGAAAGATATGGACAAAGCCATCCGATTGGATTATTTCAATAGTGAAACATGGCTGAAACGGGGTATGATCTACGGAGAAATTGACAGTCTTAATCACGCATTAAGCGACATCAACCATTCGTTGTCGATTAACGATAAACAACCATTTGCCTATTTCCAACGGGCGTTGGTCAACCTGAAAAAGAAAGATACCCTCTCCGCTATAAACGATTACAATCAGGTCATCAGGCTCGATCCAAACAATGCGCTCACCTACTATAACAGGGCACTTTTATTTTCAATAAATAAAGATTATCCGGCAGCATTGGCCGATTACACAGAAGTGATCAACATCAATCCTTATAACGTTTATGCCTGGTACAACCGGGGCAACCTGCATTATGAACTCGGGGAATTTGCCGATGCGGAAGAGGATTATTCTACTGCCATTGAGATTTTCCCGGATTTTGCCGGGGCTTTTATCAACCGATCGGCAACCCGACAAAAGTTAGGTGACAAAAATGGAGCCTTTGATGATCATGAACGAGCAGCAGCCATTATCGCAGCAGCTAACAGTGAAGGAAAAGATCAGGAAGTGCTGTACAGCAGGTATGCCGATAGTGCCTATTTTAACAAAATTATCGAGTTTGAAGCAGATTTTGTTGATGGAAACAAGGAAAAAGGAAAGATTCAGTTTCAACGGGTATCCATCAAACCCAAGGACAACATTTATCTGATCTATGCACTGCCACTCTCCGATTCATTAAAACAACTGCGTGCGAAGAAGAGTTATTACGATGAACAAATCACAGCCTTTAATACGGGCAACCCTTTGGGTATAAAACTGCTTTTCTCCACAGACAGCTGGATGACAGATCATCAAAAAACAAAGAACGAACTTCGCCGGATGGATTCAACCATCAGGAACACGGGCGACTCTATCAGTGCTTATTTTATCAATGGTATTCTGTACAGTATGTTATCTGATTATACCTCAGCCATTAACGCGTATGATGAAGCACTCCTGAAAGACCCGGGTATTTCTTATGCCTATTTCAACAGAGGAACCACCCGTTTCGAAATGGACGAGTATGTATATAGTGAACAACAATATTCTGATATCGTCACCATCAGCAGCAGTACGATTGCAAAAAAAGAAAACAAAAAGCCACGAAAACCGGATCATGTGTCGACATTAAAAGACTATGATGAAGTAATAGCCCGTAATCCGGGGTTACCATTTGTTTTCTACAACAGGGCTAACGTCAAGTTGAGTTTGCAAGACTTTCAGCGGGCCATCGACGACTATAGCATGGCCATCAAACTTCAACCTGATTTAGCTGAAGCCTATTACAACCGTGCTTTAACATTGTTGTTTCTCAATGAAGAGCAACTCGCCTGCAAAGACCTGAGCAAAGCTGGCGAGCTGGGGATTATTGAAGCGTATAACGTGATTAAGAGGTATTGTAATAAATAACAATTCATTTCCAGTACCTGCAAAAAAGATCACGTTTAGTTAAAATGGAGATCAGCTATATAAAACGGGAAAAACATTTTTTTCAAGGCATCCCAATATCGTTCACAAAACCCGATATTCCCAATCGGGATCGGGATTTTGGCAGATATTGTATCCTGAAATAAATTTCAGGGTTCTATCATTGTCATATCCCTGGTATTTCTCAGAGGTTTCCCGCATTGCGAAAATAAGGGGGTGGGGCGAGTTAATTTAGGCTCAAAGCATTCCAATGCCATAGGCATGGCCGATATTGTAACCTGAAATTTATTTCAGGGTTCTATAATCGTCATATCCCAGATATTTCTCAGAGGTTTCTCACTTTAGTAAAATAAGGGGGTAGCACGAATCAAGTTAGGTACATACCAAGGTTACCTGACGATTTCCATCGGTATGTACCATTTATTGAAGGCAAACAAAAAGATTGAGCCCACTCCGAAAAGTATGTGTTCATTGATTTTCAACTCATTTACCCCCCTGCCTGCCGTCAGGCAAGTGACCCCTAAAGGGGGATTCGTTGAAAATAAATGAACTATCTAAAGTCCACTTTAGAGGATTCCAGCCTGCGGTTGGCAGGTAGGGGTATTTGACTTTTCGGAGTGGACTCAAGATTAGATATTGAATTTTTCAATTAAATCGACTACGCGGCATGAATAACCCCATTCGTTGTCGTACCAGGAAAGTACCTTTACTGTTTTC
>PCUL01000339.1:2829-42958 GCA_002771745.1 Bacteroidetes bacterium CG18_big_fil_WC_8_21_14_2_50_41_14
TCTTCGGTATATTCCAGAATACCTTTCATCGGTCCCTCAGCAGCCTCCTTCATGGCAGCATTGATTTCATCCTTTGTAGCTTCAGTCTTGAGGTTCACCACCAGGTCGACCAGCGAACCTGTCGGTGTAGGAACGCGAATGGCCATACCATCGAGTTTACCATTCAAATCCGGGATAACAATACCTACGGCTTTTGCAGCACCTGTAGTGGTGGGAATTTGCGAAACCGCTGCCGAGCGCGCTCTTCTTAAATCAGAATGAGGCGCATCGAGTATAATTTGATCGTTGGTGTATGAATGAATCGTAGTCATCAGCCCGTTTTCAATGCCAAATTTGTCGTTAAGCACTTTAGCAATCGGAGCCAGGCAGTTGGTAGTACATGAAGCATTGGAAACACATTGGTCTTCATCGCGCAATTCGTTATCATTGACCCCCAACACGATCATGCGGTCGATGGCATCCTTGGATGGGACGGTAAGTACCACTTTTTTTGCACCATTTTTCAGGTGATCGCCATAGCCACCTTTGCTACTTTCTTTGGAGCGGAAAATGCCTGTGGCTTCCACTACCACATCGGGAGTTTGAGCCCACTTGATATTAATTGGTGCACGTTCAGAGGTCACAGGATATTCTTTCCCATTTACAATCAAACAGCTGTCGTTGAATGATATCTGCCCGTTAAATTTTCCCTGGGTAGAATCGTATTTGAGCAGGTGCGCCAGGGTCTTTGTATCTGTAAGGTCGTTTATTCCAACTACTTCCATGTTAGCGCGTTCGAGGGCGATCTTAAACACGTTGCGGCCGATGCGGCCAAAACCGTTAATTCCAACTTTAATTTTAGTCATGGTATTTCGAGTATTAAAAAATGAACTTCAAAGCAAAAACAAGAACAATTTCATACTTTTGTCGTATTGCCAATCTTGCTTTTGTGCAAAATTACATCAAATAGTTCTCAAAAATTCCCTATCTCAGGTGTTATGAAAGAAAAATTCGAATCGAAAGCCCTTGAAGCCAACCTGGCCGAAACACGGTATAAAGACATTAAAATACCATCTGATTTTCAATACTTTATAAATCTGTCAAAAACCTATTTTGGAATCAACAAACGCGCAAACGATTGCGTCATCGAATTTCAACATCCCTTTTCCAACAGAAAATTTGTAACCGAGGAGTTAAGAAATATCTTATTGACCGATTACTGGTTCTACATGGGTCTTGGAACAGGCGATGAAGCATTTAAAATTCCCCTCCAATTGATGCGTACCTTATTGATTGAACCCGGAAATTCAGATGACCATGCCCTGATTATTAGAACAATACTCGAATTTATTGGCAAACTGGCCGGGGAAAGCAACGATTTCTCTTCAACAATCACTTTTTGCCTGAATATCCTGCGCGAAGGAATGGGAAACGATACTTTGAGTTTTATTAAATCCTCCAAGCATTTCGATCGGTACCTGAAAGAAATTGCCGATAACGAGTTGTTTAGTCAGACAGTTTTCGAACTCACCAAGGATATTAGTCGGGAAAACATCTTGTATTGGAAAGAAAACACGAAAATTGAAATCTGGCTCGAAGAACAAACTTCCATACTGACCATCGACAAACAAGTCCTTATTGATGCCATCGGATCGCCCTGGTTCGGAATGCTTCTGAATCAATTAAATAAAGCCGATACCTGGGAACAGTTGGTGAACAAGCTGCCCGATTATGATAAAGTTGCAGAAATTCTGGCCGATGCAATCAGGTTCTTTCCGACCTTCATCGAAAAATTCTATTTCAGCTTTTACCTGTTGAAACTGCCCGGCATGGTAAACCACCGTGAGCGTTTGATATGGGATTTGAACAAATTGGTGCAGCAGGCAATGGACGAAGTACCTCA
This sequence comes from Bacteroidetes bacterium CG18_big_fil_WC_8_21_14_2_50_41_14, assembly GCA_002771745.1. Classification (GTDB taxonomy): domain Bacteria; phylum Bacteroidota; class Bacteroidia; order Bacteroidales; family F082; genus UBA6244. The sequence goes on from PCUL01000339.1 coordinate 4,712, forward strand.
GGATCAGTTAAGAAAGTTTATTGATCAACTATTCTTGTTTGCAGCAGGACTGCGTCAAACGCATACGAGCTCGGTACTTGATATTTTTCTTACTGTAGGGAAAAAAACAATCGATATCGACAAAAAGAACACACATCAAATATCAGGGTATTTTGAAGAAAAACTAATCCACTTTGGTTTTGAAACTCCCGGAATTGTATACGTGAACGAAAACTGGCAGCTTTCTGTAAACGAAAACCACATCAAAAACATCAGTGTATGGCTTGAGTTGATTGAGTATTCGCAAATGGAGATGGAGAAATTATTGTCGACACTGATCGTAAATTTAAAACTGGGTGGTATTTTTCTCAGCGACACCGACTTGTTTCAACGCGAAATCACAAAAATCCTAAACTCGAACATTGCTCCTTTTTATAAAAAAGTAAAGCAGCTTACCCGCATTTTCCCGGTTTATTTTAATGAAATAGGTGCCGAAGGCGAAATCAGGAAAGTGACCACAACCATGGATGAGATCTCTCACCGCAAGGATCAGTTGGTGCACTTTTTACGAAAACAGGTACACACCGAAAGTAACAATACGCTTATTGGGCTTACCCGAAAAATTTTCATTTTTTGGTACGATGGAAACCTGGAAGCATTAAAAGAAGTTCTCCCAAAAAATGTTTATCAGGGTATAGACAAGGAAAACGAGTTTTTTGCACCCATTCACCACATGGTGATTCAGTTGTGTGACCTGAGTGGAAAGTCGCCTTCGGATCTGCTGGCAGTAAGTGAAAAGAAATTTGAAAAACTGCTGGATGAGCTTCCCGAGAGCAATGCACGGGATGTGGAACGTTTAAAGGACACCCGCCGACTGTATGCTTTCCTCAAGGAGAAGTATTCATTCGAAACCGTGGATATTATCGCTTTGCTGAAACGCTATAGCTTTATTCCGGACCAGGACATTGAGAAGTTTGCCAAAGCGCTCGAAAACGATGATTTTGAGACCTCTCTCAAATTCATTTATAGCTTTATGACCAAGCTGAAAGAAATCATCTTTAATCCAAAAACAAGCCAGGGTTGGGAAAATATCTACCACAAAAGGCATATTGCCATCGGGATTCCCTCCATGTACGGCACTTACCGTGAGGTAAAATTCGAAGCCCTGGGTTTGACTTTCCGACTGGAGAATGTGGCCACCCGGCTGATGGAGAAGGTGGTGGCGCAAATTAACCTGAACTATATTTCGGGCAAGACACTGAAAAACATATACACCATTCTCGACTACTTCCGCGAAGGGCTCGAACTGGACGGTGTTAATAACCAGAGTTTCAACTCGAATTTACGCATGCTCAAATATAGCCTCAGGTCGCAAAGTTTCAGCTTTGAACAGTACATCAACATATTTCAGTTCCTGGCCGAAGACGTGAAGCGTACCATCATCAAATACTTTTTAAAATCATACGAAATTCCACTTCGTATCGTGGTTCAGCAATTGAACGACAGCAACAAACAAATGCCTGAAAAAGAGCTGGTGAAGTTGGTCAACAAAAAGTCAGAACAATTTTATCGTGAGGTGATTGTAGATGCATTTTTAATGCAACCCCTTGACAAGTTCATATCGCGAATTTTGGAGTCGTTGCGCGAGATGTCGGATAACCTGCCCGGTCAGATGATTACTGAAATCATGTCGTACAACTCCGATTTGGTTATTGCCCGACTGGGAAAGCCCAATCCACAGGTCGATAACCAGGCTTTTTTGGGATCGAAAGCCTACCACCTGAAAAACCTGCGCATGGCCGGTTTTCCCATCCCGCCCGGATTTGTCATCACTACAGAAGCTTTTAGGAGATACAGAGCCATTAACGGCCATCCGGAGCTACAGAAGGAAATGTACGATTTAATCAAAGAACATTTACAATTAGTAGAAAAATCCTGCAAGAAAAAATTTGGCGACCAACAAAACCCGTTGTTGTTGTCGGTAAGGTCAGGGACGGCCATCTCGATGCCAGGTGCGATGGATACCTTTTTAAATGTGGGGATGAATGATGACATCACCCAAAGCCTGAGTGAAATTCCGGGATTTGAGTGGAGTGCCTGGGATTCGTACCGCAGGTTACTTCAAAGCTGGGGCATGGCATACGGACTCACCCGCGATGAGTTTGACAAGATCATCGAGAGCTATAAGGCCAAGTATCAGGTTGAACAAAAAATCGACCTGAGTAGCACCGCCATGCGCGAAGTAGCCATTGCCTATAAAGCAGCCCTGGCGAAAAACAACATCCGTTTCGAAGAAAACATATTCGAACAGCTGCTCGCAACCATCAACCTGGTGTTTGAATCCTGGTCATCGGAACGGGCCAAAGTTTATCGGGAGCACCTTGAAATTGCAGATGATTGGGGAACGGCCGTGGTAGTACAGCAAATGATTTTCGGGAATTTGAGTGCTAACTCAGGAACGGGTGTGGTGTTTACACAGGATCCAACCAAAGAAAAACATGGGGTAAGTCTCTATGGCGACTTTGCATTGAGCGGACAGGGGGAAGACATTGTTGCAGGACTGGTAACACCCCGACCGGTAAGTAAAAATCAACCTTCCGCAGGGCAAAATCCGGGGCGATCGCTTCAGGAAAAGTTCCCTGATATTTACAAGAGACTCAATCAAATGGCTATCGACCTCACCGAAAACCATGGGTACAGTCCCCAGGAAATTGAGTTTACGTTTGAATCGGAAAAGGCAGAAGATTTGTATATTTTGCAAATAAGAGACCAGGACATGGCCGGGAACCGCTCTGCAGACGTTTTCGAAACGCCACTCGACCAAATGAAACTGGCAGGAAGAGGCATTGGTGTGGGAGGTGGCGCCATGAGTGGGAGGCTGGCTTTTAATGACAAAGAAATACAACAACTTCGGACACAATATCCCGGTATTCATGTGATTTTGGTGAGACCAGACACTGTTCCGGACGATATCGGCATGATTTTCTCAACCGATGGATTGCTAACAGGTAAAGGAGGCGCTACCTCACATGCCGCCGTTACTGCGGTGCGATTGGGCAAAACAGCCGTTGTAAACTGTGCCAACCTACAGGTACACGATATGGAAAAAAAATGTGAACTCAATGGACATGTTTTTCAGAGCGGCGATACGATCTCCATCGATGGATATCTGGGAAATGTTTATGAAGGAAATTATCCTGTTAAAACCAGTCAGGATTACCTGGAATTTCACTTATAATGTCTCTGTGGCTTTTGTTTGGACGTCATCATTCATCCTGAAAATGAGCGATATTTCGGTTTTTTCTTTGCTACTGGATATATCTAAGCCGGCTCCATGAATTTCCAGAAAAGTTTGAACATAATGTAAACCGAGTCCAACATGTTCATCACTATGTTGCCTTCCGGCACCAAAGGGCTTAACAATTTCTTCAATCTGGTCGGCAGGAATTACTTCGCCGGTATTCGAGACAATTATTTTCAACTGACCATCTTTGGTGGCAGTGGTAATGTGAATCACACCATTTTCGTTGGAGAATTTAATAGCATTGTCGATGATTTCCTGCATGCAGCGGGTAAAATACATCTCCACAACTCTTATACTCGCCTGCGGTTTAAATAAAGTTGAAAATGTTAAATGTTTTTCATTGGCATTTGGAAGATTTGCCTCGATCAATTTTTCAATTACCGACTTCATGTTGATTTGAGTCTTCGCCATGTCCCTTCCCGTTGTTTGCATCTGGGTTATTTCAAGGGCAAGTTTTGAAACTTCTTCAAGCCGCTGAACCGATTCGTTCAGGATATCGAAAAGCTCTCTTAATTGAGGATCATCGATCATTTCGCTGAGAACACTGGCAGGTCCCAGAATACCGTTTAAGGGTGTTCGGATTTCATGACTGATGAGTTTTAAAAATTCATTTTTTGCTTCATCAAGAACTAAAAGTTTTTTATTGGCATGTTCTAATTTAAGGTTCGACTCGTTTAGCTCAGCAGTTCTTTCATCAACTTTTTGTTCCAAAATTTCGCTCATTCTTTTCAGTAACTCCCGCTGCATCTTTAATTTGAGCTGAACTTTGACTCTTTCAATCAGCTCATGGGTATCGAATGGTTTGGTAATATAATCTTGTGCCCCCAACTCAAATCCTTTCAACACATCCTCTTTTTGCACCTTTGCTGTGAGGAATATGATAGGAATTTCCCTGCTACGCTCATCGGCACGTACACGCTTACATACCTCGTATCCATCCATCTTCGGCATCATAATATCAAGCAGGATTAAATCAGGCGGGTTATCATTAAAAACAGTATTCAAGGCATCTTCTCCACTGATCGCTGTTTTCATGTCAAAATCTTCGAGCAATGAAACTAAGATACCAATGTTTGCTGGTGAATCATCAACAATAAGGATCGTATTATCATAAAGATCTTTCATATTTTTCAGCAAAATATTGTTCAATCCAATCAAACAACAGTCAGGTTAATTTGTAATCTTTTATTTATATTTATACAATATCGCCTCATCCAAGCAAACTTTATCTTACTTCCGGGTTAGTGGTTTAACATCAACTCTTTCATATAATCATGACGATCTGCATATTTAACACATTAAAAATGAACAGGACTCGAAATTTATATTGCACTTAATTACTGACATTACAGCATATTAAACGAATTTGGAACAAGAACGATTTTAAGATTATAAAAGTACGCATAATTAACTTCAACAAATCATTTAACTGCAATATTTAATTGAATAAAAATCTATTGGAAGTGATTTTAAAAATTAATGACTGCTATTCATAATCAACCGATTGGCGACAGAAGGATTCTGTAAAAAATCCATTTCCGATTTCCTTATTAAAATTAAATACAAATTACTTTAAAACCCATGTTTTTCTTGGTAGGCTCAAAGAGATTATATACTTTTACGCTCCCTTGAAAATCATCTATTTAAATATAAATTATTATCTATACAACCAACTATAACCAACGACGAAATACCTAATTATGAAGAAAATTCATGTGATCAATCCTGTTGTAGAACTCGATGGTGATGAAATGACCAGAATTATATGGGTCATGATTAAAGACAAATTGATTCTGCCCTATTTGGATATCGATCTGAAATACTACGACCTGAGTATTGAAAAAAGAGACGAGACCAACGACCAAATTACCATTGATGCCGCAGAAGCCATAAAAAAATACCATGTTGGTATAAAATGCGCCACCATCACCCCCGATGAAAACAGGGTAAAAGAATTTGGGTTGAAGCAAATGTGGCGTTCACCCAACGGAACCATCCGAAATATACTGGGAGGTACCGTTTTCCGCGAACCCATTTTGATGAAAAATGTTCCCCGTTTGGTTCCAGGCTGGACCAAACCCATCGTGATCGGACGTCATGCTTATGGTGACCAATACCGCGCCACCGATTTTAGAACCAAAGGCAAAGGCACACTCACCATCACCTATACCCCCGACAACGGTGAGGCACAAACTTATACCGTACATCAATTTGAAGGCGACGGGGTAGCCATGGCCATGTTCAATACCGATGAGAGTATCACCGGGTTTGCATATTCATGTTTTAACATGGCACTGGATAAAAAATGGCCTCTGTACTTAAGTACAAAAAACACCATCCTTAAAAAGTATGATGGCCGGTTTAAGGACATTTTCCAGGAAGTGTTTGAAAAGGAATTTAAATCGCGTTACGAAGCTGCCGGCATCACTTACGAGCATCGTTTGATTGACGACATGGTAGCCGCTGCCATGAAATGGGAAGGTGGCTTTGTGTGGGCAACCAAAAACTACGATGGCGATGTACAGAGCGACACCCTTGCGCAAGGTTTTGGCTCTCTTGGACTGATGACCTCTGTGCTCATTACCCCTGACGGGAAAACCATGGAAGCAGAAGCCGCCCATGGAACGGTAACACGTCACTTCCGTGAACATCAAAAAGGAAAACCCACATCAACTAACCCCATTGCGTCCATTTTCGCCTGGACCAGAGGGTTGGCTCACCGGGGAAGGCTCGACAACAACCAGCCATTAGTTAACTTTGCATTAAAAATAGAAAAAGTGTGTGTCGACACCGTTGAATCGGGATTGATGACCAAAGATTTAGCTCTGATCATTCATGGTAAGAACCTGAAAAAAGAAGACTATCTCACTACGGAAGGCTTCCTGGATGCCCTGGCCAACAGACTTCAAAAAGAATTATTCTAATAAAATATACAACCATGACTGGCTTAAAACAAAAACTATACGAAAAAATTGAAGCCCATCGTCCCCGAATAAAGAGGCTTTTGGATGAACATGGAGAAACTGTTATCAACTCCGTTACCGTGCAACAGGTGATTGGTGGCATGCGGGGCATTAAAAGCCTTGTTACCGACATTTCTTATTTGGATCCTTACGAAGGAATCAGGTATCGCGGTTATACCTTGCCTGAGGTATTTGAAAAACTTCCCAAGCCTCCGGGAGCAGAAATGCCCTATGTAGAAGGATTGTTTTATTTATTGCTCACAGGCGATATACCTACACAGAAAGAAGTAGACGCTGTGATTTACGATTCAGTCAACCGCAGGCAATTACCGAGGTATGTGTACGAGGTAATCGATGCATTCCCAAACCAAAGCCACCCAATGGTGATTTTGTCGGCAGCGGTGATGTCGATGCAACGCGAATCGGTTTTTAACCTGAAATACCAGCGTGGCATGGATAAAATTGACTTCTGGGATCCAACTTATGAAGATGCCATGAACCTGGTAGCAAAAATTCCAGTGATCGGAGCCTACATCTACAACAAACTGTATCGAAAAACCAAGTACGTTTATCAGGATCCAACACTCGATTTCGGTGGGAACTTTGCCTCCATGATCGCCATCGACAAGCCCTATGATGAAGTTGCACGCATGTACTTCATCCTGCACGCCGATCACGAAAGCGGTAACGTCAGTGCCCATACTGGTCATTTAATTGCCAGTTCATTGTCCGATGTATATTATTCAATTTCGGGGATGATCAATGGGCTGGCTGGTCCTCTGCACGGATTGGCCAACCAGGAGGTGCTTAGGTGGATTCAGGATGTTAGAATACGTTTCGGCGATCGAGTACCAACCAAAGATCAAATGCGCGAATTTGTTTTGGAGACATTAGATTCAGGTCAGGTTATTCCCGGTTACGGGCATGCCGTACTCAGAAAAACCGACCCCAGATATACCATTCAACGTGAATTTTGTTTGAAGCATTTGCCGGATGATGATTTGTTTAAATATGCAGATATCTTGTATCAGGTAGTTCCCGACATATTACTTGAACAGGGAAAAGCCAAAAACCCCTGGCCCAATGTCGATGCACAATCAGGTGTTATTCAATGGCACTATGGCCTGGTTCAGTACGATTATTACACGGTATTGTTCTCCATCGGTAGGGCACTTGGTGTACTCTCCAATATCATTTGGGACCGCGCATTGGGTTATCCGATTGAACGACCAAAATCGATTACCACCGATATGCTGGAGCAGATGGTGGGGATAAAAAAATAACCAAACAATCGGTTAAAAGCCCTTGCACCGAATGGTACAAGGGCTTTTTGTTTTGTGCGAATGATGAATTTCGTAAAATAGGAACCTATCAAATAATGCAGGTCAACCCTGCACACAATCAGGGCTAATCACTCTTCTGTTTCTATACAATCCATTTATTTTCATATATTTGTCGTGTTCAACATAATTTACTGATGCGCAGAAAGCAAACTACACTTAAAGGGATTGCCGAAATACTTGGTGTTTCGCACACCACCGTTTCCAGGGCACTCAAAGACCATCCCGACATCAGTGAAGAAATGAAAATTCAAGTCCAGCAATTGGCAAAAGAGCTTAACTATCACCCAAACAACCTTGCAGTCAACCTAAGAAAAAATCAATCCAGCACGATTGGCGTTATCATACCTGAAATATCATTTTATTTTTTCCCTTCTGTACTCAAAGGCATCGAAGAAGTGGCCCACAACATGGGTTATAATGTAATGATCATGCAATCGAACGAATCGCTTCAGCGTGAAAAAGAAAATGTACGTTTATTGTTGGGAAACAGAATTGCCGGCCTGTTGGTTTCTGTTTCGTACGAAACAAAAGAATACAGTCATTTTGATGAAATTGAAAACGCAGGTATCCCCATCGTGTTTTTTGATAAAGTGGTAGAACAGAAAAACATTTTCAAGGTAGATATTGATGGTATTAAAGCAGCACGTGAAGGAACAACACACCTGATTGAATCTGGTTTTAAGAATATTGTCCTGTTGGCGGGCAATCCTAACATGTCTATTTCGATCGACCGCATAAAAGGTTACAAACAAGCCCTGGAAGCAAATGGCATGGCTATGGTACTGGAGAACATCCTGTATGCAAATAATTTAGACGAGGCAGAGTTTGTAACACAGCAAGTGATAAGCCGTAAAAACCGCCCAGACGCGATATTTACTATTAGCGACCAAAATCTTTCGGGTGCCTTACAAGCCATTAAAAAAGCAGGTCTGACCATCCCCGATGATATTGCCATACTTTCGTTCAGTGACGGCCCCTTAACAACCATTATGAATCCATCCATTTCATCGATTAAACATTCAGGTTACCAAATAGGCAACAAAGCAGCCAGCCTGCTGTTTTACCGCATTCAAAATCCTGAACAGGCCCTTATCCCTATTGTACAGATTCTTGAAACTGAATTGGTAATCAGAGAATCGACACGTAAAAGGCAAGGTGCATAACAATAACTGTACAAAACCTTATTACTTCTCAAAAAGTTTAAAAGATAAGTTCAACGGGCAGTTGGGGTGTTGCACCTTTCTGTGTACATACAAATGATGAAACCCGGGCAGCGTGTTGATGAATTTGGCACAATGGATTTTTATTGATCAAACCCATAATCAAAGCAGCCGAAAACGAATCACCGGCACCAATGGTGTCAACAACCTGAATGTGTGTGGCTTCCACATTGGAGACCTCCTTATCGGTGTACAACAAGCTGCCTTTTTCACCCTTGGTCAATGCGATGAGTTGGAGACCAAATTTTTGCAAAATAACATGGAGTTTTTCTGTTTCATCAGAGGGCAATTGAAGCAAATCTGTGAGCAAGTCCAACTCTTCATGGTTAATTTTAAGCATGTTGCAAGCATTTAGCGAACGCAAAAGTATCTCTCTTGTGAAGTATTGCTGCCGGATATTGATATCGAAAAGTTTAATGGCCTGGTCGGGCATCCGCGACAATACTTTATAAATGGTTTGTTGTGTCAACAGGCTCCGTTGGGCTAGCGATCCAAAACAAATCGCCGAGGCAGTGTCAGCCAAATATTCTATTTCGGTGGTGTATTGAATATGATCCCATGCAACATTTTCAATAATGTTGTATTCAGGGTTGCCCTGGTGTAATTTTACTTCTACAGTCCCTGTGGGCCAGACCGTTTTAGCCAGGTGATGACTCAATTGCTTTTTTACAAGGACATCGATCATTTCTTCCCCGAGAGCATCGTTCCCGATAGCGCTAACAACCACTGCGTCAGCACCCAACTGCCGTGCATGAAAAGCCACATTTGCCGGAGCTCCGCCGAGTTTCTTCTCACCGGGAAGCAAATCCCAGAGTACTTCGCCCAATCCAATGACTACTGGTTTTCTCATTTGAACGGTAATTTTTAGTTTTCGTGAGTATATTCGCTTGCTTCAATTTGAGCCAGCCTCATCAAAGTTGGCTTTTTTATCCAATTATATAACATACCTACGAACAAGATGGCGGCAAATACTGTGGCTAACATAAATCCATAAATGGCCTGCGAACCAAAGGCATCGCTTATCACTCCCATGGCCAATGGTCCCAAAGCAGCTCCTGCGGCTGTAAAAAATAAAATGATGCCGGCCACGGCACCACCTTGTACTTTTGGAAAACAACTGATTCCTTTTGAGTTGATGGTTGGATAAATAACCGACATAAAAAGCCCCGATAATGGCAAAAGCACTACCCTGACAGAAGCATCAGTAAACACGCTGATACTAAAACACAAGAATATCAACAAGCTGAAAACAGCCAGTACACCTGCCCAGTTAAAACGCTGCATCATCCATGCACCCAGAAAACGTCCTCCGGCACGGAGAATAAAAAATATAGGCAGTGCATAAGTTGCCATTAATAAGAATGGGCCATCGTAACCAAAAATCAGCGTTGGCATCCATACATAAATGGCAGCTTCCACCGACACATATAAAAAGGCCGCCAAAGAAAAGCCCAACGCAAAAGGATCTTTAATCATGGTAAAAGTCCGTTTCAGATTAATGGGCTCTTCTGACGTTTTAATGGTTTTCGGGTAACGGGCAAACATGGCCATCACGATCAATACAACCGATATGGTGGCGGCTACCACATACAAATATTGCCACTCCACCCCTTTCGATAAAAAGTAGGTAACAATAAACGGCCCAATGATGGCGCCCACTCCAAAAAACCCTTCTACATTGTTCATGGTTGAGGTATGCTCTTTGGTGGATCTGGAAATATCACCAATCAACGACAAAGCACCCGTTTTAAATATACCGATGGCAACGCCCGAAATCATCAACAGGGCCAGGAAAAACCCAAACGATTTCCCTACCAGAAACATATACGAACTAAGTACAAACAGCATCAGTCCTATGATAATGGTTGCTTTTCTGCCTAATTTATCTGCCAGGAACCCCAATGAGATACCCGCTATGGCAATGGCAATCATGGGGCCGTAATGCAACAGGCCTGCTGCGGTCATGCTCAAGTTAAACTGCTTCATGACCTCAGGTATGATCACTCCTACCGCATCGGTAGTCATGGCAAACATCAGGAACATCATGTAGGTGAGCCATTTAACAACAACCAAACCATTTTGCCTTGTGGACTTTGTGTTTTTTAACATCCGGGTAAGATTATAATTTTTGTAAAACTAAAAGACTTTCATTAATATTTGTCCGCTCTCATCTGTATGAACTATGTTGAAACGGCCTGTTTTGAAATCGGCAGACAGTGTGGCTTTTGCGTTTATATGATACCATGAAACTATCAAAGTATGAGCGTCGGAAGGATGGATAACCATGTTTCCATTAAAAGCCGGATGTAAGTTCCTAAAGAGAATCAATTCCTTCAACCTCACCACCACGGTTTTTTGAAGAGCTTGATTTAGCTCTTCCCTGGTATAATAATGCCGGTTTATATCGCGACCTACATTGGTCGCTGCCAAAAGATCCATGTCATTTTCGCCAGCCAACAGTCCAACATAATAAATTTGTGGGATTCCGGGAGCGAAAAACTGAATGGCACGCGCCAAGAGATAATGCTGATCGTTTCGTGCCAGGGCATCGTAGTACGTACTGTTCACCTGATACAAATCCAGATTGGAAGCGGCAGCTCCTGTTGCTTTTTCGCTTTGTCCTCGGGTATTGACGTGAATTTGTTCAACAATCCGATCCAGCCTTTCACCATCTATCAAACCTGCATATTCACCATCGCTGGCCACATCCACTATGCCAATGCCATCGTGGGTATCCAATACTGTGAAGGCGTTGCGGGGACCTATTTCGAGCCATCTTTTTAAGTTTGTTGCCTCCTGGTTGAAAATGCTGTCGAGTACCAACACAGGGAGTGCGAAATCATAAATATAGTCCACTTTCTTAGCTATCCCGATCTGGGTTTTGTAATGGGAATGAATCTCGACCAGGACTTCAATTCCTCTATTTCGTGCTTTTTCGGTAAGTTGATCAATAAAATAAAAGGTTTCAGGTATCATGAAACAAGACGTTCCTTTTCTTTTAATGGCATATCCCGCTGCATCCAGCCTGATCATTTTAATGCCGACACGCTGAAAGGTTGACAGGATTTCTTCCAGATAGCCTACTCCTTCACTGCTATTTACATCAATGTCGATTTGATTTCCTGTAAAGGTCGTCCAGATCAATTTTGAAAACCCATCATCAAACTTAAAAGCGGTAAAAGGCAATCCGGGCCGGGGACGATATATGCTTAGCAATTCTTTTTCTGTTGCCCCTTCGGGAAAAACCTTGTCATAGCTCAGGAATAAATTCGCATATTCTGATTTTTCTCCTTTTTGCAAATAGTCTTTAAATCGTTTCGATTTAGCCGAAACATGGTTTACAATCAAATCGGCAATAATTTCCACTTGTTGGCCCAATTCAACCATATCCGACCAATTGCCCAACCTGGGATCGATGGACAGGTGGTCGATGGGATCGAAACCTGCATCTTCACCATCGATGGGATAAAAAAACGGTAATAGATGAATTCCTCCAAAAAGACCTTTCAACTCACCCCCCATAAGAGCGTTTAGTTCAGTCATGTTGTTGCAGCCAAGTCGATCTACATAGGTGATTAATTGTGCTTTATTGTCCATCATTATGTATTAGAGGGTAGTTATAAAACGGGGTGTTTCCATCATGGAAATCTTTGATGGAAACACTCCCGTTATTTTTATTTAATATTCAATAAGCGTCAGTTGGATTAAAACGTGTAGGTTAAGGTAGCTGTTGAGGCACGGCCGGTGATGGGGCGGGCCCTCATATAGTTGATACTGTTATCGGTAAAAGGATCACCTTCCATCTCTGTAAATCCCAGGGTATTGGTCAGGTTATTGGAGTTTAGCATGATATCCAGGCCTTTTGTAATGTTATAACTCACGAAAGCATTTACATAAACATATCCGGGCAGTACTACCTTGTTATCGTCCTGGGCATACACTTTAGTAGTTCCAATCAGGCTAAACCCGATATTGGCTTTTCCTTTGTAAAAATTGTACGAAGGATTGATATTATACATCAAAGCAGGTACTCTTCTGGGCACATTGCCTTCTTCAGCAGTATTAAGGCTCTTGGAAATTTCAGCTTTTGTATAGGTAGCCCCGGCAGCCACATAAAAATTTGAAACAGTAGCAACAGCATCTACTTCAACACCATAAGTGTTATAGTCTTTGTTCAGGATTCTACCAAACTCTTCGTTTTGTTCAGATATTTTATCGTAAAAAGCTGTAGCGGTAAACCCAACTTTTGGAGATTTAAATTTAAACCCCAGTTCGGCCTGGTTAATCTGGTCAGCGCTCAGGCCACTTACGGTATTCCCATCGGCATTGATAAATGGGGAATACAACAACCTGTCGGCGTTGGCTCTTCCACCCTGGCTATATCTGGCATAAACCGCTTTGGTTTCGTCCAAAAGGTAATTGGCTCCGATAGAGTATGAAACATAACCAAAATCATAGTTAACAGTATTTGGCTTTGCGTTGTCGAGCAATGTTACACTTTCTTCGGTAGGTGAAATTGTTCCATTTTCATCTACATCAACCGGTGCCTGATAGTTACTTAAATAATAACCGTTGGCATTACCCATGTCGTAGCGAAGGCTGGCATCCATGCTAAACTGAGAGGTCAGTTCCACTTCTACATTGGCGTAAGGGGCATCAATGGTATAAGCCATATCATATCCCCGTGTACAGCAGTTGCCCCACATTGGCACTCCATGAGCTACAAGGCCATTGTCTGTGTAAAACGAGCTGTCGGCATTTTGAACATTCATTAACCTGGGTCCGTTATCTCCGTTTACATCAGTTAAATAAGATTGCCACAACCAACTCATGGCAATCTTTTGATAGGCATTGTAATAACCAACGGTTAATTTGGCTTTTCCCAAATCTTTGGTCAAGAACAAATCGTTGGTGAAATTGTTCAGGTTGTTCATATCCACATCAAAGGTAATCACCTGCATGGCCAAACCATTTCCATTCAGGTTTTGAATTTGGGAAGCCGTTAAAGGCACACCGGCATTTTCACCATTGGCATAGCTCATTGAATAATTATCGCCAGCCAGACTTTTGGCAATGTCATCGGCCGTTGCTATCTGAGCGGGGAAGGGTGAGTTAAATGTGCCACTTGTGAAGGCCATTCTGGATTTATCCTTCACCCTCCATCCATTTCCCATATCGAAATCAAACTCAGCACCTATGGCAAGCACTTTGGGATGCATTCCATCAGAAATATTGCTGGTTCTTCTGTTGCCATTTTGATCAACGCCATGAAGCAACAAAAAACCCGGGCTTTGCAAAGTATTGTTTGTCAAGTCGTAACCTTCGATAGATTCATAGGTTGGATTATCGGCAGTACCGGTAGCTTTTACAGGCATAGGCATATAACTAATAGCCTTATCGTTCAGGTATTTAAGATAAATTCTGGCATATCCTTTTTCAAATTGCTTGGTTATATTGGCTTTAATCTGGCCACCATAATTGGCTGTAAATCCCGGATTACGAGGTCCCTGGCCTGACCTGAAAAATCCGCCCACATTATACCTGAAACCGTTTCCAAGTGAACCACCAAAATCAAAATCAGTACGGAGTGTGCGGTAGTCGAGACCAAAAGTAGTAGCTATAACGCCACCTTCCTGCACACCCGTTTTACTGATAAAGTTAATAATACCGGCAGGAGAGTTACTGGCCAGGGTAGAGGCAGAACCCCCCTTAAGGGCTTCGATCCTGTTCACGGTTTTATCGTAACGGAGGAAAATGTCGGAATTACCAAACGAAATATCACCAAACTGCAATATTGGAAGTCCGTCTTCTTGTAACAATAAAAACTTTGATCCTCCGGAGGCCACCGGAACTCCACGCACCGAAATATTGGCGTTGCCTTCGCCACCTGACGACTCCACATGAATACCAGGAATGGCTTTAAAGATTTCGGCTGTGGTTTGAGCACCCAGTTCATTTAAAAACTTGGGCTTAAGCGAAGTGAGTGCATCAGCTGAACGCAATGCAGATTTTTCGTTGACCAAACCGGTAACGACCACTTCGTCGAGTCCCATGAGGTCGGCCACCAATTCAAAATTCATTGCTATTTCCTCACCAGAATGAATAGTAACCTCAACACTTTTAGGCGAGTAGCCCACGTAGGAGGCTTTGAGCCGAAAAGTGCCATTGTTCACATCTGTTAAAACATAGTTACCATCCATATCGGTAATTGCACCGGTAAGCGTACCCTCAATTAAAAGTGTGGCTCCAACGAGTGTTTCATGGGACTGAGCATCGGTTACGGTCCCTTTGATTGTGCCTGATTGGGCAAATGAAGACTGTAAACTCAACAGTCCTGCTCCTATCAACACAATCACCAAAAGTGTAAATTTTCGCATAGTCATATTCTATTAGTAATTGGTTAAAAATATGTTAAATAAATTTGCTCCACAAAAATAGATGCGAAATCAAGTCAAAAAGGGGAGTAATCATGTGCTTTTACCCGCACAGGTTAACGCACACGTTAACGCACATGTTAATTGTTTAAAACTACTTCATTTTTGTTGATATCTTGATGTAAAAACACTTGGAAATTGAATCATTACATACGTTTGCAGTCATAAAAATGAGGTAGAAACAACACCAAAACATTACATTGTCATCAAATATCAACCAATGACAGAATCACTATTTTTGATTGGAAAGCACACCTAGTTATGGTTCAGGCGGACGCTTGAACCAGTTTTGCTATTATGATATTAGAGTTACTATGAGCCAAGTGGACGTTTGAGCCATAATAGCCTCAGCTGAACGTAACATACAGGTTAGCAAAGAAATTCCAGATGGTCACCACGGCAATGGCAAACACCTTGGCTACATAAAAGTTCATTTTAAACCGGCTGACCAACAACCACAGTATCATCGTATTGATAACGAGCCCGATGAGTGAGATAATGATAAACTGCGAGTACTCGAACATGATCTCCGGATTGTGACTTTCGAAAGTCCACACCCGGTTTAAAAAATAATTTGAGGTGGCTGCCGAAATAAAACCAATGGCATTGGCTACATATTTTGGGATACGAAGCTTCTCTTTGGTCAGATAGGTGATACCGAAATCGACAAACAAGCCCGAAAAACCTACGATCCCAAACTTAATAAATTTTTGTACCAGCTCAGGGCTGAAAAATTCGGACATGCCAATTTATTAAAAGTTAAACCCTTATAAAGCAACTATCAGCACTTGTTTTTGGCCATCCCTGACAATATCCACGGTAATCCTCTGTCCGGGTTTTAGTTTTTTAAGCCTGGCCATATAATCATAAATATTGGTTACCTCCATGCCATCGAGAGAAGTGATGCGGTCACCTTTTTTCATCCCGGCGGCAGAAGCTGGTCCGCCTGCAGTTACACCACCTACCCCAAGCCCGTTATTTTCTGTATTGGTAAAATCGGGCATAATGCCCAACTTCACTTTCAAAGTGCGGCTGTTGCGACCCTCTTGTTTTGGAGCCGCAGTTTCCTGGTAAACCAGTGCATCTGTTCTGTTGACCAATTCAAATATCAAAGGAACTGCAAAATCCAGAATGGCTTGCTCTCCTTCATAATTAATTTTATCAGCATCATCCAAAGGTGTGTGATAATCCTGGTGGGCACCGGTAAAGAAAAACAACACAGGAACACCAGCCCCATAAAAACTGGCATGATCTGAAGCTCCGTAGCCTTCCGGTGAATGGGTGAAACCCAATTTACTTCCTTCTTCCCAGTTTTTAAGCAAAGCTTCGGTTTCAACAGCCGTACCGGTTCCTCCAATCATGAGGGAAGGTTTTTCAGCATCCAACCGGCCAATCATATCGAAATTCAACATCATTTTTACCTGTTTTATGCTGACCAAAGGATTTGACGCGAAAAATTGCGACCCTAACAATCCCATTTCTTCGCCTCCAAAGGCCATAAAAATCACACTGCGTTTTAGCTGTTCTTTTTGTGAAGACATCCACTGGGCCAATTCGAGCACAGCAGCTACGCCGGAGGCATTGTCGTCGGCACCATTGTGAATGGCGATGGTGTCGGGCATGCGCGAACCCGAACCGTCTCCACCAAACCCAAGGTGATCGTAATGGCCGCCAATGACTACATATTCATCCTTCAACAACGGATCAGAACCGGGGATCATCGCCACCACATTGCAGGTGGTTACTTCCACACGTTGTAAATCGGTGGTAGCTGCGGCGCTCATTTTCAGTTGTAGGGTTATGGGCTGCATAATGGAACGAATACTGTCTTCGAGCTGCGAAATGGTCAGGTTCTTTTCAATAAGTAATTGGTTAGCCAACGATTGGCTGATGTTTATGGCCATTATTCCGGCACCGGCTGTTACCCTGTTAAAGGTTTGGGCCATCAATTGGTCACTGGCACCATATTGCGGGCCATTGACAAACAGAATGCCAGCGGCATGGTGGTCTTTGGCGGTGAGGGCCTTATCGCGGTCGCTTCCAAAGTTGGCAAATACACTTTCTTCTTTATCCGGCTCTGGATCACCTCGCAACACCATCACCCATTTACCTGTTACATCAATTCCTTCGTAGTCGTTCCATTGAATCGAATCCTGAGTAATATCTAATCCGAAACCGGCAAAAACCACTTCAGCATCGAGCGTTCCGTTCGAGGTAAATGGCATCAACTGAAAAGTACTATCAAAAATGCCGCTTGTTTTTCCTACCGAAAAGACGTTTGCCGATCCCGGTTCCACACGTACAGTCACATCAAAGTATTGGAAACCATTGTCTCCAAGCAATTGTAAGCCATTCTCCACAAATTGATCACGAATGTAATCAGCAGCCACTTTTGCTTCAGGCGTGCCCGGCTTTCTTCCTTTCAACGAATCGGAAGCCAGAAAATAGATATGCTGTTTCAGATCAGAGATCGTAATATCGGTGGTGGTTTGAGCTTTTGTCACAGGCATCAAGGCCATCAGGACAAATACAACCCATATTAATTTGAGGTTTTTCTTCATGCTACTTTATAATTTTTCCGGTGACAAAGGTAGTGTTTTACCGAAAGAGTTTGAAATGATTGAGATAATCCACTACACGAGAACAAAGCATTTTAAATAGTGTATGCCTTACTTTGGGGCTTTTTTAAGCAGGTACAACCCTATAAAAAGAAAAATAATATTGGGAATCCAAGAGGCAACGGCTGGCGAAAGATTACCAAATGCAGAAAATACGGTACTCACTTGCATGAGCAGTATATAAGAAAAAGTCAGGCCAATCCCCGCTCCCAGGTGCATTCCAATACCACCCCTCACCTTCCGGCTCGACAGCGCTACTCCAATGATCGTTAAAATAATGATGGCAACCGGCCCGGCCAGGCGTTTGTGTTTTTCAATTTCAAAAGTTTTATAGCCAATCGATCCCTTTTCTTTTTCCGCAGATATAAATGCATTTAACTCATACAGGTTCATTTCTTCATAAACCTCTTTCACCTTATATAAATCGCTTGACTTCAACGCCAGTATGGTATCCAATAATTCGCCCTTTTTCAAATGCTGGTTGCCAAGGCTGTCAATGGTTCTAACAAAATAATCCTTGAGTGTCCATTTTCCGCTGAGGGTGTCCAGGATGATTTTATCAGCCATCAGCTTATAAACCAGTTGTTGCCCTTCAAACCTTTCGATGGAGAATTTATACCCTGTCAACAAGCTGCGGTTATAGGTTTCAACAAAGGCAAACGTGTTCGGTTCGATTTGTAAATGCAGGTTTCGGCTCTGGTCGCGTACCAGGCTTTCCATATAGGTATTTTTAAATATCCTCCTGGTTTGGTTGGTTTTGGGAATGAGAAAGTTACCGAGGTAAAATGAAAAAACCGCCAGGATGACCGAGGACAATAAATAAGGGTATAACAACCGCCGGAAACTAACACCACTGCTCAGAATGGCAATGATCTCGGTATCGCCTGCCATTTTCGAGGTGAAAAAAATAACCGATATAAAGGTGAACAGGTAGATAAAAAGGTTGATGAAGTAGGGAATGAAATTAATGTAATAATTGATAATAATGGCTTGCAAGGGAGCCTCGTTTTTGATAAAGCTGTCGATATTTTCGCTTATGTCAAAGATAATAACGATGAGTATCAACAAGGTGATGGCATAGAAGAAAGTCCCCATGAACTTTTTGATGATATACCTGTCGATAATTTTCAGCATGTTTTAACCTCCATTCAATTAAAGACGATTCGTCACCTGTGTAACCATCTTGTTTTTCCAGGTAACAAAATCACCGGCTATGATGTGCTCACGGGCCTGGCGAACCAGCCAGAGATAAAAAGCCAGGTTGTGCTGACTGGCAATCATGGCGCCAAGGATTTCCTTTGATATAATCAGATGTCGAAGATACGCTTTCGTATACTGGCTGTCGACCATCGAAACTCCATTGATGTCCAATGGGCTAAAATCGGCTTTCCACTTTTCATTTTTAATGTTGATAATTCCTTCGCTGGTAAAGAGCATCCCATTTCTTCCATTACGTGTTGGCATCACACAATCAAACATATCCACGCCAAGTGCAATACTTTCGAGGATATTTGCCGGGGTACCCACTCCCATCAGATAACGTGGTTTATCAAAAGGAAGTATTCGACACACCAAATCTGTCATCTCATACATTTCTTCCACCGGTTCTCCAACCGACAACCCGCCTATGGCATTTCCGTCGGCACCTTTAGAAGCGATGTACTCAGCAGATTTCACACGTAGTTCCTTGTAAGTGCTCCCTTGAACGATAGGAAACAGACTCTGCTGGAATCCATATACCGGAGGTGTGTTGTTAAAACGCTCAATACAACGATCGAGCCAGTGGTGTGTAATTTGTAGCGATGAAGCCGCGTATTGATAGTCGCATGGAAAAGGGGTACATTCATCAAAAGCCATCATGATATCGGCTCCAATGGTTCTTTCTATATCCATCACCCTTTCAGGCGTAAAGTTGTGCTTCGACCCATCGATATGCGACTGAAAAACCACCCCTTCTTTTGTCAGCTTTCGCCTTTCGGCAAGCGAATACACCTGATAACCGCCGCTATCGGTCAAAATAGGGCCATCCCACCCATTAAACTTGTGCAATCCACCCGCTTGTTGGAGAATATCGAGTCCCGGTCGCAAATACAAGTGGTAGGTATTTCCAAGTATGATTTCGGCCTTCACATCTTCCTTCACATCCTGAATGTGCAACCCTTTCACCGAACCGGCCGTACCAACAGGCATAAAAATAGGGGTTCTGATTATACCATGGTCCGTTGTTATTTCGCCTGCCCTGGCTGCACTTTTTGGGTCTGTTGAGAAGATTTTAAACTGCATTCAAGAAAATTTTGCGCAAAGATAGGTGAATTCACCTAAGTTGAATAAATTTGGGACTTTATACGACTATGTCAATATTCTCTGAAATTTCGATCACATCTCTTGTTTTGCTTGGCTTGTTAGGACTTGCAACACTCATTCAATTAATCTATTACTGGGTAATCTTCGCGCGACTTGCTTTTTATCGCGATCCGGGGGCAGCTCCTGCCGGTGGTAACAACCTTCCCGGTGTCTCCGTTGTGATGTCGGCCAGAAACGAATATCACCACCTGATTAAAAATCTGCCGGAGTTACTTCAGCAAGATTATCCGGATTTTGAAGTAGTGGTTGTAAACCACACTTCCTCTGACGAAACGGCCTCACTTCTCAAGGAGTTGACCCCTTTTTATCCTCATCTTAAAGTAGTTAGTATTGAACAAGAACTTAATTTTTTTAAAGGAAAAAAATTTCCGTTGTCCATTGGAATCAAATCCGCGAAAAACGAATTGTTATTGCTCACCGACGCCGATTGTGTGCCGGCTTCTAAACAATGGATTAAAAAAATGGTGGAACATTACGACTCAAAAACAGACATCGTATTGGGATATGGCCCTTATGAGCCGCGAAAAGGACTGCTTAATTTACTCATCCGGTACGACACCTTCGTGGTAGCCATGCAATATCTTTCGTATGCTTTAGCAGGGATACCCTATATGGGAGTTGGCAGAAACCTAAGCTATAGAAAGTCGATGTTTTTAAGGAACAAAGGATTTACTTCGCATTATAAAATCAGTTCCGGTGATGATGATTTGTTTATCAATCAAGTGGCCAATAAACGCAACACCCAAATCAACATTGACCCTGATAGTTTTGTTTATTCCGTTCCAAAAACCACTTTTAACGCTTATTTCAGGCAAAAACGGCGCCACCTGACCACAGGGAAATATTACAAAGCAACCTTTAAGTGGTTGTTGGGGTTATTTAGTTTTACACAATTGCTTTTTTGGGTTTTGTTTATTTTAATGTTAAGCCTTAAGATTCAACCCATCCTGGTGTTGTCTTTGTTTTTACTCAAGCTGATAACAACCATCATCGTACAAAAAAATACAGCCGACCGACTTGGTGAGCATCATTTATTATTATTTTCGCTGGCAATTGAACCAATTTATGTGTTTCTAATCCCGTTGATTACATTTATCAGTTCAATAAACCAGCCAAAAGCATGGAAGTAACTGTACAACTCACCGAAAAAGGTCAACGCGACTACCAACTGATCAGAAGGGCGCTTGAAAAAGACGATCAATACGCCTATGCTGAATTGCTTCATCATTATCGCGACAGTTTGTATTTTATGATGCTAAAAATGACCAATGATCCAACCGATGCGGATGACCTCACCATGGAAGCATTTGGCAAAGCATTTAAAAATCTCTATCAATACACTTCTGAATATGCTTTCAGCACGTGGTTGTTTAAAATTGCCACCAACAACTGCATTGATTTTATGCGCAAGAAGCGTAAAAAAGAAATGACCATTTCTGTTGGCCCTGAAACCGACACACTGCAAAACTCGGCACAGGACTACGGTCCTGATCCTGAAGAGCAATTCATTATCAACCAAAAAATTACGCTCATCCGTGAGGTGGTTCAGAAATTAAAGCCACACTACAAAAAACTCATTGAGTTGCGTTATTTCAAGGAATACTCCTACGAAGAAATTGTTGAAGAACTTGGTCTGCCGCTGGGAACGGTTAAAGCACAGTTGTTCAGGTCGCGTGAGTTTCTATTTAATGTGATGAAGAACGCTCAGGAAAAGATTTAGGAAGCGGGACAAGCGGGAAGCGGGAATTCAATAGCGAAAAGTACTGCTTTTATTTTGTGGAAAAAATTCAAGTAATAACACAATCACCTCGGTATTGCATTGCCTGTTCGGGCTAGGGCCAGGAGTGATTGAGTCATGTTCTTGTAAAAAAAAATAGATTTACCTTTACAACTTTAAAACACCTGCTGATGAAAAATCCGTGAATAACGTTTCCTTTGCTCTTGCCTGGTAGTTGCTACAGATGATAATTGGTGATGACATGATGCAGTGATTGAGGTAATGATGCCCTTACTTTAATCACCAAATAACCCCTTAGCTAATATAACATGATATCCAAATATCAAATAAGAAACGCGATCTTCGAGATACAAAAACCTTACCCGGCGGACGACCTGATTGTGAGTTACCGGGATTTTTTGAAATACCGGGATGTGTTGCGGTTCTATCAGTACAATGAACGGGTGCTTGGGCATTTGGTTGATTTGACTGTTGAATTGTGGGGTTCAAAGGAAAGAGTTAGTCAGGCTTCGCTGCTTCAGGTAACGAAAAGGTATATGGCGAAGGCACCAAATAAGCTTTTTTCGGAGGAGATGAAAGCGAAGGTGTTTTGGTTGTTTGGGCAGGTGGTGGTGGTGGAAGACCTGCCGTATAATAAGAGATCCATTGAGTTGTTGAAGTTTTCAGCCAATAACATGCTTACGGGGATGTTGTTGACAGATGAGCAGTTGCATTGGCTGGTGGATCATGTGGATAGCTCTTATCACATGCTGAACCGGTTGCTGCGTTACCCGTTGTCGTCGGAAATCATCAGCAATTGGGTAAGGAAACATTTTGAGTTGGATGCATACCGGATACGTAGGGCGGAAATGATTGGCTGGCTTTTAGATGAGGATACAAAATTTGTGGTTGATATGGGGGTGCTGGAAAGGGATTTTATATTTCATTGCCGACAGGATGAAAAGCACATTAAGGCATATGAACTGGATTATGAAGCATATAAGGCCGTGAAAAATGATCTTGCATCCATGTACACTAATCACGACCTGAGTGAAGGTTTAAGGCGAGGGTGGATCGAGAATCCTTTTGTGAATTTTGAAGAGGAAAAACCTGAGTTTAAGTCAGCCAGGTGGCACTATTATACTGGCAAAAGTTATGATTCCAGCCATGATTATGATAGGCCTGATGTGCAAAAGGAAAAGGAATATTTTTATAACCACCAAGATTTGGTGTTGAAATCGACCATGGCCTGGGCTATCGCTTATTCAAGGCTTGCTTTAAATGAAAAGGCAGAATTGCTAAAAGCGTATTTTCATCCAACTATTGACTATACTTTTTTTAAGATAGGTAAAAGGCTGGGGAGCGTGGAGTTTTTGGAATGGATTGGGGGAAATGATGCTTAACTGGGTTTTGGATGAGCGGGAATGGCAGAGTATGTACAAATTGCCCTGATACTTTGCAATGCATACTCGTTCTCGTGCGCTCAACCGAGAACGAGTTTTTGTGGCTCTCAAAGCCATACCGGTACTTTTTCAGGAGTTTATATGATTTTGATAATCAGTTGGTTTATTCATCAACAGGAACGCCGAATCCAGCAAAGTCGACCAAGTAAATATAACCTTGTTCCTGAGCTGCTGGTGACCAACTTATGTGAAAATCAGAATAAAAGCCATTTGCGTCTGGTTTTCCAGCTTTTCTCCAATCTGTCCAATTGTCAAAATCTTTAGGTTTGGTTTGGTCAAATTTTAAGGTGTCTTCATAACTCCAGACGACGACTTCATTAACTATCAATCTTTTAATTTGTACGTGGGTTATTAATTTCCCAGCATCTCTCGAAAGTTCACCTATAACTTTTGTTGATCCTTCTTTGAATAACTCGTAAACAGTAAGAGGGTGTCCTCCATTTGGCACGACACGCCTTTGAATAAAAATAAGATCCCCACTTTTAATGTGCTCTGAAATGTATCCATTGACTCCATTATTAAAGTTGAAATTCTTGGCAGCCCAGCCAATATTTAATTTTTGAATGCCTGGTTCAACAGGTATTCCCAATCTAGCTTGGTATTGTTCCGGCAATTCATATGGTTTAGAAGACTTCATAGCAAGTTCTCTCTCAAAATCTACTACCAGAAGACGATACTTTGCTCTTGAATAAGCAACGAAAGCAAGCCTTTTTTCTTCGTTTATTGTATCATTAATTTGTTCTTCAGTCAAATCTTCAAATTGATTGAATGCCAAATTTGAGTATGAGGGAGTTATTATTACACAGTCAAACTCCAGTCCTTTAACTTTGTGCATTGTTGTAAGAACGATTTCTGTTTCATGATTTTCGGAAGAAATATTTCCCAGGTGCTTTTCGTAAATCTTATATAGCTGGCCATCATCTTTATAGGTTAATTCGGTGATGAACTCTAAAAGGCTATTGAAAACCTGACCATCCTCTTGCTCATCCATATATTCTAAAACAATTGCATGGATTACTTTGATGTAAAAGTGATTCCAATTGGGATTTTGGTTTATCAATTTGCTTATAAATTCTTGTAAGATTTGTTTGAAGTCTACAGGGATTTGTTGACCAGTTTTAGATTTTAGGAATAGTATTACAGCGTGACATTCTCTAATACGAGTGAATTCGTATGGCAAGCTACCCTGAATACGAATTCGTACGTTTGGAAGGTGTAACCCTTTTACCTTTTGAAAACCTCTGTATACCTCATTGTTTGTTCGGAAGAGAATTGCTATTTGCTTATATGAAAGTAGACCAACTCTTTCTTCCATTAATATAGATATTTGATCCCACCAATCGACCCCTTGTTCTGTTCTGTCAATTATTTGAGCATAATTAGTAGTGAAACCCTCTTCGGGTCTTTTTGTAGCTTGTGGAATTAAATGTTGGTGATTTGCAGGGAGTTTCAATAATTGACTGGCACAGTCCAATATGGCAGGGTATGAACGGTGGTTATTAACCAGGGTGAATTCTTTTGGGTTAAATCTTTCATTAAAATCTTTATAGTAGTGGTAAGGATCCATTACTTTTCTAGAATATCCGTAAATACTCTGATTGGGGTCGCCAATAATAAATAAATATGCCTTAGTTAATTCATTAAGTTTATAAAGTAAGTCCATTCTGGTTTCATCAATATCCTGAAATTCATCCACTAAGATATGTTTTAGCGGGGCTATTTGATTCATTATTATACCAGGGGTTTTCTTTAGAATTTCGAGAAGTGTTTTTTCCCATTGTTCAAAAGGAAGTCCTTCAATTTCGCTTTGAGCATATTTTTTTGTTAATCCATGAAATGTATAAATTTTTATTCTTTTAGCCAGATTACCGTATCCTAAATCGTTGAATAGTTTACCAAGTCGTTCCTTTAACTCTGAAACGACAGCTCTGTTATAGGCTAACACTAATATTTCTTCAGCGTTTATATTAAAATGATGGATTAGCCTGGCCACTCTTAGGGTTAAGGTGTGGGTTTTTCCGGAACCCGGACCAGCCATAACATTAATATTCTGGTTTGGTTCGGCAAAGTAAATTAGTCTTTGTTCATCATTTAGCCTCTCATTTTCTTGATATTTAATCGCATCGCCTCTAAATTTAGTTAAAATGGGATCGTTTGGATCAAGTTTACTTTCGACCAGGTTAATCAGCTCTACTTTGTTTTTACTTGCAAAAAAGCCTTTAATAAAGGCGTCTTTTTCCTCAACCGAATCAATTTTGGATAGTACCTCAAGCGTGACTAATTTTAGCTCCCGTACTTCTTTCGCCTCTTCAAAGTTTTGGCAAATCTTATCATCAAAAGACTCTTTTTTTGTTTCATCAATTTTTTCAACAGAATTCAAATAAACTTCAATGCCAGTAGGAAGCAATCCCCCTGTTTTACAATATCCTAAAACGGATAGTATGAAAAGAAGGTCTGACAGATACTGTACATTTTCTTTAAAATTCAATTTAGAAATAATGTCAGGCCAATTGAAGGTCTTAATGTTTTGTTCGAAACCTTGTATTGCTACATAATCCAATAGCTTGAGGCAATCTGTTTCTAGTTGTGTGATTTTGTTTGACCATTCTTCTTTTTTGTGATAGCCATTAAATATTGATTGTCTTATCCTTATTTTTCGATTTCCATCAATAACCTTTTCCATTTTGGTTTCGTGCTTGGTTTTTCCAAGTAGGCGAATGATGGTAAAGGCATGTTTGAGGCGCTTTTTTGTGAGATCCTCACAATATTTTTCCTTATTTTTTAGGGCAGATTTTGTAGTCGGGTTCACATGCCATGGCAAGTCAATAAAATCAGTATATTCATTTAAACTTTCATTAAAGAGAAGATCCAAGGCATCACCATCAAATATCCTGGTTTCATTTTTAGGAACTGAATTCATGATTTCTCTTGCAAATGAGAATATTGTAATTAATGCAGGGTATTTATTGACCTTTGTTTTTAGTTTGGAGTAATGAACTAATTCATCTCTACGAAGATTAGTCGGCTCAATAACTACCTCTTGAATTAATTTTAAGATCCCAGCTCTATGATTTTTTAGTAAGGCAGTGAATAGATTTGCTAAACTAAGTCTAGATGAACTTCGCAACGAGGCAATGGAAAGCTGCACTACCTCATTTGACAATGCTTTATCTGGGAGCAAGGCAACTATTGCTCGGCAAACACTTTCGCAATCTTTATCCGGACAGCTCTTTATACGTTCAGGTAAATTAATCAATGCGGCAGTCTCAAATTCTAAATGAGTGATGGTGAAGTATCCCAACCTAATTCTTTTTAATCGCTCTAACCAATGTAGCCCAATTCTAAATGTATTAACCAGATCATCGTTTACAGAATCTTTTTCGTTTGAATAAAGATTAAATGGCACAGCCACTGGCACTTCATTATCAGGTACTAAAGGTTTGAACTTTGCTATATATTTCTCTAATACCAACATTACATCTTTTATCTCATGCCAAGAAATACTGCTTTTATGCAGAAGACTCTTTAAAGTAGCAAAATCTTTATTAGTAGTAAGGCAAATTGTTTGTATCGGATTTCCTTGGGAATTAAAACCTGCTGCCAAACGTTGTTCTTCATTTCGGCCAGCCCTACCAACTTCTTGCAGGAAATCTTCAAAAGTACTTGGAGGTGAATAATGACTTAAATAGTGAATGTTAGGGATGTCCATTCCCATGCCAAATGCTTTTGTTGCAAACAGCAATACTGTTTCACCTGACTTATATTTCTCGTATGTATCTTTTCGATCTTCGGCATCCATTCCTGCATGAAAAGCACCAACCTTATCAGCAAAACTACACTTGGGTCCAAATACTTTAATCAGGCTGTCCTTCATTAATAGTGAACATTCTTCAACTTTTTTTCTGCTTCTCACAAAAACAATTACCCTACTTAGATCAGGATTAAACTTACTTGCTCTTAAATACTCGGCAATTTCAAGAAGTTTATCGTCTTCTACCACATTATGCTTGAAGTCAATTTTAATGTGGTCTCTGACAGGATTGTAATTTTTCTCCATACCAGTAACGGTTGAAATGCCTGGCATAAAAAGGCTTATATCTTCAAATACTTGCTCTGAAATTGTTGCAGAAAACAAGAGCTTACGCATTTGATAGACATCAGAGAAACCAGTGACCTTTCTGGCCGCATTTAAGTAATCGGGTCGAAACTCATGACCCCATTGTGAAATACAGTGTGCTTCATCAAAAACGAAATACTCTAATCCATTGTCAGCATCCATCCTAGTGAGAAGACAGTTTTCAAAAGAACGAGATCTAAACCTTTCGGGAGTTATGTATAGGAGAGCAATCTCACCACCAGCGATCCTGCGATAAATATTTTTAATTTCCACGAAGGATTTATCGCCGCTTAAAAACTCAACATTGCTATAAAAGCCTTTATTCCATAGGGTGTCAACCTGATCCTCTATCAAAGCACGTAATGGACTAATAACAATTGAAAGTTTACAGGAAAAAGCTGACCTAAATAAAGCAGGTCCTTGAAACAACAAAGACTTACCTGCTCCGGTTGGTAGAGAAATGAGCAAATCTTTCTTTGAAGGTAAAATGTCGTTTAAGCATGGGTGCTGATAATCGTACCATGGATAAGGAGTCCCGCCGTCATCAGGAATTAAAAAGATTTGCCGAAGTATTTCTTTTGCTTCATCCACATCAAAATCGGTATTGGCGTTTATGTGTACCGAGGAAAAGAATTCATCAGCAATTTCTTTATCCCTATCATAATCAGCTTCCGTATGCCACATTTGAGCGTTCTTAGCATTGATATTCAAACTTTTCTCAATGCCGTAATAATCTGTAAGTCTTGTATCACACAGGAAGAGTTGCGAATCCTGATTGTTATCAAAAAGCATTTTATAGTAATAATCAATAAGTGGTTTATGGACCTTTATAAGGGAGAACACATCATAATCCCTTTTGACAGAATTACTATCAGTTTGATAATCATCTTCCTTTTGCTCTTCACTTGTTTGTATATCCGACGAAGTCTTTCCCTTCAACATTTGCGACTTTTCTTGCAACAAAAAACTATCCCATATAAAATCCAATGGCCCGGCATAATTGCTTGAAATTACTTTATCCAAGGACTTGAAAGAAGTTATTAATAACTTCTTAGATGACTTATGTGAATGCAGAAGCTCGACCTGTCGTGCTAAAGAAGCCTTTGAGTCAGGAATGAAATAACCTATCTTTCTAGCATAAGCTGACAGGTTTTCAGATTCCAACTCATCATTTACAATTAGAACTTTAGGAGTGTTTGTTTTGCTGATACCCTCAAATAATCTGAATTGATATGTCCAATAAATTTTTCTGTAAAGCGATTCCGGATTAACACGTTTTTGTTCAGCAATATAACCAGACTTTCGGGCATCTGGCCTCATGATGAAAGCATTTGGTTTAGTAAAAGATTCATCGATCCAATGAATATAAGAAATTTCTTTTGGAGCCAAGTCGTTTAAGATTGCTTCAAAGTTTAGATTGCACCATACTTTGAACTTACCCTTGCCGATTTTTTCTAACCATATATTTTGAACATTCTCAGGAAATTCAATGATGCCTAATTTTATACAATGACTTTGCTCAAGACTGATGAAACTTTTACCACCTGACATTTGCAGCCAAATAGGTTCATTTTTTAATCTATCGAAAATTAAAGCAAAATCAAGGTCCTGTCCTAATTGCAATCTGTTTGTTAGATTGTACAATTCGTTACCAATTACTATTACTTTTAAGTCTGAAATCAGATCTCTGTTCTGTTTAAGGATTTCAATGTCAGTAGGTTTAATACAGATGGGTTTGTTACCTACATTTCTGAGGTCCGCCCCAACATTGTCACAAATGAGCGTGGCCTGCTCATGCGACAACTTCAGTTGAATTGCAACTGGTAAGTGTTGAAAATAGGGTGTCAATCCTTTTAGAATATAGTTGTCTACAAACCGGCAAAGGATAGTACTGAGCAGTTTATCATGACTTAAAGTTGCTTCAATTTTTTCTTTGTTTAAGCAAAAACCCAATGACTTGCTATCTGAATAAAATGTTAGGTCAAATTGATGGGACAATGTGTTCCATATAAATTCCGGAGCAATTATTAGCTTATCCCCTTCCTCATCAAATTTTTCTTTGAGTTGAATAAATGTTTGCTCAGAGATATTTTGGTTTGTTGGATTTGGACGGTAAAATTCATGCGACTGTTTTACAAAATATTCATAATCTAACAATGCCCAATTCGGGTTAAGCCTCATTTGAGTGATTGCCTCAATTACTTTTTGAGGCAATAAATCTTTCATTATCTCATAGTTGTCTTCTGAAACCACTATTCTTGATAACTGATTTTTGAATAAAAGATAAGTAAGTTCCGCGTCAGATGCCGCACTGTGTTGTGCTTTAAGACCGTAACTGAAGCGTTCAGGGTTTAGCAACATTTCCACCTCAAGCGTATCCCATATTAAATCAGCGGCAGGTGAAGCACCATGATTAGCTAATATCGGAAGGTCAAACTCTTTAATGTTTTGACCTATTATTAATGTTTCAGAATTAATGCGCTTTACCAGTTCTGAAATGCCATCCTCCTGATTATCAAAATCTGTTTCCCTTTTAGTTCCTTCTTGACATTTCCAGGCATACTCGCTTATTTTTTCGCGATCAGACTCTAAATCGAAACACAAGAAGTCAATTTTTGAAAATTCTGTTTCAAGTATGCCAGCGATGTATTTTTCCTGATAATTATTTAGGGAAGGAAAAGAAGAATAGCAAGAAAGGATTTTGTTAGGTGGTAGCTTTTCGATAAAGTTAGACTTTTCATCATCGGTTTTTAACCCATTAATATACTCCATTGTAACAACTTCAGACAACTCGTGTATAAAGCCTTTGAAATACAATTCGACATAGAATTGATTGTTCTTTCCAACAAAATTAGCTTCCTCTAAAACAATGGAAGGAAATAGTTTTTTGAATGATTCCAGGAAATTGGTAGCCGTTTCAAACTCTTCCACTGTATTAATTAGCCACCCTTGGCTAATTAAATACTTAAATGTCTCTTCAACTTGTTGAGAGGAGCCTTGTTCTTTATGCAACTTTAATAAGATCTGTTGCAAAGTCTGCCAATCTAATATGGGCAAAATTTCAGTATACCAAATGTCAATTTCTTTTTGGCTGGATGGGATTGGAAGTATATCCAAATCGCCCTGAGCCCATAACGCAAAGCTGATTTTATTCAGAGATTTTTCTCTGTTTTTAAAAATTGCATGAAAAAAAGAAAAACCTTTAATGTTTTTGATCTCGTTATTTATTTCGGCAACATTCATCTCTTCAAAGTCGCTTATTACTTCGCCGTAAATAGACTTTAGATCAGCTACACTAAGTTCAGTTTGGAGAAAATTTGCCAGCCATTCTATTGAACTTTTAAATTCTTGAAGATTGGGTAAAAGTTTGGTTATGATTTTCTTTCCGAAATCGATGCAGTCTGATTTTTGAATTGACTCTTCCGGTAATATTGTGGCTTTCCAACTTGAAGATCGATATTTTGCGGTAATCATAGCAAAGCCAATCTCATACTTCTCAGATAAAGTAATCGCTTCCTCTAACTGATTACTCAATAATGGATAAGCGAAAGATTTTGATTCGGATTCTTTATTAAAAATAAAAACAGGAATTTTATTTGATACCCTTATGGCATCTAATTCACCTGGTTTTTTACTTGATGCGGTTGTTTCAAAGGTTAAAATGTCATCATATACAATCTCTGGAGTAATCAATTTTGATCCTTTGAAATGGAAGTCCCTATGATCATCGTAACTATAAACAAATCCATAATTCTTTGATGTTTCGAACACTTTAACCCTGCCAAGCTTTTTACTGGATGAAGGTAATCTTGCAGGTTTATTACGAGTTGGTATTTTATCGATGTTTTTTAGCTGGTCAAAAGCAACCAATTTGTTTTCGGGTGCTACTTTGGCAGGAATTAAACTGTCGTAATTACTTACTCGTTGCCCTTTTAAAACCTTTTCGAGTTTTGACCTCAAATCCATTCTGGTAAACTTGGTTGCTGTTCGTGGATCAATGTCAACTGCAATTCTGAATAATTTAAGCGCATCGTCTGCCTGTTGGTTATTGATTTTTTCAAACCTGGACAAATTAAGTCCAAGGTGCTTCAATACAGTTTTAAGTTTTTCTACATCTATATTTTCACTCAATAGTTTGTCGCTAATTGACATGTGTAATTGTATTTTATCTTAAAATTTACAAAAAGTACTATTAGTAGCTTAAGCTATCCAATCAGTCTGCAAGTTAGCAATAACATTCGATGATTCAATCACATTTTTATCATTTTTTAAAATAGTGTCAGTAATAAGTAGGACAATGAGGGTTCTCCAATGGAGGAGTCAAGGTAACAGTTAGATGAATTTGCTGGAGCCCCCTTCCCTCGTACTCGTTTGAGCGAAGCGGTAACGAGCTTGCCTACCTTCGGTAGGTAAACCTACCTTCATGCCTCCATGCCTACGGCAGGTAAACCTGCCACCCTTCCCTCGTACTCGTTTGAGCGTAGCGGTAACGAGTATTTTTAACCAGCAGCCAGTTTTTTTCTGTAGAAATGATGGGGATTGGTAGTATGATACACCAGACTCTTACGCTCGTGCCTCGCCCCTCACTCGTACTCGTTTGAGCGTAGCGGTAACGAGTATCCGACAGCCAAGTGCAACACCACTTAGAAGGATTTGTGCTCAGTAAACAATTGCGTTAGTTCATATAACCTATATCAATTATACGCACAAACATATAAATACTTAAACTTTTCATCATATATACGCACTTGCATATAATTTTATATATATTTGCAATATTATATTTAATTACATATAATGAAAACTATATCGCAATTTGTAAAAAATCGCCGCAAGGAGGTAAACCTTACCCAGGAAGAGTTTGCCCAACGGGCGGGCGTTGCCCTTACCGTGATAAGAAAAATTGAACAGGGAAAAACTAACCTTAACATGGATAAGGTAAACCTTGTACTTAGTATGTTTGGGCATGAGTTGGCAGCGGTTAGTAGTAAGGAATTAAGAAACACAAAAGGTGAATCATGAGAAAAGCGCTCATATATTATGGCGATGCTGTTGCAGGTACTTTAACTGAATCTGACGATGGGGATTATGTTTTCAAATATGGTGATGAATATATCAAAGCCCATCCCAATCAACCCATTACACTCACCATGCCGGTTACTAACAAAGAGTTTAAGGACAATCGTTTATTTGCCTTCTTTGAAGGATTAATCCCCGAAGGCTGGCTACTGGATGTGGCTGCAAAAAACTGGAAGATTAACCCCAACGACAGAATGGGACTATTACTGGCATGCTGCAAAAACTGCATCGGGGCAGTTAGTGTAATACCAATACCTGAAGATAATGAATAATAGATGTTTATATTGTTATAAGGAGCTTACCGGCCAGGTTGATTTTCATCACCTTTGCAGCATGTCGTTTTTTGGCACAAAAGAAGCTCCCGAGCTACCCTATTCTTTAGATCAGATGTTGGGACTTGCAAAATATGTTGTAGAACATAGCGTTTCAGTACCCGGTGTTCAGGCAAAATTATCCATGTCGTTAATAAAGGAAGTACAACAGAGAGAAAACAACCGGTTAACTGTAGTTGGGGCTTTGGGTGGAAATTATATATTCAAACCTCCGAACAATGATTTTCGGGAGATCCCACAAAATGAGCATGCCACCATGCGAATAGCCGAAGCTATGGGGTTAAGAGTTGTTCCATCAAGCTTAATCAGGTTACAATCAGGTGAGCTATCGTATATCACCAAACGGATAGACCGAACCCCGGAAGGCAGTAAAATTCATATGCTTGATATGTTCCAACTTACTGATGCCTACGATAAATATAAAAGTTCGATGGAGAAAATCGGGAAGGCAATATCCATGTATTCTGACAATACATTGCTGGACTTACTTTACTTGTTTGAGTTGACAATATTTAGCTTTCTCACAGGCAACAATGATATGCATCTTAAAAATTTCTCCTTAATAAATACAAATTCTAGATGGATACTTTCTCCGGCTTATGATTTGCTTAATGTGTCGATACTTAATCCTAAAGATAAAGAAGAACTTGCTTTGCCCATTGATGGCAAAAAGAAAAAGTTGAAAAGGATGCATTTTGAATTATTTGGTAGTTCTTTAGGGCTGAATTCTAAACAAATATCTGGTGTATTAAACCGTTATCAAGCCAGCTTACCTGCTGTTGAAAGTATGATTAATCAATCTTTTCTTTCGATTGAAATGAAGTCAAAATACATGGAACTTTATCATGATCGTCATGCGGTTCTGTTTTTATAACCAGCATCACGACTGTTCATTTCGAGGGGAGAAATCCCCCCTCCCCCGAACTCGTTTGAGCGCAGCGGTAACGATCTTGCCTACCTACGGCAGGTTCACCTGCCGTAGGTAGGTAAACAGGCAGACAAGTGCAATGCGTTCGCTCCCTAAATCAAGGATCGCCTTGTTAGTGATTTTTAGCTTATTTTGTTGGGATAAAAAATTGACCGGGAGAATAGCTGCATTTTTTATACAGTATCCTGCAACTTATGTATGGTTTTATCTGTAAAATTGCTGAATTAAATCGCAAGATTTAAGGTTAAAACATTTATTTGCGAATAAAAGAATTGGCATATTGTACTGTGTAAGATACATAATTATATTACATTTGTATCTTGTAAGGTACAAAAATAGGGTTTTATGGAAATTCAACGACTTAAAACATTTTCAACGCTTAGGGTGATGAACCTGCCCATGGATTTTAAGCGTTATCTTTATGATGACATGATTTGGTCGGACAGGCTGATCGGTCTTTCGGGAGCGAGGGGAACGGGTAAGACGACCCTGATGCTGCAGCGATTAAAGAGTCTTGGGCTGGCGGCTGAAGAGGCGCTTTATGTAAGTTTGGATGATATGTTTTTTACAGATAACAAGCTGGTGTATTTTGCCGAAGACTATTATGCACATGGGGGGAAGTATCTGTTTTTGGATGAAATTCACAAGTATGGGAACTGGTCGCAGGAATTGAAGAATATTTATGATAACCTGCCTGAGTTAAAGGTAGTGTTTACAAGCTCATCGGCACTCGACATACACCGCGGACAATACGATTTAAGCCGCAGGGCTTTGGTTTATAAACTTGCAGGACTTTCGTTCAGGGAATACATCAACTTCGTATACGGATTGCATCTGGCACCCCTGACTTTGGAAGAGGTGCTGCATATTTCTGTAGATAAAATATCGGAGATCTCCCAGCCTGAAAAGCCTTTGATGTTATTTTCAACCTACCTTAAAACAGGATATTATCCGTTTTTTGCAGAATATAAGGAATCATATTTTCTTCGGCTGACGGAAGTGTTAAATACGGTGCTGGAATCGGATTTGCCGGGTATCTTTAATATTGATGTTTCTTCGGTCGTCAAGCTGAAAAAGTTTATCTATTTATTGTCTTCGATGGTTCCGTTTACGCCAAATATCTCGAAACTTGCTGAAAGATTAAATGTAACCCGTCCGGGTTTGTTGCGATACATCGAGCTACTGGATCGGGCTAACATACTGAATTTGTTGACCGAGAATCCGTTTGGAATTAATTACCTGAATAAACCGGAAAAGATATTTCTTGAGAACACCAATCTGATGTATGCATACGATGAAAACAATGTGAATAAGGGTACACTGAGAGAGACCTTTTTCTTAAACCAATTGGCTGTAAAACATTCGGTAAGTTATCCAAAGGATGGTGATTTTATGGTAGATGCAAAATACTTGTTCGAGGTGGGCGGAAAGAACAAGTCCGGCAAACAGATTGTTGACCACGGCAATGCATATATTGCCTCCGACGAGATTGAATACAGGACAGGCAATAAAATACCACTCTGGCTATTTGGTTTTTTATACTAGCCGCTCGGGTTTTCAATATAAAAACCCCCTCTCTCACTCGTACTCTTTTGAGCACAGCGGTATCGAGCTTACCTACCGTAGGCCGGTTCACCTGCCGTAGGCAGGTAAATCTGCCGCCCTTTAGCAGGGATGCTAACCTCTCTCAGCATAGTTTCATGCCTTCTGCCTCCGTGACTCCGTTACTCCGGCAACCAAGTGCAATGCGTTCGCTCCCTAAAAAACCTACAATTAGTGATTTCCCTGTTATTGATTTTTAAGTAATTTTGCTCGTATGAAAATAATTGACAGAGATAATAAAATCGCATTTGCCGAACTGGAACTGATGGCAGAAAGCATGTTTGGTGATTTGATAAAAGCAGTTGTTGATACTGAAAATGAAATAATGGCCCTGAATGCAGAGTTACATGCTGACGAGGAAAAGGAACTTTTAGTCATGGGCTCCAGGCAAGAAAACTTATGGGGAATCAACCTTTATCCTGAAGAAACCGGTGATGACTTTATCGAATTCGATTCGATGATAAACTTGCGCCCCTCATGGGGCAATAAAAGCAGGGGTGTTGATGATAAACAAACTCAAGCCAAAATCGTCAATATCGTAAACTCCTTGGTTGAGCGATAATAACAAAAGTATTTTTTACCATTAAAAAATCAAGCGAGATGAAACCGGATTTTTATCATAAAAATTTATCAACGGGCGAATGGGAAACATTAAGTTTTGCTAAGCAAATGGCAAATATTGGTTCTGAGGTAGAAAGATCAATAAAATGGAGATCAAAAAACCACCCTGAACGCAGCCAATTGGCTTTTTTCAGAGCAATCGAACTGATGGATTTTACTATTTCAGATAAAAAAAACTTACAACGACTGGGGGAATTGTGTAGAACCAGGGAAGTGCTGGTAGATTATTTTTTTGCCGACAACCAATATGGTTCAACGGACCTTGCATGGCAAAAATACTTTAGGGCCTTTAACTGGATGGCTAATTTGCCCGAACGGCAGGACCGCCAATCGTAGCTCAGCCAATCAAAATTTTAGGTTTACCAGGAGATGTCTCCGCTCTCACTTATTGAATAAAACTTTCAAGCCCACCAGTTACATTCCGATGGTTATCGGAAGGGGGGGCGGGGTTACGCGGTTGTGTTTTTTATTTTTTTAATATCTTGTCAGCTGTTGAATAAATAAACTAAGTTTATTCTCGTTTCTGATATTTCTTAGTAAATGGTAGTCTGTTTGCTTA
This sequence comes from Bacteroidetes bacterium CG18_big_fil_WC_8_21_14_2_50_41_14, assembly GCA_002771745.1. GTDB lineage: Bacteria > Bacteroidota > Bacteroidia > Bacteroidales > F082 > UBA6244. The sequence goes on from PCUL01000339.1 coordinate 41,355, forward strand.
ATACAGCTTTTCTTAGTCTTGGGTTATAATCTGATTTTGGAAATAATTTCGGGTTACTGGTTATCAGGTTAAGTTGTTTACTAAGCTGGTTTTTATACTTGTCCACTTCTCGCTGTGTCCACCTATTTTGTAGATAATCTAATATCGACTCGAGATTATTGATGGCTTCATCTGACCAGAATAATTTATAATGATAAGCCATATTTATGCGCTATTTCGGAATGTGGAGTTACTTTTCCTAAATCAATATCACTTAGTCCCCTTTCAATTCCCATTTTTTGTTCATTTGTCAAATCAAACCACCAATCTTGATTATCCTTACGTGAATCTTTTACAATTTTCAGAAAATCAAGGGTGTCATCATCATTGAGTTGTGTTAACCACTCAATCAGTTCAAGTTTTATTGCATCGTGTCCCATATCATTTCGTTTTTTCAAAAGTACAAAAAAAAGAATCGTACTGACGTTTCCTTTGCTGTACTGCTGCGCATTTTAAACACTCAATCGTGTTTTATACTAATTTTGCTACTTTCAAATCAAACCTTATCAGGTCATGAACGAATTTCAGGAAGCTATTTTAAAGGGGATTCCAACCAAATTGCCCGCAAAAAAACCACTCGATCCCAATGTAAGTCACGCACCAAAACGCAAGGATATTTTAACTCCCGCCGAAAAGAAACTGGCTCTGATGAATGCTTTGCGGTATTTTCCCAAAGAAAACCATGACTTGCTGGCACCGGAGTTTTTGGAAGAATTAAATACCTATGGGAGAATTTACATGTACCGCTTGCGACCAGATTATAAGATGGTTGCCCGCAATCTGGAAGCCTACCCGCACCAAAGCAAACAAGCAGCCGCCATTATGTTGATGATTCAGAACAACCTGGATCCGGCAGTAGCGCAACATCCTCATGAACTCATTACCTATGGCGGAAATGGTGCGGTATTTCAAAACTGGGCGCAATACCTGCTCACCATGCAATACCTCGCCACCATGTCCAACGAGCAAACCCTGGCCATGTATTCGGGTCATCCCATGGGGCTGTTCCCGTCACATAAAGAAGCACCCCGCGTGGTGGTAACCAATGGCATGGTTATTCCAAACTACTCAAAACCTGATGATTGGGAGCGAATGAATGCGCTTGGTGTTTCGCAATATGGCCAAATGACGGCAGGGTCGTATATGTATATCGGTCCACAAGGGATTGTTCATGGCACTACGATTACCGTGATGAATGCGGCCAGAAAAGTGGCTGCTCCCGGAGAAAATCCTTTTGCAGGGAAGCTTTTCGTCACTTCCGGCCTTGGCGGGATGTCGGGTGCTCAGCCCAAAGCCGGCAACATTTCCGGTGTGATAACGGTAGCCGCCGAAATTAACCCCAAAGCTTCCCGAAAACGGCACGAACAAGGTTGGGTGGATGAACTTTTCAGCGACCTGGATGAACTGGTAATCCGGGTACGTGAAGCAAAAGAGAAAAAAGAAGTGGTTTCCATTGCTTATGAAGGCAACGTGGTAGATGTGTGGGAAAAATTCCACCAGGAAAACATAAAAATTGATCTTGGTTCCGATCAGACCTCCCTGCACAATCCTTGGGCAGGCGGTTA
>PCUL01000339.1:43055-45245 GCA_002771745.1 Bacteroidetes bacterium CG18_big_fil_WC_8_21_14_2_50_41_14
TTAAATATCCCTCTTACGTTCAGGACATTATGGGACCCCTGTTTTTTGATTATGGGTTTGGTCCTTTTCGCTGGGTTTGCACCTCCGGGAAACCGGAAGACCTTGAAATGACTGATCTGATAGCCTGTGAAGTACTGGAGAAACTGATCAATTCATCTCCTGAAGATGTACGGAGTCAAATGGCCGATAACATACAATGGATAAAGGGCGCCAAGCAAAACAAGCTGGTGGTGGGTTCGCAGGCACGTATTTTATACGCTGATGCCATTGGACGAATCAAAATCGCGGAAGCCTTTAATAAAGCCATTGCTGATGGAAAAATTTCAGGTCCGGTTGTATTGGGCCGCGATCACCACGATGTAAGTGGTACAGACTCGCCTTTCAGAGAAACATCCAATATTTACGATGGCTCCAGTTTTACGGCAGACATGGCTATTCAGAACGTAATTGGAGATTCATTTCGTGGAGCCACCTGGGTTTCCATACACAATGGTGGCGGGGTTGGTTGGGGCGAAGTAATCAACGGGGGATTTGGCATGTTGCTCGATGGTTCCAAAGAGGCCGACAAGCGTTTGAAAAATATGTTGTTCTGGGATGTAAACAATGGAATTTCGCGCCGCAGCTGGGCACGCAATGAAGGAGCCGTGAAAGCCATCAGCAGAGCCATGTTGGAAAATCCGAATTTAAAGGTTACTCTGCCCCATTTAGTTGATGAAAATTTATTTGGCAACCTGTTGTAATCAATCCCATTGCATGCGGGTTTAACGTTGGGATGGATTTTTTTATTTATCCTTATCACGCACAATCACGTAAATATCTTCGTTGCTTTTCTTCATGTAATATTTTTCACGGGCGTACTTCTCGAGGCTGACAGAATCATTCTCCAGGGTTTTTATGGCTTTCTCGGTTTGTGATATTTCGTTCAAATAATACTCTTTTTGATGGTTCAGTCCACTTAAAGTGTCGCTCAGGCGATATTGCTCCAACATGCTTTCCTGGTCAAAAAAAAGCACCCAAACAGCGAAAATCAATCCTGTATAGAAATATTTATTACGAAGAAATCTTTTATTGAACATACCCGGGCATTTTGGCAAAGATAGGCAGCCTTTGTCCTGATCGATACATTTGGATGTTTTTTTTTAAACCAGGCTTTGTTGATAGGGCCAAATATCAAATCGTTTTCCATATCACCCGTCAACTTCCAACCATTCGGACATGTTGCTTCATCTTTGAACTTTATAGGTCATAAAAAGAGGTATCCGGAGAAATAGTTATCTTTACAGAAAAAAGGTCATGAAAATTGCATTGTTCTCTATACTAGTACTTACCGGGCTTGCTGCTTGCACAAATAACGAAAAGAAACCTATGAATTTTCCAAGCCACGCCTATATTGCAACCGATTTGTTAAAGGAAAATGCCGATACTTCTCACCTGGTTTATGTGCCCATTTATTCCGACATCTATCATCAAGATGGGTCGAAACGCATTTTACTTACGGCAACCCTGAGCATTCGAAACACCGATCTCCACGACACATTGTATTTATTCAACATCGATTATTACAATTCAAAAGGCGAACAGATCAAGAACTATTTGAAAAACCCTTTACAGGTAAAGCCCATGGAATCCCTTGAATTTATTGTGGAGGAAAAAGAGAAGCAAGGTGGTGCAGGAGCCAATTTCCTGGTTCATTACGGGGGTAGCAGCCATTTGAATCATCCTGTGATTCAAGCTGTGATGATTGGCACATCTGGACAACAGGGATTGTCGTTTACCACGGATGCTGTGGATATTCATCCGTGATGACCAACCAGCGCAATTAAAAGAAAATAGGGATTCCAATCATCTCTCCTGCTGATTTTTTTAATCTCTGGTTTTTGAAATACCCTGTTTACAATATAACAGTTGCTTAAACGGAAGGTTTTTTGGGTGCAGTCGGCTAAAGCCAGACTGCAATGGATTGATTCTATTCAGTTTTACTCATCCACTATGAACTTGTTAAAAGTACATCCATTGCAGCCGGATTTATCCGACTGCAAGAGTCGATCAGATTTATTCCTTCATTTCCAGGTGTTTTAATCTCTTGTTTTTAAAATACCCTTTTTACAATATAACAGTTGCTTAAACGGAAGGTTTTTTTCTTGCAGTCGGCTAAAGCCAGACTGCAATGGATTGATTCTATTCAGTTTT
>PCUL01000224.1:0-1392 GCA_002771745.1 Bacteroidetes bacterium CG18_big_fil_WC_8_21_14_2_50_41_14
AAAAACAACCCCCCATAACCAATAATCCCTGAACAATTTAATCCTTGAACAATTTAATCCTTGAACAATTTAATCCTTGAACATTTTAATCCTAAAATCATTTAATCCTAAAAATCCTATTACAGACAGATGATGAATATACCAAAGCATTGGCAGGTAAAAAAGTTAGGGGAAGTAGGTAAATGTGTAACTGGAACTACGCCACCTAAAAATGATTCAAAAAATTACGGTAATTATATTCCATTTGTTAAGCCACCTCAATTATTTGACAAACAAATCAGTGATGCTCCTGAAAAACTTTCAAAAAAAGGTGCTGAGTTAGCGAGAATTCTCCCGGAAAATTCTGTTTTAATTACTTGTATTGGTAATCTAGGAAGAACGGCCATCAATAAAAATCCAGTTGCATTTAATCAACAGATAAATGCAATTATACCCTTTGAAAAGATTGAAGGTAGGTTCCTTTTTTATCAAGCACAGTCATATAATTTCAGAAAACAATTAGATGAATTATCATCTGCAACAACTGTATCAATAGTAAATAAAGGTAAATTTGAAACTATAAAAATTGCAATCCCTCCCCTCCCCGAACAACAAGCCATTGTCTCCCGCATCGAAGAACTGCTCAGCGATTTAGACAACGGCAAACAACAACTACAACTGGCACAACAACAATTAAAAACCTACCGCCAAAGTTTGTTGAAATGGGCCTTTGAAGGGAAACTTACAAATAATGATGTAAAAGATGGAGAATTGCCGAAGGGGTGGAAAATAGTAAACATTTCTGATTTAGCAGAAAAGAACAAACATGCTTTGAAGGCTGGACCATTTGGCTCTTCCTTAAAAAAAGAATTTTATACTGTTGATGGATACAAGATATACGGGCAAGAACAAGTTATTAGTGGTGATGCTTTTATTGGAGATTATTATGTCAGTGATCAAAAATATCAAGAGCTAAAATCTTGTAAAATAAAACCTTTAGATGTTTTAATTAGCTTAGTAGGCACAGTTGGTAAAGTTTTAGTTCTTCCCCAAAACTGCAGGCCAGGAATTATAAATCCACGGCTTATAAAGATTTCTTTAAATACTGAAATTTATCTACCAAAATTTTTCAAGTACTACTTTGAAAGCTCCTATGTAAAATCTGTATATGGTTCTAAAACACAGGGAACTACCATGAACGTTCTTAATCTTGGAATTATAAAAACTATTCCCTTTCCTTTTCCCTCAATAAAAGAACAACATCTGATCGTCTCTGAATTAGAATCCAAACTCACCGTTTGTGATAAGGTAGAAGAAACCATCAGCGCAGCCTTGCTTAAAAGCGAATCGCTTCGGCAGTCCATTTTAAAGAAAGCCTTCAGCGGTGAACTCATCAAAAATTACAGACTTCAT
>PCUL01000224.1:1427-2165 GCA_002771745.1 Bacteroidetes bacterium CG18_big_fil_WC_8_21_14_2_50_41_14
CCGCATAGAATTAGAAAAACTGGTGCTAAAGGCAGCCAAAAGTGACCGTAGCTTTCACGACTTTATTCTTGTAAATTATGCCGATCAGGCAAATGCCGAAAAAGAGTTGTGTGAAGTCACGAAAGCCGATTTGGAAATCCTCTTCCAAAAGCGCTACAAAGGGTTTTCGCATGAGCTGCAGATGGCCAATATGCTGGCAGCCTGTCATAAACGCATCAACGAATTTGGAAAAGTGTGCAAAAACAAAACGTTTGAACTCGACTTGATTATTCATGTATTGGATATCCCGTTTTCGGGTTCTACCCAAATGTTTTGCACCTGTTTTACCCAATATAATTACCGGGTAGTGTTGCTGGTAAAAAAAGCGATTGCCTTGCTAAGCAAACTCCACGAAGATTACCGGTTTGAATACGAACCTGTGTTGAACAATTACCTCAACACCTTACATGGCGCGTCCGACCACCTCGACTTTGTGTATCACCTTCCTAAATCAGTTTAATCATGGGAAAAGAATTAAAATCCGCTGGTTCTTGTATTTATTGCAATCAGTTGTTTTCTCAAAAAGAAATGGCCAGGCATCTGGCAAGTCACCTTACTGAAAAGCAAAAAGCCTGCAAAGAAAAAGCTTCCCTTAACTATTGCCACATCGAAGTAGAATCTGATGAAATGTTTTTGCACTTGTTGGTAAAAGGCGATGCTCAAATGAGGGCGATCGATCAATTTTTGAAGGATATCTGG
>PCUL01000224.1:2198-3522 GCA_002771745.1 Bacteroidetes bacterium CG18_big_fil_WC_8_21_14_2_50_41_14
CATAAAAACTTCAAAATAAAAATGAAAGATTTGGTTGAAGAGGTTATGGAGCCCCGCATTAAAATTTACCATGACTATGATTTTGGTTCCACTACCACCGTGTTTTTAAAAGGGCATAAACATTACCTTCTCAATGAAAAGAAAGAGGTTATTTTGCTTTCGCGAAATGAACCATTTAAGATTAATTGTTCGCTTTGTAAAAAGAAACCTGCCATCTATCTGTGTACCGAATGCTTTAATGAAAATGAAGACGATTATACCTATTACTGTGAAAAATGCGCGGCCATTCATGAAGATGATTGCGATGCTTTCAGCGATTACAGTAAAATGCCAGTGGTCAATTCACCACGAATGGGAGTGTGTGGATATGAAGGCGGCCATATTGATCAGGACCGGGACAGAATTCACTAAATTATTTAACCTGTGACAAACCAGTTCCATTTTGGTTAAATGAATCTTGTACATACAAAAACAACTATATAGTGTATTATATGCTAAATATATAAGATATTCCAACTTTATAGTTGCATTTTAAATAAGTTGGTATTACCTTTGCAATCCCAAAAACCATGAGCACAAGTTGAATTATCCTTTAAAATAAAAAAATATACAGATGAAAAGTCCGGTCACAGGTAAAGAAATGACATTGACCAAAGAAAGAAGGTCAATCGGTTTTAGAAAGGAATCTTTTGAAGTTGTTTTTCATTATTACAAATGTGAGGATAGCGGTGAACAATTTACAACCACAGCGTTGGATGAGGTAAATATGAACCAGGTGTATAATCAATACCGCGACAAATTTAAAATTCCATTCCCCGAAGAAATCTCCCGGATTAGGGAAAAATATGGCCTGTCGGCAACAAAAATGTCGGCCATTCTGGGATTTGGAGCCAACAGCTACCGCCAATATGAAGCCGGCGAAATGCCCAGCATCTCCAATGCCCGATTGATACAAATGATTGACGACCCCGGAAAGCTCATCGAAATGGTTAACTTGTGCGATGGTTTGGATGACAAATCAAAAGCCAAATACATTCAAAAAGCCAATTTGTTGAAAGAGGAAAGAAAGAAAAACAGCTTTAATTTTAATTTAAAAAACTATCTGTTAGGCAATCATTTGGCAAATATTTATTCAGGATACCGCATTCCCAGCCTTGATAAATTCACCGAAATGGTTGTGTATTTTTCAGAACAAATGCAGCCCTTCAAAACCAAAATGAACAAGCTGTTATTCTATGCCGATTTTTTAATGTTCAAGCAGAGTTGTTTTTCCATCAGCGGTGTAAGGTACAATGCCATCGACATGGGACCTGTTCCCAATAAT
>PCUL01000422.1 GCA_002771745.1 Bacteroidetes bacterium CG18_big_fil_WC_8_21_14_2_50_41_14
TCCAAATCCTGCAAATGAATGGGTGTCTTTTAATTATACTTTGCCATTACTTTCTGAGACCGCAACAATTGAAATTTTCAACATTAACGGTACTCTTGTTGGGTCTCTTAGTGTACAACAACCCAACGGACAAGTAATTTTTGATACTCGTACAATTCCCTCAGGAGTTTATTTCTATAATCTAAAGGTGAAGGGATTTGTTCTGGAAAAACGTAAATTATTAATTAGTAAATAATCAATTTGTAAACCTCCTTATAACTAAATAGGGATGCTTTTTATATGATAATTATCAAATTTGTGAGGTATCTAACTTCTTCTTTCTTGATTGTTTTTGTTGTGAATATTTCTGTTGCACAAACCCGGTTTAATAATCGCGTAAACTTTGGGTTCCCTGCACAGTACATTACAAGCGTTGTGGCAACTGACAGTTGTTATTATGTAACTGGTACGGGAGTATTATCTGTTTCACCATACAAGGAGGGCATATTTTTTGCTATTGTGGATTTGTTCGGGGAAGTGAATAGTATTAAAACCTATGACAGTTTTCCGGGCAAATCTATTGAGTATGCTAATAATAAAATGTTTTTTAGCAAGGGGTATTTTTATTGTTCTGCTTATTTTATCTATTCAGATCAAATTAGAAAACCCGCTCTAATAAAATTTAACACAAATGGAGATACGGTATTTATTAGGGAATATCCTTCTGAATTGGGTTACGAAACCTGGCACAATGCCTTAGACGGAATTAGAAGCCAAGATGGTAATTTTTATTTAACCTGTAATATATTCAATCAAACTACACAAAATTACAATGCAGATATTATCAAAATTGACTCTGCCGGGAAACAAATTTGGTCTAGAATACCGTTACCAAATGTCCCGGATAACTTGCTTCATCTTGCTTCTTCTTTGGTTGAATTAAATGATGGTTCAATTATTCTATCAACAAAATTGATTCAATTTGCTGGTGTTCACAGCAATTTTGTCAGACGTAACCAAATTATTAAAATTGATACCGGGGGTAATCTATTAAATTATTGGACTTCTCCGGTTGGGGAATTGTGGGTAGGAGATCACAATGACATACTGCAAACCCAGGATGGAGGTATTGTATTCACAATGGCTCGTGCAACTGAAGAATTTGATGATTCATTAGCTTCTTGGCATTATTTAAACCGGTATGGTGGGATATGTAAGCTTTCGAATGATTTAAGTGAACAATGGATGGTAACTTATGATGACAAAAACCCATATGAAATGAATCATTACCTAAACAGGGTAATTGAACTTGATGATGGTAGTTTAGTAGCAGCTGGCAATCACTTTGAATCATATCAACCAGACTCTGTTTATCTTGAAGATTATGAACTTTGGGACTATTGGAACTACAATGGCTGGTTAGTAAAGTTTTCGGCAGAAGGTGACAGTATATGGAGTCGACAATACCACTATGTTATAAGCCCCTTGGATGAACACTTTATTACTGATATTGAAGAAACTGAAGATGGTGGTTTTATCATGTGTGGCCAGGCCGGGGATATGTTTCACAAACCACCACCAGGTCAACAGGGCTGGCTTTTAAAAACAGATGAATATGGATGTATTGTACCTGGTTGTCAAGTGAGCGTTGAGGAAAGGGAAATTGAAGACAATTATCTAAATATTTACCCTAATCCTGCAAAAGATTATTTAAATATTTTTTTACAGCGTAAAAACAACGATCCTGTAAAAGATGCCAAAGGCAGGTTAATCGACTTAAATGGAAACATTCTTATCGAATTTTCTATGTTGCAAAGTGATCTTACCTATATTTTACCAGTAGATATTTACCCTTCTGGAATGTATATATTCCAGTATATCCACCATAATGAAATTATTTCTAGCCAAAAGGTATTGATTGTTAAATAAAAGTCTTGCTAAACCATTTTTTGCTAAATCCAGCATTATTGTTGTGGAACGTTTAAACCTACTATTAAACTGTCTAATTTTTTCCCGTAGGGAAAGTGTTTGGATAGAGGAAGGAATATTACTGCGTTTATTTCGTTCCGGATGTGACGAAATAAACGAAAAAGGTGATTCTTCTACCCATAT
>PCUL01000150.1 GCA_002771745.1 Bacteroidetes bacterium CG18_big_fil_WC_8_21_14_2_50_41_14
CCATACATGCAGATAGCGTACAAACATCAAGGATGGAATCATCAGGAAATTACAAGTTAAAGGCAACCATGAGTTCTGATTCAACATCAGTTGTATTGGAATACCAATTGGAAACCGATATACCGGCCACGATTAGTATTCATGATATGAAAGGAGTTAAACTTGAAAGCATGAACACCACTGGGCAACAAGATCAACTAACCCTGCTAACCCGTGATTGGGTTCCCGGAGTTTATGTAGCTAGTCTGAAAGTGAACGGGAAATTGATAGAAAGTGTTAAATTTACCGTGGTAAACTAACGTTACCGAATTTGTCATTTCGACCGCAGGGAGACCTACCTTCCGTAGGCAGGAATCCCCAGGATATTAACTACTCATCCTGGAGATTTCTCTACCTGCGGTTTTGAAAAGACAAATATAAGGATGCTATTATAAATAAGAATTGGAAATAATGAAGAAACTTATCTTAATACAACTGATTCTAATATTTCTTATTCCATTGCGGGCTCAAACTCAGGAGAATATTTTCTATACTCCGGATCCAAATGGCAAAAAGATTTTAACTGTTTCTGCAAGGCAAATGCCAGCGAACCAAAGTCTTCCGCTGGAATATGATGCCAGTAATACTCGGATGGTTGCAACAATGCCCTCCCCGATGAATGAAACAGGAGATACTTTGCTACCCGTTAATACCGGACAAAGGTGGAGTACTACTTTTGGCTCACATAACCATTACGATGAAGTGTATGATTTATTGGAAGATTATGATAAAGGGTATTATATTGTTGGCTGGGATGCGATTGCTAATGGAAACGGAAAGGGTTGGGACATAAAAACGGATATCAATGGTACTTTGTTGTATGATAAAAGATTGGTTTATACCGGGGTAAGGGTTGGTGTTGCTGCATGTCAGGATAGTATCGGGAACAAATATATTGCAGGTATTGATTTTGGCGAAATCGCCTGGCCTTTTTTAATTAAGTTTAATCCTTGTGGCGAGAAAGCCTGGTGTAGCCTGTTAAAACATTGGGATTTCCTTTTGGGTTCTCCTAGTGACATAATAATCAATGATGAAGGCAATATCATTGTTCTAACCCGTTTTGAAGATGGTAATCAGCAGATCAACCAGATATTTTTGCTATGTTACAGCCCTGATGGCGAACTTTTGTGGTCAAAACCATATGCATCCAAAACCGAACACCCATTGATTGCCTTTTCTTACGGGACTAAATTATATCATTTCGGAGAAGATTATATTATAAGTGGTTATTGTTACTATCCCTACCCTGATAATCCAAACCACGTTTGGTTACGGCCCTTTTTTATCGGCATCGACGGCCTGTTCAACGAAAAATGGATACTGCCTTTTGGTGTCACCGACAGTGTCGTTGGCCAGGCGTATTCGGCCATTCCGCTAAACGATTCGGTAATCATGGGTGTAGGGAGTAAATTTAGGGATTATCCTAATGCTTCTATTCGTAATTCATTAATGATGTTTATAAATCATGAAGGACAAGAACTTGGATACAAACGCATCTGGGGCGATTCTATTATTCCGGGTACAATGGACAATCTTATGGTAGAAATTGAATCGGTGGATGATTCTATTTTTTTAGCTACCGCAGTCATAGGCCCTTTAACAACAGGCAATCCATTTGGCGAGATTGTATTTGATACTTCAGGCCATGTTTACCGTGCACAGTCCAGGCCTAATACCAGAGGTATGTCCAATATGATCAAGACTTTTGATGGTAAGTATGTGATTGCCTGTACTGTTAATGAAAATGACATGAACCATACAGACATATACATGTATAAGATCAATGCCAACCTGGAACAAGACACCTTGTATACACAGAATTTTGTATATGACAGCCTGTGCCCCGGTCCCATCGTATCGGGGGATATCGATATGACAAACTGCACGGTGGTGCAGGTTAGTATTGACGAAGCGCCCACGCCGGAAGAATATTACAAAAGCCTGGGTGCCATACCCGTTAAAGCCTACCCGAACCCGGCGGATGAATTCA
>PCUL01000456.1:0-541 GCA_002771745.1 Bacteroidetes bacterium CG18_big_fil_WC_8_21_14_2_50_41_14
ATTGATCTTAATATCGATTTAAGATATGATGCAAGCGGGATAAGAATTGACCAATATCCCGGGTGGGTTGGACAAAATTGGACTCTCTCGGCAGGTGGCGTTATTTCGAGGACAATTATTGGAGAACCGGACGAAGGTACATTGAGAAATACTGATATGGAATTTCTAACAAATTGGCCTGATTGTGGTTTTTTTTATCATTATAATGATTTGAATGCTGTAAATATCCTTGATCAGGATTATCTCGAAGGTTTAGCTTATGAGCGCTTTATAAAAGATTATGATTATCAACCTGATATTTTTACTTTTAACTTCATGGGAATTTCTGGCAAGTTTTTTTTGGGAAATGACGGTAACTGGAAAGTAAACAGCGAGGATAATATAATGGTAGTTAATGAAGATTCACTAAGATACCCTCTTTTCGAAGATTTCCCCGTATATCCTGCTCCAGTCACTTATAAATATCCACAGGTTATTGCTGGATTCAAACTTATTGATGGCAATGGAACCACCTATTTATTTGGTTATAATGATGATGCAA
>PCUL01000456.1:579-2258 GCA_002771745.1 Bacteroidetes bacterium CG18_big_fil_WC_8_21_14_2_50_41_14
ATAGTTGGTGGCGGATCTGGCTATGGAAAGCCATGGAATGCAAATGCCTGGTATTTGACAAAGGTAATTGATAAGTATGGTACAGAAGTTTACCGATTTGATTATGAACGCGGATCATTCATTGCTCATTTTTACAGAGGCGATAATCATAAAGATTGGGTATACGATGGAAATGGAGGTTTATTTAATCCTGCACCAGGTTGTGCTACTACATCCGGTGTTAATAACGAACAATATTATATCCAAGGCGACCTGATTTCTCCAACCTATTTGAAGTCTGTTTATTCCCCATTTAGCTCTTCAAACAGTGAGCCAACAATAACTTTCAATACAAGCAATGCGCAACAATTGAATTATGACCCAACACTATGGGAGTTGAAATACAACCAACTACAGATGGCCTGTTATTCTATGGGAGGTGGCCCATATCCACTCTACTATTTACAAATAGAAAATGAATTTATAGATCCTGCATTAGCAGATAACTATATGAAAAATCTACATTGGAGGAAATTAGATTACATTAATATTTACGGTGATCTTACCAGAAGAATAAAACTAAATTATAACAATGATACAACTGAACGTTTAAATCTGTTAAGCCTTGATGTAATTTCAGACGAATGGCCATATGGTGGTGACACCGAAAAATATTCCTACTCTTTTGAGTACAATCAATTTCATCTTCTTCCAGGATATTTATCAAAAAAACAAGACCATTGGGGTTATTATAAAGGATCAGCCTATAGCTATAATTCTAATAATTTATCATCCTACTACAATCAACGATTGCCTGACACCAGTTACTTATCAATTGGGATGCTGTCGAAAATTTATTATCCAACGGGCGGCTTTACCCAATTTGAATTTGAGCCACACAGTTATGCCCAAATAGTTACAGACGACCGTCAGTCTTTAACACAGGAGACAGGAATCGCCGGAGGGGTAAGAATTAAAAAGATAGAGAATTTTGATGGCGACAGTTCAATAAATAAGCTGATATATAAGTATATTGCTGATTATTCGGCAAATCCACTTTCAACAATAAGTAGTGGAGTATTAGCCGCTAAACCTAAATACTATTGGCCTGATTGGCGGGTATCTGATGGTGAGGGTGGTGAGTATTCTGAAATCTCATTCTCTGTGAACAGCATAATTCCTCTCTCAAATTCATTTGGTTCTTATATTGGCTATTCTGAAGTTACTGAGTTAAGGAATGACAACTCATTTATTTCATATCATTATTCCAACTACGACACCTCAAGTACTTATAAAGACGAACTCCCGTTATTCAATTTTAATGGTTTCTACAGTCCTTATTTAACCTACACTGAAAGGAATCTGATGAGAGGGAAGCTACTTACTAAAAACGTTTATAACTCCAACAAAACACTTGTAAGAGAAACTTCATACAAGTATCGATCTGCCTCGGATATGTACCAACATTATGTTTTGACTACAAGCGTTGATATGCGCAATTTCTGTCCTGGTAGTGCTGTAAGTTGCTATTACGGGAGTTCAAATAAAATTTACTATTTTGATTGTGATTTATTATCAGACGAAACCATAGATTATTTATCTGGAGGTGCGGTTTCTCAAAAGACAACATATACAAGAGAAGACAAACACATTACTAATTTAATCGGGAATACTGATATACGTTTATTGAAAAGCACGAA
>PCUL01000347.1 GCA_002771745.1 Bacteroidetes bacterium CG18_big_fil_WC_8_21_14_2_50_41_14
CCCATATCGATGCGGTTGCCGAAGATGCGGGGGTTGCCGGCGAGATCCAAATCAGGGAGGAAAAGCCCCGTGGTATCAGGTGTTCCGGAGTTAATGCAGGGGGAGTTGTCTTGTAGGGACCAGTCGGCTAATAATCCGTTGTAGTTAGGACCACATCCTTCTGTTGGATTAACAAAAAGGGGGGCATTATCAATATTTCCTTCGCCTTCAAAACCAAATTCCACATTGCAGTATTTTACTGTTGGAGGTCCCGGAACACTTGGCCCCCAATGGATTTGCTCGATGGGTATATTTGGTAAGGCGTAATTTCCCCAGACAATATTGTTTATGAGTTGGGCATCTGGTGTACTTGTAACTATTCCACTCCAAATGGGTCCAACATTATTAATTACAGTATTGTTGCTTATTAACGGGTAGTTAAAATAATGTGCCTGCCAAAGTCCTAAACCATCGTTGTTACAAATAATATTACCAATCACATCAGCGTTATAATAACCAGTATATAGGATTCCGCCAGAGGTTTTGTTGTTAAAGAATTTGTTATTCTCAAGAAGGGCGTAACTTGAATAACCAAGCCCATCTAAAATAGCGATTCCTCCACCATTGCCCCCTTCAAATACAAATCCTCCCGAATTTGTAATGTTAAAACAAGTATTGTGAAAAAACAAACAGTTTCTAACCTTTAAAGATTCAACCTCTCTAATACAAGCACCCCCGCCAAAAGTATAATAGGAGTGATTATATTCAAAATTACTTCTATTTAGTACCACAAAATTTCCACTTTCTAAGTATAGACCACCTCCATCGGCCTTAACTCTTCCATTCCCAATAACACAATCTTCCAAAATCAGATTACCAAATTCTAGCCCATAAATATTACCGCCAAGGTTATCCGGTTTATCATAATAAGGCACCCATGACCCAGGAACTACAGCTTTTCCATTACTGATTTTACAGTATTTAAAAAATGAGGTGTCGTTGGTGGATCGAGGCAACAGCCTGATTCCATGCCAACCACCTGCTATTGTTGAGGTGTCGGCGTGTTGAATTGTATCTAAATGTGTGAACACGATGCTGTCAGCTAGTGTTCCAATGGCACGGATACTTCCGTATGACTGGATACTGTAATAGCCAAGGATATGCACAAAAGTGCCCGGCATAACGGTAAGTGTTACGTTGCTGTCAATCAATACATCTCCGGTAATTTCAAGCGTATCCGCCGCCCAGATGGTATCTGCTGTAATATGTCCGCTAAAAGTGTTGTTCTGAGTAAAGGCCGATACTATATTTCCAAAAAAAAGAATGAATACTATGAATTTTGTACGAAACATGAGAATATATCTTAGGTTTATAAATGTGAAAGGCAGCTCACCCAAATAAATGGGTGAGCTTTGAATGAATGATTAATTATTTAATCTGGAATAGGGATGTTAACTCTCGTGCCATAATTTGCCCAAAACCTATGCTCCCACCAATAAACACTATTTTCAAATCCATACGGTGTATAAATTTCGATATCGATAAATGACTTTCCTTCTGGGCGCGCCCCATAGAGAGTAGTGTTTGGCAGATAATTATCTTCATATGTATAGATAATATTATGCAGATTATTCAAGTAGTAAGTAAGCTCGTCATTTTCCAGACAAGGTTCGCCACTCGCTAATTCTTGATAAAATATCATATAATCTACATCAGGATCTGGATTTTGATTATTAACATCAGGATAACCCTCATAAGGTATATAGACTTGCACAGGATCAATAAAGGATCCCGGTCCAGCCCATTGGAAAAATGGGTTATTCAATCTACCAATTAACTCCTGACCACCGTCAGATATCGTTACCATCGTTCCATCGCATCTACCCAACATATTTCCAAACTTCCAATCATCGTCAGCATAAAATGGCGCATAATTCCCGCTATAGTACGAACCGAAACCCGTAATTAGCATAAAGTCCGCTGAAGTTAAAGTGTTTTGAATAAGATTTAGGCTTGCATACATTGGCATTAGACTTGGATCAGCAATCACATATTCCAGACTATCCAAATCGGAAAGCATTGCGTTGTACATTGTATTAATATCACTATATTCAGCTAAATTGACTCCAACCAATGGCAAAGTATAGTATGTGGTATCCTTTCTCTGCAATTTAACCGGATCTTCTGTCCGTGCTTCTTCTACATTAAAGTTAGTCTCCATATACCACTCGGCTTCGGATAGAGAAATGGGATCGAGGCCACGCTCTC
>PCUL01000190.1 GCA_002771745.1 Bacteroidetes bacterium CG18_big_fil_WC_8_21_14_2_50_41_14
ATTTATCTCGGCACAGCAACAATTTGACCATGCTGCTTCGATTCTGGATTTAGACAAGGCTACTTGCGATTTACTCAGAAATCCCATGCGTGAGCACCACTTTAGCATTCCATTGCGCATGGATAATGGAACGGTACAAATATTCAGGGGATTTCGCGTTCAGCACAACGATGCACGCGGTCCTGTGAAAGGGGGAGTCCGGTTCCACCCTATGGAAACCATTGATTCGGTGCGCGCTCAGGCCATGTGGCTCACCTGGAAAACCGCTGTGGCCGATTTGCCGTTGGGTGGAGGAAAAGGTGGGGTCATCTGCGATCCACACAACCTGAGCCTGGGAGAGCAGGAGAGGCTTTGCAGAGGTTGGGTGCGTCAGATTTTCAGGGATATTGGCCCCGAGACAGACATTCCTGCCCCGGATTTAATGACCAATGCCCAACACATGTTGTGGATGCTTGACGAATACGAGGTACTGGCAGGTGGCCGGTATCCGGGTGCCTTTACCGGCAAACCTGTTGGGATGGGGGGATCGTTGGGCCGACTGGAGTCCACAGGATATGGTGTTATTATCACCGTTAGGGAGGCTTTGAAAGAATTGTCACTTTCTCCTGAAAAAGCAACTGCCAGCGTCCAGGGATTCGGTCATGTATCCAGGTATGCCATTGAATTGTTTCAACAGATGGGTGGCACGGTTACTTGTGTATCCTCGTGGAATCAAAAACACAACAAGAGTTTTTCCTATCTAAAAAAAGATGGAGTTCAACTGGAAGAATTGTTGGATATAACCGATTCTTTTGGAGGAATCAACAAAGAAAAGGCCCAGGATCTGGGTTATGAAGTACTCGACTCTGACGCCTGGCTGGAGCAGGAAGTCGACATCCTGATACCCGCAGCGATGGAAAACCAAATTACATCAAAGAATGTCGCTCTGATTAAACCCTCTGTCAAGATACTTGCCGAAGGAGCCAATGGCCCCACTACACCGGATGCCATTTTTAAAATCAATGCCCGAAACATTTTTACCATTCCCGACTTTCTGGCCAACGCAGGAGGTGTTACCTGTAGCTATTTTGAGCAGGTACAAAGCAACATGAATTACTATTGGGAAAAGGAAGAGGTACTAAGCAAACTGGATGTTAAAATGACTTCCGCTTATATCGCTGTAAGCAACTTTGCCCAAATGAACAACCTCAACCTACGCGATGCGGCTTATGTGATTTCTGTAGACCGGGTGGCCAGGGCATGCCATGATCGGGGTTGGGTGTAAAAGATGTTTAGTTTGCCCTGGATTGGCTCTGGATTGAAATCCAGGGATACAATTTCGGTCATGCCTATCCCGAATCCCAGGATTGTCGGTAGTGGTTTCAAAACTGCCCTGGTAGTCTTTGTGGATGTAGTTCGTGGATGTAGTTCATGGTTGCTTTGCCAGCCTGATCGATTACATAAATGGCAAACAGGCCATCCCCACCACTGATGTAATGCAGTTGCCGCAGTTGATGGCTGGCATCTTCTTCCGTTTCATAGGTGCCATCGAAAAAGGAGTTTCCGGTTTGCGCAATTGCTGTCATAAAACAAAGATAGGAAACAAAATGATAGGTAAGCGTAGTTCCACTTGTCTGCCGTAGGCATGAAACTACGCTATGATCCTCGTCATTTTTTGTCATTCTACGCTTAGTTTGGGGGAAGCATAAATAGTTAAGGATAAGTAACAGTCCAATTCGTGCTTATTAAATCTTCTACACTCAGTTCATATCTTTTTAAAATCATATAATGCTTTACCACCGTATCCCAAGGTACTGTTTCCAACGTGTTGGCATCATAAATAAAATACATAATTATTCCTTCAGGATTAGCATTTATTGCCCCTTCAAAACAGCCCATGTAAAAGTCCCTCTTTTCCGAATTATGTTCAATTAAAAAAGTGTGAGGATCAGATGTCGGGTTTGGATATAATGTTAATGTATCAGGATATCTAAAACTTAAATAATAGTAGATAGCACTATCTGAATTATTGATTATATTTATTCTTTTGTGGCAATTTTCATCTTCTTTATTGCAACTTTGTTTTAGCCCCCTAGCAACCCGGACATAATTATCAATAAAAATTAGTAATTATGCACATGGAAAAAAGAAAATTCAGCAAAGAGGAAAAGCTAAATATCCTCAAAGAAGCCTCTGAGCAAGGGGTTAAAAACACA
>PCUL01000272.1 GCA_002771745.1 Bacteroidetes bacterium CG18_big_fil_WC_8_21_14_2_50_41_14
CTGTAGGTAGCATTTCCAAAATATATCAACCAAAAAACAACTCAAGTTGGACGGTCGGAACATCCCATTTGATTTCCTGGCTTGACAACCTGGAGGAACCGGTAGACGTTTTCTATACCAATAATGGTGGTACTACCTGGATTTCAATAGCTTCAGATGTTACTGGTACAACTTGTTACTGGGATATTCCTGAAACAGGTATGACAACAGGTAACGATGTTGTTAAGATCAAGGTTGTAAGTACTGAGGATCCAGCTCATACATACCTTGAAAGTTACCCATTTGACTTAACCCTTTCTTCAGGTACTGATATTGATGTTATACAACCAAGCGTAAGCGGCATTTCCTGGGCTTTGGATACTGAACACCTGATTTCATGGGATGATGATTTCCCTGAAAATGTAAAAATAGAACTAGTCAGGTATGATAATGCTACAACTATCTCAGATCAAGTCACCAATCCCCCAAAAACCATTATTGCAAGTACAGAAGGAAGCACTTATGTGTGGGAAGTTAGCGCTGCTACCAGTTTTGGTGCATGGGATTACAATAAAGTAAGAATTACAAGTGTAGATGATCAATTTCTGACAGATATGAGCAATAAAACATTTGCAATAACTGCCTCATCAGGTACTTTTGTAAACATTATCCAGCCAAACGGCGGAGAAGATTGGATGGACCAAATGGACTACCTGGTATCATGGAATGATGATTGCCCGGAGAATTTCAAGATCGATTTAATAGAATATGAAGCGGCCAATACTGCAAACACCATTACTTATCCTATAGTTGATGATTCACCTGGTGAGCCCGGCAGTACCTGGACATGGTCTATTGATCAGCCAAACGATCATCTGTCACCTACTTACAAATTCAAAATGCGGATTACGAGTATTGTTGATAACACTATTACCGACATTAGCAGCAATTATTTCTATATCTGGCCTTATGGTAAATCACCAAGCACAATTACAGGTATAGGTGGAGTTAATGCATCGGAAGTGGTTATTTATCCTAATCCTGCAATCGCACAGTTTACAATAACTGCCCCGGGCACAATCAACCGGGTAGAAGTACGTAACATGCTTGGCCAGGTATTGTATAGCAACAATGTAGAAGCTGCCGCTCAAACCAATGTAGATATTTCCGGCTTCAATGCAGGCATCTATATTGTAGGTATAATAGTTGAGGGTCAATCAATTACTAAGAAACTGTTTATTCAGTAACCTTATTTTGAGTGAGCGATAAAATCGGTCACTTAAATAGTGATAACATTTAGTATTTAGTTTAAAGAGCTGTTAACCATTCAGGTTGGCAGCTCTTTTTTTTTCCATTCTGGTATATTTTTACTGCCGCTTTCAGGAATAACAACTCCCTCAGGAAAAAAGATCGTCATTTCAAACCAGTACTGACCCCAAAACAAAAACCTGTCATATCGAAATCCGCCTCAAGCGGATGAGATATCCCCCAGAAAGGATATACGCTCAATCCGGGGGGATTCCTACCTACCGGCAGGCAGGCCTCCCATCCGGTCGGAATGACATACAGGTGCATTGGTAACAACCAGGTGCTCATTGACTGCCAAAAGCAAAATGAGGAAGTCCTGTTTTAGAGGTTTTACTATATTTGTTAAATGTCGCAAAATCATAACTACTTCGTTTACATCATGACAAATAAACACAAAAACGTGCTTTATGTCGGAGTTACCAATGACCTTGAAAGAAGGGTATATGAGCATGAAACAGGTGAAGCAAAAGGCTTTACCAAAAAATATAATTGTCACTACCTTGTTTATTATGAGTACTTTACTCATATAGAGTATGCCATCGTCAGGGAGAAGGAAATTAAGAAGTGGCGACGAGAAAAGAAAGACTTGCTGATTTCTTCGTTTAATCCGGATTGGCATTTTATGAACGATGAGATTCAGAATCTTTAACAGGCTGGAATTAACAAACAGGCAACATTTATCTGTAACAAAAACCAAGAGATAACCCTGTCATTTCGATAGAGTCAGCCGGAGCGACAGCGGAGGCTGGCGAAAGAGACTTGCCTACCATTCCTCCATACCTTCTCGGTAGGTTCACCTACCTAAGGTGGGTAAATCGGCAGAAAATCCGGCAGGCAGGAATCCTCCGGGAAAAAGGTCGTTATTCCATGCCTGTACAATCCCAAAAGCAAAACCCTGTCATTTCGATTTCCGATTGCTATCGGAATGCGCTGAGACTTGCCTACCGGCAGGCAGGAATCCCCCGGGGATGAGATAATCCCGTCCCTGGGGGATTCCTCCCATCTGGTCGGAATGACAGACAGGTCCCTGGGTGATTCCTGCCTACGGTAGGTAGGTCTCCCTGCGGTCGAAATGACAACAAAGTGCCTTGGGGATACCTGCCGTAGGCAGGTCTCCCTGCGGTCGGAATGAACAAGCATGTTCATTGGCATTTCAACCTCCCATCCAACCTCACCCGCTTATTAACCTCTTCTTGTAAATAACTTTATTCAAAGCCTGCCGGCGAAAGAAATAATTACTTATTTTTGTTTTACCGCCTATATAAAGGCCGGTTGATAACACCATAACCAAATTAAATGGTATGAAGAATACAATTCTAGTGATTGATGATGAAATGAGTATCCGGTTGTTACTCGACAATTACCTCAGCAAAAAGTTTACCGTGGTTACCCGAAACGATGGATTTGAGGGACTTAAGTACCTTGAAGAAGGCAATATGCCGGACGTAATTGTAGCCGATATTCAAATGCCAAACATGGATGGTTACGAATTTATTGACGAAGTAAGAGCGAGCGGGTTTTTTAAACACATCCCAATGATCATGCTCTCGGGTATAGAAAGTAGCAAGGAGCGCGTTAAATGTCTGAAGTCAGGAGCCGATGATTACCTGGTAAAACCTTTCAACCCGGAAGAATTGGCTATCAGGATAGAAAACCTGATCATCAGAAGACGTTTATAACTAAAATAAAACCATTCGTTGCTTAACCTACTCTATATAGGATCAAATCCTGAAGCATTGGAGGCCTTTAAAAACCATCCCGATGAGTTCAATGTAACCCAATTGAACAGCGGACTCAAGGCCATGGAATACATACAACACACGGTACCTGATGTGATTGTATGTGAAGCACTAATGCCCGGGATGAATGGCATGGAGGTTGGCAAAATGATCAAAAGCCTGCCCAATCAAACCCGAACCCCATTCATCTTGTTTCTCTTTGAAAAGGAGGATAGCGTCATCAGGAAGGCTTTTAAGGAAAAAAGCATTGTTGACGATATCTATGTCTTCCCATTCAACATCCGCAATATCATAACACGGGTCAGGTTTTTTAAGCGTTTTTATGCCGAGATCGATTCAGGTAAAAAGCCGGATGCCGCTTTTAAAGAATATAAAATCCCTTTTGTCAAGCGCGCGTTTGATATCGCGGTCTCGTTAACCGCCCTTCTTTTCCTTTCCCCCTTGTTTATCATCGTGATGATTGCCATCCGACTCGAATCGAAAGGTCCGGTTATTTACAAATCGCAAAGGGTAGGAACGGCCTATAAAATTTTTGGGTTCCTTAAATTCAGAAGCATGGGCCTGGATGCCGACGCCAGATTAAAAGATTTGGCTCATCTGAGCCAATATAAGGTTAATGAGGCGAAAGCGGAGGATGATATTGAAATAACCGCATGCCCTCGGTGTGCAAAACTACCTGAAGGTGAATATTGCTCCTCATTGCTTTATTATAAAGGAGCCAGAATTTGCGAATATTGGTATCATAAAGAGAAGAAAAAGCAGGCTGTTTCCACCTTTATCAAAATTAAAAACGACCCAAGGGTTACCAAAGTGGGGAATTTCATCAGAAATACTTCAATTGATGAACTACCTCAATTGATTAATGTATTAAAAGGAGACATGTCCATTGTAGGCAACCGTCCTCTTCCCCTGTATGAAGCAGAGTTGCTTACTTCGGATGATTGGAGTGCGCGGTTTATGGGGCCTGCCGGAATTACCGGCTTATGGCAGGTAGAGCTCAGAGGTAAAAAAGGGGTGATGTCGGAGGATGAACGGAAGGCCCTGGACAATCAATATGCCAACACCTATTCGTTTTGGGGAGATATCAAGCTAATTCTCAGAACTATACCTGCATTACTTCAGAAAGAAAATGTTTAAATTAATTGTTTAAAAAAAAAGGATAACTCAAAATCGCACCATTTGAATTAATAAAAAAAAATCGTAGTTTGCGCAATTTAAGGAACATATCATCAAAAAACAGGGGTAAAAAAATGAATAGTAAAATAATGTCCATCGGTATGACATTACTCATTTATCTGTTATTTAATACGGCAGGCTTATTTGCACAAAAAAGCAAAGACGATAGTTCAAGATATTTTAACCCAATAACGGACGACATTACCAAACGATTGCCTCCCTTAAGGGTGATGGTAGATTCGGCAGGCTATAACTCACCAGATCTGAAATATGAGGATTTGAAGGCAGATTACTATTATTATGAGCAAATATCGGCAGCGCGTGAATGGATGGAAGCCTTAAGTTTGAACGTGGATGTGAATTTAGGTAAATGGGATTATTGGGACAAGGATGAGATCACCCGGGTCGACAGGTATTATAATTCGCAATCCATACGCGACAACTACGCTGTTGGCTTTTACGTACGTATGCCCATTGCCACACTGGTCGACAGAAGAAACCGCATAAAAAAGCAGAAAAAATGGATTGAAATATCGCTTACACAAAAAGAAATAAACCGCAGATTCCTACAGGAAAGGGTGATCACCGTGTATAACGATTTGGTAAGTGCCCAAAATCAGATCAGAATATACAATGATTACCAGTCGTTTACCATGACACAGATGCAAATGGCTCAAAATGAGTTCCTAAACGGTGAAATAACCACAGCTGAATACACCCGTTTAAAAGAAATTCAAACCCGTGGAGCAGTTGAATACCAACAGGTTATTGCTGAGTTTAACAAGCTCTATCAAATCCTGGAGGTCATTACCGGAATCCGGTTTAACTTAATTAATGTACTAAGGTAATTGATATAAAATGGATTTAGCTCAAATATTAACACTTTTTAAGCGCAACATGTTGATGTTAATTGCTGTACCCATTTTATTGGCGTCATTTACTTATTATTTTACAAGGAACCAGGCCAAAGTTTACCAATCAGAAGCCGTGATTTACACCGGGATTACCACCGGATATTCCATCGAGTCGACCACCCAACGACCCACTGACTTTTTTAGTACCAGTGCCCAATTCGATAACATGATCAACCTGCTTAAGTCGAGACAGACCATTATTGAAACCTCTCTGCGGTTACTTTCTCAGGATTTATCCCTTGAACACCACAATGCCCAATACATCAGCAACCAAAACTACGACAGGCTACAGTTGTATATGCCAAAGCGGATCAAAGACCTGGTTATTAAAAACAATAAATCTGGTGTTGAACGCGAAAAAGAAGAACAAATCCGTTCGCTTGAACGCGAAATCAATACACTTGAAAAAGAAATCAGCAAAAAAAGGAATTACGCGGCACAAGAAAAAATCAGAAGTAATGTACCCATCGACAACCCGACTGAGGTAAACTCAGGTATTGAAAAAGAGGAAATGCCAGTTGAACCCGATGACAATAAAGATTTCAAGAGCCATCTGGTACAACCCGGTGAAAATCTCTATTCCATTGCAAAAAAGTATGGCCTCAACATTACAAAGCTCCGCGAAATCAATAACCTCACCAACCGTGCATTAATACCTGGTGAAACCTTACTCATCGAAGAAACACTGATGAGCAATGCTGACAGTTATTCGTATGACTACGCGGTGAAACAAGTATCTCCCAGCCTCATGTCGAGCACTACTACCGATCAACCCGTGACCACCAATGAAGTGACAACTGTGGATTACGACAACTTCAACTTAAATTCCACCCTTTCAGTTTTTGAAAAAGACCCCATTGTGCCTCCTGGCGTTGATGCGGAAGATTATGAAAAAACCGTGATCAATATGACCAGGTACTATACCTCAAGCGATACAAATTTTATTTATGGGCTGTTACATTACGGGGAGAATAAACATTATAGTGAAAGCAGTATTGCCCAAATCCAGATTTACCGCATCAACAACAGTGACCTGGTAAGACTTATCTATACTTCAGACGATCCCGGCATTTGCCAGCAAACTTTAAAGATACTTTCAAAGGTATTCATGAAAAACTACAAATCGTTGCGTGCCAACGAAACCGATTTGGTAGTTAAATACTTCGAGCGCCAGGTAGATTCGGCTGACAGGAAACTACAGGCGGCAGAAGACAGGTTATTGAAATTCAACAAGAAAAACAACATCATCAATTACAACGAACAAAGTAAGTTCATTGCTGAACAAAAGGAAGATTTGGATTTGTTCTATCAAAATGAGCAAATCAGACTTTCCGCTTCAAGCGCATCGCTCCGCGAACTGGAACTTAATCTCACCGCCCGCGATAGTATTTACCTCAAGAGCGATGAAATTAATCAAATGAAAAAAGAACTCTCAGACGTAACTGAAAAAATTATTATTAATGAGTTAGCCGCCGATTACGATGAGCGTATCACCGATAAAATTGAGAGCCTGAAGCAACGCCAATTAAAACTTCGCAACGACTTAAAACTTTATGTCGACCAACTTTTCTTGTACGGTCATTCCACACAAGGAATGCCCATTAAGTCGTTGCTCGATGAATGGTTGCAAAACACACTGGGCTATGTGGAAGCACGTGCTGCACTTGTTGTATTGGCACAGCGGAAGCTTGACTTTGTAAGAACTTATCAAAAGTTCGCCCCGTTGGGAGCCATGCTGACCCGCATAGAACGCGAGATAAAAGTAGCCGAACAATCGTATCTTGAACTGTTAAGAAGTTTGAACATTGCCAAGATGAAACAACAAAACGAAGAAATGGCAACCAATATAAAAATTGTAGATGCTCCTTTCTTCCCCATCCAGGCAAATCCTTCCAAATCGAAAGTTATCGTGCTGGCAGCTGCTGTATTTGGATTTCTTTTAGTAGTCTTTATCATCCTTGTACTTGAATATTTCGATTCTTCGATGAAGAATCCGTCCCGGGTAGTAAAAGAAACAAACATGAAACTGGCCGGGGCTTTCCCGTTGATCACTTCAAAAGGCAAAGCGCATGAGCTTGTGTTTATCAACAACCGTTTAATCGATATCATCATTCAAAATATCAAGCTTTTCTTAAATAAACAGGTCATAAAAACCGATCAATCGCCCTTTTTAATATTGGTTTACAGTACGCAGGATAAAGTAGGTAAAACTCTGCTTTCGCAAAAAATCATTAACCGGCTGAGGGAAATTGGTGACAAGGTACTCTATCTGAATTATAGCGATGCCGATGTAGATACCGAGGTGTTGGATTTCAATTATTTCTATAAATATGATATCAATGAGAACTTCATTGAAGTGGAGAACCTTCAGCAATTAATTAGCTCAAGGTATCTGAGAAAAGAAAACCAAACCTACAGGTACATTTTTCTGGAATTGCCCTCCCTGGTGTTAAACACCTACCCTATTAAATTGATTGAAGAGGTTGATCTGGCCCTGTATGTCATGGCAGCCAGCAGTAAACTAAATAAAGCGGATATCACAGCTCAGGAAACTTTTAGCCAGTTGGTTAAAAATAAGCCCATGGTTATTTTAAATGAAGTAGAACTGTATAATCTTGAAGAACTGCTGACAGATATCCCAAAACGTACCAAACCGGACGTTTATCATAAAATTAGAGAAATCCTCGCTTATCCATTAAAATATAGAATTAGAATTAATAAAGAAGCGTAAAGCAGTGTGGCAAATCTTTTGGCTAAAATACTCAGGAACAATAATTTTTTATCGCTAGCCAACAATGGTTTAGTCGCGGTTCTTGGTTTTTTCTCCTTTATTTTACTGGTTCGAATTTTACCAACCAATGATTTTGGTGAGTGGGTACTTTTTATTACGACCCTTAATTTTATCGACATGCTTAGGTTCGGTATTACCAGAACTGCCATCGTCAGGTTCTTAAGCGGTGCCGATACCATCCAGGGCAAACAATTAATTGGTTCCAATTACGCAATTAATCTCACCAGCACACTATTTCTCATTATTTTAGTGTTGGTGGTAAACTACTATGCACATGAGGCCATTGCCGATTCCGGTTTCTCCTTGTTCTTTACCTGGTTCCCGGTTGTAGCACTCATCAGCCTGCCTTTTAACAATGCCTTGTCGGTGTTGCAGGCACGTTTACGTTTTGACCTGATATTGTTGCTACGCATGTTTAATGTTGGCTCGTTCATGATTTATCTGGTACTGAATTATTACTTTTTTCATTCAGGACTGTTGGAGATTACCTGGTACTACATCATTACAAACCTGGCCACCAGCATGATAGCCAGTATTTTTAACTGGGATGGAATCCGTTATATAGGAAAAGCAAGTTCAAAGACCAATCGAATTATATTGGATTTCGGCAAATATACTTCAGGTACATTAATCGGCTCAAACTTGCTAAAAAGTGCTGACACCTTTATTATTGGGTTGAGTCCATTTTTAGGAACCACCGGTGTTGCCTTGTACAGCATTCCATTAAAATTGACTGAAATTATCGAAATCCCCATACGCAGCTTTGCTATGACGGCATTTCCAACCATGTCGAAAGCCAGTATTGAAGGAAATAAAGAATGGGTAAAACATATATTTTATCGCAATGCCGGTGGGATGTTTTTAATGATGGTTCCCGTGATGCTATTTTGTTTCATCTTCTCGAAAGAATTTGTTACCATTCTGGGAGGACCGGAATATACACAGACCTCCGGAATTTTTCAGATTTTTTGTCTATATGGACTCTTACTGCCTATCGACAGGTTCATCGGTGTGGCACTGGATAGTGTAAATAGACCTAAACAAAATTTTTTCAAAGTCGTGTACATGACCTTGTCCAATATTATTGGCGATTCCATTGTTGTTTTCGGACTAACCTATATCATTTTGATGTCGTCTGTAGTTACACTTTTGTTGTCGGGAGTATACGAATCGTCCGTTTTGGTGCTTGTTTCTACCACTTTCACCACGATTACCATACTCGAATTGGTGGCCATTATCACAATTTTGTTTACAATTATTGGCATTATGGTAGGGTTTTATTATTTGAACCAGGAGATGAAGATTCGCTACAGAATGATACTTATAGAAGGATTTCTCTTCTACTGGGAATTTTTTAAGAGGCTAATCCACCCGGGTGATAAACAAAAGTTGTACTTTTAGCCAACATGTTTACACGTTTAAAAAATATGGTCGGGGCTAGTAAGCTGCAACATCCGTTGGTGGTGATTACCCTGTTGTTAATGACCGTACTTTTCGCTTTGATCATTGCCAGGGGTGGATTAATTGTGGCTGTTGCCCTGGTGGCGCTTATTCCTGCCCTCCTTTTCCTCAACAGGTTGTTCAACAGTCCTCAGATTGGAATTTTCACACTACTTGTCATGTCGTTTCTGGC